>PBFV01000027.1 GCA_002718935.1 Verrucomicrobiales bacterium
CGATACTCACGACTGGCTTTGGGCAGCTTTAACCCGCCGCGATGGGCGATGGCCGTGCTGGGTTTGCGCAGCAATAGGCTCGCATCGGGATCCACCGGATCAATGCGCCGTCCGCGATAATCCTTGGTAAGCACCGTATGATCAGCTTCGGCATCGAAGGCAAACAAACTCAGCGCAAATCCGCCCTTGCCGCTGGGCGACCCATGGCAGGTGCCGGCATTGCACCCTTGCCGGGTGAGAATGGGCAACACTTCATGCCGAAAAGAAACCGCCGCCTCGGAGGCCAGCGGAATCAGCATCATTGCCACGAACCATTGCATCGTGTTCACAGGGTAAAATTGGACTCGAACAGTGTCAAAATATGTCACACGAAAGTTTCATATTTGAAAGAAAACGTTCAGTTGTAACGCTATATTTCTCGGATTTCGCAAAAAACTCAGCTTTGATCGATTTAGGCACTGAGGGCCATTTTTTACAATTTTATGGCTAGTTTCCTCAAGAGCCAAATGTTGATTTACGGTACGAATTATCTCTTTGAATGACCGGAGTATTAAATGTTGTGTCGCAAAAAAGAGGATTTAAAACGCAAAAAAATGGAATAATAAATTGAGAAAGGCAGGCAAATACAACAGAATATTTTGAAAATTAATCCGTTTTGGTGGTTTTGGGTCTGTCTAAAAAACGACAGAGTGGCCAATTAGATTATACTATCATCAGGTCTTATTTGAATATTTTCAATAAAATCAACGAAAAACATAGTTTTTTTGAGCGGTGACCGGATTGGCATACCGGATGCTTAAGGGAGTTGTGATTCAGACACACGTGAACCGGTTAGCGCTTGTCCAAACAACGGCCGGGAAAAAATTTATAGAAAAATTGAAGCGGTTATCAAGCCGTTCAAGCTTGAAGAAGTGAAGGAGCTCGGCTGGCCAAAAGGCCACACTGAATACCACAGGTAATTCGCATAAAACCGATGGCAGCCAAGAAAATAGCAAAAAAACCGAAAAAAAACGGGAAGACGCCGAAAAACGGCAAGGCTAATCAGAATGGTCGGACTGCTATTCGTTTGGCGCCGAGCCTGAAAAATGGCTCTACTCGGACTTTATTGCGCCAGCTGGCTCAAGGCTGGGAGCTGGTTTCAGATGCAGTTTCCGTGACTAATCCGGAGAACGATCACTTGTGGTACGTGAACGCCGGCTGGCGCAAGCTGTACGGATACACGCATGCCAATGCGCTGGATCAGCCGGTCACCCTCCTTAACCGCGACGACTTCTCCCCCGTGCAGCGCCGCGACATTGCCACCAAAACCAAGCGCGGTGGCTGGAGCGGGCGCNTGCTNAATCNNGATGCNNCCGGNAANGTNTTNGCGGTGGATNTGCAAACGCGNCCNTTGNAAGATGCCGATGGCGAACTGCTCGNNTACCTTGGGGTGGCTNCCCCAGTGCGGCAGGATAACATTTCAGATGAACGGATTGAGCAACTCGTCGAACAGCATCAGGCCACACTGAGCAGTGAACTGCGCAAGCTTTTGGAGACCGCGTTGATAAACGAAAACGCCGATGCCCAAGCCAGTGCGCATGTGAAGTCCACCAAAAACAGCAACGGCAATGGTCGCCGCAAGGCTGAGGTGGTGCCGGGTCTGGGACGCTTGAGCCAGCGTGAGCTGGAGATATTTACGCTGATTGGCCGCGGTCTCAGCACGCGCGAGATCAGCGAAAAACTTAGCCTGAGCCTGTACACCATCCAAACGCACCGCAACCACATCAAGGACAAGCTCGCCCTGCCCGATTCTGCNGCCATCACTTACTGGGCATTTAAATGGGCNCATNGCAAGGGATAACATTTTCGTTTCCCGCCCTTTACAAAACCTGCGCGCGGCGTAAGGTTAATTCCATGAACGGCTTGAAGCATCCTTTCCAAGATGGCCACGGCAATTTCAACCGGCGCACCGCCATTCAGGCCGGATCCATTGGCCTGCTCGGNTTGGGCATGAACCACGTGCCCGCNCTGCGCGCGGCCGAGGCCAAGGCGCCGACCGCCAAGAACGTCATTTACATCTTCCTCTCNGGCGGCCTNGCGCAGCACGAGAGTTTTGACATGAAGCCGGACGCACCCAAGGAAGTGCGCGGCACGTTCAACCCCATCCCCACCAAGACGCCCGGCATCCAGATTTGCGAGCACCTACCGGAGCTGGCTAAGCGCAGCAACCAATGGGCCCTGTGCCGGTCACTCACGCATCCTTACATTGAGCATAGCGACGGCCATTTGGTGATGCTCACCGGCCGCACGCCCAAGCCGCCAGGGTATGACTCCAGCAAACCCAAGCCCACCGACTGGCCGTCCATGGCCGCCATTGCCAACGATCGCTTGCGCCCGCGCAACAATCTGCCNNCGGCCATCGTGTTGCCGGACAAGATTGTGCATCGCACCGGCCGCACTATCCCGGGGCAATTCGCGGGGCAAATGGGCAGCCAGCGGGAGCCATGGTTTTTGGAAACCTCCCCCTTCCACGCTGCTCATTACGGCGCGTATCCGGATTACCTGTTTCACCACGCCAAGGGCGCGCAGAAGGACGCGAACCTAAAATTTCAGGCGCCCAACCTTTCGCTGCCCCAAGGCATGGGCAAGGCGCAGTTTGCCAATCGACAGCGGCTTTTCAACTCCCTGAACACGCAGCGCAAGTTTTTGGAAAAAGCCGCCGAAGTGGAGCAGTTTGATCGTTATCGGCAAATGGCTGTGGACCTGCTTTCCAACGAAAAAACCCGGAGCGCCTTTGACGTGACCACTGCCGACNAAAAACGGCAGGAAGCCTACGGCANGAACGCCTTTGGTCTGAGCCTGTTGTCGGCCGCGCAATTAGTGGAGGCCGGCGTGAGCCTCGTGCAGGTAAACCTTGGCAATAACGAAACGTGGGATACCCACGGCAACGCTTGGCCGAGCCTAGAGAATTATCTTCTGCCGCCAATGGACAAGGCTGTGAGTGCGTTGCTCGATGATCTCGGAGCACGGGGGATATTGGATGAAACGCTGATCGTGATGGGGAGCGAATTTGGCCGCACGCCGAAGATTTCGTTGTTGGCCAAGCATTACAAAGGCCCGGGTCGCGATCACTGGGGTGCGGTGCAAAGCGTTTGGTTTGCCGGCGGCGGGGTACAAGGCGGTCGCGTGATCGGTTCCAGCGATAAACTCGGTGGATATCCGGCCAGTGATCCGCAAAAGCCCGAGAACATGGCCGCCACCATCTACAGCGCACTGGGTATTCCGCGCGATATGATGTGGCATGATGCCGCGGACCGGCCACACAAGATTTATCATGCGGACCCCATTCCGGGCCTGCTGGCCTAGGCACGTGGGTTTTTCATTGGCGGTAGCGCCGTTTCACGGCAAAACTTGCCCGTGCCCACGGATCCTGAACGCCTGAAAAAATATCTGGTCTCGGAAACTGCCGATACCAGGTGGGTGAGTGACAAGCTAGTCACCCTTCTCTCCGGCGAGGCCATAATTCCTCCCTTCTCGGCAGCCGCCATCAAGCTCGGCCAAATTACCCGGGACGAAAACTGCCAAATGGAAGAAGTTGGCGAGGTGATCAACATGGATCCTGGCCTCGCCTCGGACGTCATCCGTGTGGCTAGNTCNGTNGGCTTCGCCGCCCGCCGCATTGCCAGCATNGATCAGGCGATGATGCTCATCGGCTTGGGCGAGATNCGCCGNATNGCCTTTGCAATGGGCGTGATGAAGAATTTTGAGCACCTCAAAAGNCAGGTGGATTGGAGTGCCTTCTGGCTGCACAGCATCATGGTAGCGCGCCTCACCGAGCGTGTGGCTGCGGCATATCGCCCGCCAGGCGGCTCTGAGTATCTTGCGGGTTTGCTTCATGATTGTGGCAAGCTAGTGTTGGAACATTATTTTCCGGAAGATTTTGACCGCATCATCATCCGCGCCACCGAGCGCGCCTGTGGCCATGTTCTGGTGGAAAAGGAATTTATTGGCGTCAGCCACGCACAAATCGGCGCGGCCATCTGCGAGTGCCTGCAGGCGCACTTGGAGGTAATCCGCGCGGTTTGGTATCACCACGAGCCGTTTGATCAATCACTGGACGGCCAGCCGGATAACAGCAAGTTTCTCGCTGCCTGCGTGTCCGTGGCCGATGCGCTGGCCAATTATAAGCAGCTGAATATTTTCGGCGCGCGCATCATGGATTATGAGCAACCCTTCGACCAGTTGCCCGAGTGGAAGTTTTTGGGGCAGTACCAGATGACCTACGGCTTGGAGTTGGATTTGGATTTGGAACTGGAAAAGGCGAAGGAAGACCTGAAGGCCTTTGGCATGGGCGGCGATTAGTTTAACAAAATAATTTACTATAGATTGCTAAAGAAAAGGCGCGCGGCGCCGATACCGAAAGTGAGGAATTCACATGGCTGATTCATACGACGACACGAGAAACACAAAGGTGCTGATTGCTGACAGTGATGAGCTGGTGCTNAACGCCTTCAAGGAGCAGCTGCCGCAGCTGGGCTTTCATCCCACGGTGGTAAACAGTGCCAGCCTGGCGAAGGAGCANCTCCAAACCGAGATTTATTCCGTCACGATCGTTGATGGCAACCTGAACGGCGAGGGCATGGAATTGCTGCAAACTGTGCAGGAAATGCAGAAAGATTGCAGCCGCATCCTGCTGGCCAGCGGTGTTAGCATGGACGAATTGGCCCAGGTGCTGGAAAGCGGGCTGGTGTTTCGTTACCTCACCAAGCCGTGGATGACCAATGACCTGCATGTGACGCTGGTGAACGCTGCCGAGCGTTTCCGCATGAAGCAGGAACTGGAAACGCTTCGCAAACGGAATGTGGATCTCAGTGAAAAACTGGCCGCGGGAGGCGATGGCGCAGCCAGTGAANGCTCACGGATTGAAGGCGAAGGGCTGGCNTTGGATGCCATGAATCGCATGCTNTACACGTTTCACCCCAATCTGGGTAACACNGCNNTGCGAGCCAAGGCGCTTTGCCAGAGTGTGGCTGAGGTGATGGAGCTGTCGCCGGAGGATGCGCGTGTGCTGAGTCTGGCGGCGCAGATGCATGATATTGGCCTGATGAATACCGAGGTGGGAGTGGTGCGGCGTTGGCTGCGGGGNCCGGAAAAATGTTCGGATGAGGAGATGGAGGTGATTCGGGAGCATCCAGAGATCGCGGAGACGATTTTATTAAAGTTGGGTGAAAGCCTGATGCCCGACACCGAGGATAACAATGAGGAAAATCCATATGCCAAGGTGGCCAAGGTGGTGCGACATCATCACGAAAACTGGGATGGCACGGGGTATCCGGACAAGCTCAAGGGGGAAACCATTCCCCGCCTCGCGCGCCTGCTGGGGCCGGTGATTTTTTACTGTAACCAAAACGCAGCGGATGTGCAGCTGATCAAGTACATGGAAACGGAACTGGCGGAACATATGTTTGATCCGGACGCCATCCGGGCACTGGTGAAGGCGGTGCCCATGACTCAAATGCCACGCGGNGAGCGGGAGATTCTGCTGATCGAGCTAAAGACCGGCATGGAATTGGCCCGGCCGATTTTCAATACCAACGGCATGAAATTGCTNGATNANGGCAAAAAATTGGAGGACCGGCACGTCAACAAAGTACACTCAATCAACCGCATGACACCGATNAATCCGCTTTGTTTGGTTTACTGTTAATGGCTTTATTTCGCAAAAAACAGGCATTTTCGGCCATATTTTAAGCGCCCCGGGAAGGGGCGTTTTTTTTTCTAAAGTCACCCCTCTGCCGTGCCGATGTAATAGGTGAAAGGCCTCGTGATGCCCGGTAACTCACGGAGGGTGAAGCGCCTATAAAACGCTTTGGCGGCAAGGAAGCCGTCTGAAATCGACAAATGGAGTTGTCAAATGGTTATTAATACAAATATCGGAGCGGGTCGCACTTCGCGTTTGCTCGCTGAATCCACCCAAAACCTGAATGGTGCCTTGGCCCGCTTGGCCTCGGGTTCCAAAATCGTTGAGCCTCAAGATGATGCCGCCGGCTTGGCCGTGGCCACGAAGTTCGGTGCTCAGATGAGCCGGAACAACGCGGTAATGAACAACGTGACCAGCGCGTTGTCATACAGCCAAACGCAGGACGGTTTTCTTCAGAAGGTCTCTAAGGCTTTGGATCGCATGTCTGAGCTAATGACCTTGGCTGACGATGCAACAAAGTCTACAGATGACATTGCTAACTATAATGTAGAGTTCACTGACCTGAAGAACTACATCAGCGACATCGGCACAAAGGAGTTCAACGGTGTAAGTCTGTTTGATGGAAGCGGTCTGGCTGTAACCAAGGACAGTGACGCCAACACCTGGACGCTGAATGCCAGTGACCTGAATGACACGGACCTGACCTCCGTGATCGCCTCTGGCTTCACTGTGACCAGCACGCTGGCCTCGCTTACCGCGGCTGTGGAAAATGTTTCCACGCACCGGGCGCAAGTGGGTGCTAACATCCAGCGCCTGCAGCTAACTAATGAGCAGGTCGGCATCCTGAACGAAAACCTCGCCGCTTCGGTGAGCCGTATCAAGGACGTGGACGTGGCCCAAGAGAGCACGAACTTCGCCCGCTACAACATCCTCGTGCAGTCTGGCACGGCGATGCTTGCGCAAGCGAACCTGCTCCCGCAGAACGCCCTTCGTCTGCTCAGCTAGACGATACCGGGAATCATATTCAATCCACACGCGGGCGGCCTTTTGGCCGCTCGTTTTTTTTGTGAATCAACTCTTTATTGAAGCTGTGCCGCCAAGCGCTGCGCTACGGTGGTCCAAGATTCCCCATACTCTTGGCGTACCAGTTTTAGGCTTGGGTACCANGGGGNGCGCTCTCCTTCNCGNCCCCATCGCCAATCNGGCGCGAAGCTNAGCAACACCCACGCTCGNACGCCGATGGCCCCNGNCAAGTGGGCNACGGCGGAATCCACGCATATCACCGCATCCAATTCCGCCATGACCTCGGCNGNGGCCGCAAAATCCGTCAATTCATCGGCCCGATCGCGTAGAGGTGTGCCCGCAATTGNTTNCCGGCGGTCCACCTGCAAACTGTGCCATGTTACATCGGGCACATTCCACAAGGGCGATAATTCTGCCAAGGGCACCGACCGGCGGTCCAGTGGTTGATTGCCGGAGCCGGCCCACGCGAGGCCGATGTTGCGCAACGGAGTATCGGCCCCGCTCCATTTGCCCAGATACGGTGCGGTAGGCGGGCTCTCAAGCGAGTCTCCGAATACGCCGGGCAGGCTCATCATCGGCAGGTGTGCGTCGAAGGCGCCCGGTTGATCCACCATGGCGGAAACGCCCGGTGCGTTGGCCAATAAGCGTCGCAGTGCCTCAGGCGCCCAAACGTGCACCCGGCCCACACGCTCGGCACAACGTGAAGCGTAGCGGATCATTTGCAGGGTGTCGCCGAAGCCCTGTTCGGCGTGGAGCAACAGCGTTTGGCCGGGCAATTCCTCGCCCTGCCAACGCTGGGCGTCGCTNGAAAAATCCGGCGTGGTGCGGCCNGGCAGGTTGAANCGGCACTCGTAATCNGGCCACGCACCGGGGAAATCGNCTTCCAACGCGCGCAGAAAAAAACGCTGCCAANTGGCTTCGGGATCATCCGGTGCCAGCTCCAACGCGCGNTCATTGCACTTGNGGGCTGCAGNTAANAGCCCGTAATCCAGCTGGGCCATCCCNAGGAGNCGNTGAGATTTGGCATCGTCGGGGCGCAGGGTGGCGGCTNGCTGGTGGGCGGCGATGGCTTNAGGCAGTTGATCCAGGTGCTCGTGGGCAAGGCCAAGATTTTGCCAGGCAACAGCNTAATCGGGCTGGAGATCCACGGCGCGACTCCAGTATTNGATGGCCTCGGACAATTGCCCTTGGGCTTGGCAGGCGTGCGCCATGGCATCAAGGGCTTGAGGGTTGTCCGGCTGTACTTGAAGGGCTTGATCGAAACAGTGTCGGGCATGTTCCCATTCACCGCGCTGACTCTGCAACAGGCCAATCTCCAGAAGGATATGGATGGAAGCGGGATTCAGTTCGAAAGCCTGAAAGAGATGCGTGGCGGCCTTGTCCAGATCACCGGCGAGCCGNGCCTCTTGACCNGCTTGAAAGTGTCTTAAAATGTCCGGCTGTTCGCCGCCCTCCATGCCGCGTTCAATAGCAGAAGGAGCGCTTGGGATCAATCAATGTCCGCGCCCTGCTCCTTGTATTCGTTGAGCTTGTTGCGCAGGGTTCGGATGTTGATGTCCAGTGTCTCGGCGGTGCGGGTGCGGTTGCCGTCGCATTGNGCCANGGTGTTGAGAATGTGCTGCTTTTCCAACTCGGCGAGCGTGGTGGGGGTGCCGTTATCGGCGGCGGGTGGAGTAGGNTCTGTTGCGGNGGCGGCAGGTTCGGGAGCGACTTCCTCGATGGGGCCNGTGGGGGCGTCGCCGGCGCCGGCTTGAGGCGGNGCGGTGAGGCCGAGTTGTTCGGGGTGAATGTAGCCGTCCTCGCCGCACAAAATCACGGCGCGTTCGATGACGTTTTGCAGTTCGCGAATGTTGCCTGGCCAATCGTGTGAGGCCAGCGCGGTGACTGCCTCGGGCGTGAGGCCCTTGACGGGCACGCCGTGGCTNCGAATNAAGCGTTGGGTAAACGCCTCTGACAGCTGCTGCACATCACCCTCGCGATCGCGCAGGGGGGGCACGTGCACGGGCACAACGTTGAGGCGGAAGTAAAGGTCCTGGCGAAATTCATTCTTCTCCACGCTTTGCTCAAGCTTACGGTTGGTGGCGGCAACTACGCGCACGTCGACATTGATGGTGCGATTGCCNCCCACTCGTTCGAACTCGCGCTCCTGCAGGACACGCAGGAGTTTGCTTTGAAGCGGGAGCGACATTTCGCTGATCTCATCGAGGAAAATGGTGCCGCCGTGAGCCAGCTCGAAGCGGCCCTCGCGCTTGTTGGTGGCGCCNGTGAAGGAGCCTTTCTCGTGGCCAAAGAGTTCGCTCTCCACAAGATTCTCCGGCAGCGCAGCGCAGTTGAGTTTGATGAACGGTCCGTCCTTGCGGGAGGAATTCTTGTGCAACGCCCGCGCGACGAGCTCTTTGCCCGTGCCGTTCTCGCCCTGGATCAGCACGGTAGCATCGGTTTGCGCCACGCGCCGGATGAGCTTGCGCAATTGCTCGGTGGACGCGGAGTCGCCCAGGATTTCGTTTTCGGTATCCTCTGTATCCTGCTGGGTGAGGAACTGGTTGACGTTGAGCACCTGCGCGAACTGCTCGGTCTTGCGCAGGATAATTTCAATCTGCTCATTGGAAAACGGCTTGAGTAGATAGTCGAAAGCGCCCTCGCTCATGCACTTCACGGCGGTATCCACCGAACCCTCGGCACCCATCATCACCACCATCGGCTTTGACGGGCGCAGGTTGACTTCCACGAGAAAATCCGGCCCGCTACCGTCCGGCAGGCTTTCATCCAGCAACATCAGGTCAAAGTTGCCCTTGCCAAGGTAATCATNCGCCTCCTGAATCGTGCCGCACTCGGCCACGTCGATGCGCTTCTTGCGCAGAAACTGGGCGACCTGTTTGCGGAGGAACTCCTCCTGCGCCACCATGATGACTTTCTCAACGGGCATGGGTCAGGGTTGATCCTTGTAAAGCTTGGCNACGAGGCTGGGGTTNTGNCGCTCGGCCGGNGGCATGTGGCTGGGCGGCACGAGCTTGAGGCGGAGCATCAGCTGTTCGTTCTCNCGATCGAGCGCCACNATTTTTAAAATGAGATCGGTGCTTTGCTTGAGNAGGTTGGCAATCTCCGGCCGTTTTTTGCGTTCGGCNGAGGTNAGGCGCGTCCATTCCTCCTTGTGCGCCAGCACAGCCTCCTGCGCGAGGGGCAGTCGCTCAAGCACTGCCTGGCGGCTCTCCTGCAGGGCGGAAAGATCCTCCACGGCACCNGCTTTGAGCTGTTGATGCTCATGCTGCACAAGCGCCAGAATCTGCTGGCACAANGCGAGGTGTTGCTGCAATTCACCGGCCAGCGCCGCCAGGGAATCTGGTGCGGCACCCGGGTCCGGATGAGAGTTGGGGGGGAAGCTCATCGTCAGCGGGGATGGTTAATGGGGCTCAGTTNTTGGGCTGGGTTCGGTTTTTCTGGTCGAGCAACCGCTCGAGGTTTTTCTTGCGCAGTTCGGAAAGGATCCGCGTGATGCGCAGCGCGGGATTGTCGTTGACGTCTTCTGGGTGCATCTGGGCAAGCCGGGTGACGGTGTCATTCAATTCACGGGCTTCGGCATATTCACCGAGCCGTTCATGGCAAAAGGCAATTTGCTGCCGGAGCAATAACTGGCTGCGGTAGGTTTGATCATGCTGCAGGGNCCACTGGTAATACACCTTGGCACCGCGGTAGCAGGCTTGNGCGCTATCCATCAGCGGCTTCCAGTTGGGCACCTCCGTCTCCGTGCCGTCGGCCCCGCGCACAGTGACCATCACCGGGGTGCCGCTGCTGGATTTCAGCTGCTCGGCACGGGCCTCGAGATCCTTGCCGTTGGTGTACAGCATGTTGGCAATGTCGATCACCACGCGCACCCGGGTGGCGGCCCAGGCTTCGCGTTGTTCCTCTGGGGTGGATTCGTTATTGAGCAGCACTTCCATCTCGTGCTGCACGTGTTGATCCTTGCCGAGGGCCTTGTTGGCGATGATTTGGTAGTATCGCACCTCGCCGGTTTGGTAATAGGAAATGTCCTGATCATCCGCGCCGGTGCGTTCAATAAAATCCTCGGCGTGCTGGCTCATTTTTTTCCAGTTGTCCGTCCGGCTTTGCTGTAGTTTGCGCAATTCATTGCGCATGCGATCCACGCGGGTGACATAGCTGGCGGGGCGCTCCTTGTTCTCGGCATCCAGCTGGGTCAACATTTCGACCAGATTTTTTTCCTGCAACTCCAGCAGCACGATGCGGCTGCGGATTTTCTTGTTAGCCAAATGCAGTCCGCGCAACAGCTTTAGTTCAATCTGGTTCGGATCAAATTCCTTCTGCTCGGAATTCAGCATGTTTTCATATTTTCCGTTGGCATCATTATAATCTTCAACGGTGCTTGCAGACTCGGACAACGTATCGGCAATCAGACTACGAGCAACGAGGAAGATGCGGCCATAGCGCGTGAGGTTGTCGATTTTTTGCTGGACGGCCGCCTTGAGCACGTCCTGCGTTTTGTCTGTGGCCAAATCCGGCCGCCCAATCTGTCGGTAAATCCATGCTTGTCGCAGGAAGATTTCCGGGATCAACGGGTCGGGCGGTCGTAGGTTGCCGGGAATGCCTGGTTTGGCAAGGCGTTGCTCGTCTCTGGTGAGGCCCTCGGTGCGCACCACGTACTCCGTCCACAACTGCATGGCGCGGCTGAAATTCCGGATGATATCCAGCTGCAACGCATCGGATTGGCCGCGGTGCTCCTTGGCTTTCACGCGAAGGTCATGAGCCAGCGCGGGCAGGGCGGCCCCACGGCGGCGGTGGGATTCGATGGCCAGTTTGATCTCGGCAATCTGGTCGGGTGTGGCGGTTGCGTACTTCGCTTTAAACTGTTTCAGCTCGGCCTCCATCTGGGTGATGGATTGGAATTTGTGCAGGGCACCCGCGGATTCGGCCCAGTCCGGCCATTGATTGTGATAGGTATCCGTGCCCCACGGTGCCCGGGCGGGCACGGTCAGGGATCCGGTGATCGGGGCTGCGGTGGGATCCACCGTATGCAGGGCATTGGTGAGGATGGAGATTTGCTGATTATTATACCAGGCTCGGCGCTCGAGATCTTTCGCGCGATCCTCGTTGTAATCCGCGCGGGCCAAGTGCTCCTGGGCAAGGGCCTTGAAAGACTCGGCCATGTGCTCATAATGCCCAGCCAGTGAGATGACGGCGCGCCGGCGCACATCCAGCTTAATGGATTCGGAAGCGTCTGACTTGACGATTTTTTCGAGGCCGGAAAGGTAATTGGTGAGCGTGGCGGCGTCCACATTGCCGCGGGTGGCGCCGAAGTTGTTTTGTTCTTTCAGGATGGCGGCAGCCTTGCGGTTGGCGGCCAACAGGCTGTCGGGCGTGACGGTGAACTTGATGTTGGTGTCGTTCACGCGGTACAGCTCGGTCAGATTGCTGTTGATGCCGGTCAAGTCCATCATCCACAACACTTCGCTGCGTTCATCCACTTGTTGTTTCCACGGGATGCGCTGCATGTGCGTCTGCATGTGATCTTTCACACCCAGCTTGAAACCGGCGGTGAGCAGCACCTCCTTTTCACTGGTCAACTCCAGTGTACGCAGAACTCCGTAGGCGCGGTGCAGGATGGTTACCGGGGGGATGTTATCCTCGTCACCATCCATCCCGCGCTGCACCCAGGTGACCAGCTGCACCGTGTCATTGGGCAGCGGCACGTTTTGGGCGTTGGTAAAATTCAAGGCGGGATCAGAGATCGCCTCGCTGTTGGAGGGGCGTCCGGTCAATGTGCCCTTGCCGGTGGTCACAGACTGGTGGTGTACGGTCAACACCAGATCGCGCGGCAGGCCGGAATCCAGTTCATTGGTCAGCGTGCGGTCGGTCACCACCACTCGTTGGTTGTTCAAAATGAGGTGAGAACCGGCCCGCAACTGTTCCTGCACCAGGGCCACACTCGCCTGCCGGGCCTCGACTCCCTCGGCGCGGTTCAGGCTGTTGAGCTGTTGCTCCCACTTGAGTGTGTGCCGGGCGCCTTCGATCTCCTCGACCACAATTTCCACGGACAACGCCTCGCCAATTCCGGCTGGCGGAGTAGCTGGAATAATCTGCCGCACTACGGCCTTTTTGCCGGTCAAAATAATCGCCGTGCCGGGTGATAATTCCGCCCATGGATTGGTCACACGGGTTAGGTGTCGGTTGAGCATTACCGGACTGCCGGCGCGCAATTGGCCGAGCGGGTTGATCACCCGGCTCACGGTCACGTCGCCAATGCTCAGGCCGTACTCTTCAAGTGGCGTGGGAATGCCCGGGATGTTCAGCGTAGATGGCCGTAGCTCTTCCGCGGCCGGCGCCGTAATGGTGGTCAGCCCGCAGGCCAGAATGAGTCGTGCCGTTTTCATCGTCATTTAATCTGGTAAGTGGACCGGCTGCCGCCCGGCTGCACCAGCGGGTTCAGCGCCGGCAGGGTAAAGAGCGATGAACCGTTGAGCATGATGCGGCTTTGGTAGGTGCCGTTGGCATCCGCGTTGAAATAGCGCAGTATTTGCGGGTTCAAAAATGTACTTTGCGTTGCCTGTGGTAAACCCGGGATGGCTTGGACGCCCGGAACACCGGGCAACATGCCGGGCGCGGACATGATGGCCGGAGCGGGAATCAGCGGTGTCACTGCCTCGACGATAAAGCGGGGTTGGCCACTGGGCACGCCGCCGCCGGGAATCATGGCTGGCGGCGGACCGGCTTGCGCTGGATTGAGCGGTTGCGCGGGATTACCGGCCGCCAGCGCCATGGGCTGGGGATCCGGCGTGATGGGCAGCGGCGGCAGCGCGTAAGCCGGCGGCCGTGTATTGCGCGCACTGCGCAGCTTGAATGGCGCGCCGCGCAGCAGGTAACCCAGCCGGGGTTTGGGCGGGACCACGATGCCTTCTGTTGAGGCAGTCTTCGGTGGCACAGCTACCTCGTCTGCGGTGGCCGGCAACAATACTGCCGCCGCCAAGAGACCGGCGGCCACGCGGGTGAGATTGTAAGGCGCTGTGTTCATCAAATAATCCCCTCGTACAACGTGCTGGGCGGCGGGGTTACGGGCGAGACCTGCCCGCCGCGGCCGTAGGTGCCGGCCACGCCGCCTGCGCTCGGGAACATTCCCTGCATGATCTTTTGCATAAGATCCAATGAGCGCTTCAACAACATGTGGTTTTGCCGCAGCCATTTTTGGATGCGCTGCAGCATTTGATTAATTTCTTCCACCAACGCCTCAAGCAGCGGCCGCACTTCCTCGGGCAGCTCGTCGGTCATTTGGCGAAATGTCATTTCCGGGGTGCCGCCGACGGTTTGCACGAGCTGGGCGCGGGCGGCTTCGCGGGCGCCGCGGGCGGCGGCCACTTTTTCCATTTGCTCATTCACTGCATTGAGGTTGAGCAACAGCTCGTTGGCCGCACGGTTGATAATCAGCTCCTGCTGCTCCTGCATGAGCGCCAACACCTCACCATACTGCGTGAGCTCCTCGCGCAGCGCGGCAATCAGATTGTTTAACGGCTCATTCATTTCTCATCCGGGGTCTCAACGGCCTCGGCCTTTTTCAACTCATCGGTCAGGTGGCGCGGCATCAGTTGCTGGCGAAAAGCCTGGGACAGGCCGAACTCGCCGGTGCGGCTGATGGTATCGGCCAGCGTGTTCACAATCATGTCCTGATACACGCCCCGCTGGGCGGCGTTCATTCCCTCATTGGAGCTGAACATCGGCTTGGTGGCTTCACTCAAAAATTGTCGCAGTAAAATTGCCTCAAAGTGGCGCGCCACCTCACCAACTTTTTGCGGCTCCGTCAACTGGCGATTCTGCGCCAACTGCTCCACCGCGAGGTGGTTGGCGCTCATCGTCTGCATGTTAATCGGGACGGCCATCGTTAAAATAATATCGCTTATCGAATGTAATCCAGCAACGACGTTTTCAGCAGGGTTCCACCGGCCTGAAGCGCGGCGGTGTAGGCGTTTTGGATCTCGTTCAGGCGCACCAGGCTGTCGGCGAGGTCCACATCCACCTCATTGGAAACCAGCGGTTCAATGGCCTCCACCTGTTGCTTGGTGATGGCCTCGGAGGTGTCCAGCCGCGAAAGCGTCGCGCCAATGCTGCTGAAGTGATCGATAAAATTCACCTCATCCTTGTCCAGATTGGCGGAAACGGTCGTCTTGATCGTGTCCAACGCGGCGTTGTTTTGGTCCTTTGTCAGGCTGGTGTCCGCCGCCGTGGTGAGGTTGTCGCGCAGGGCAATGAGGTTGGTGATAAAGTCCGAACCGTTCTGCGTGTTCTTCAACACGCCGCCGGCGCCTTCGGCGCTGTAATTGGCATTTACTGCCGCACTGGGCGCTATGTCCACCTGAATACTGTTGGCGTTGCCGGTAAAGGTGACGCCGGTGATCTGGCCGTCGGCATCGCGCGTGGGATTGTACGCGGCGGTCTTGGCGTTGGTGCCAGAAAAAATGTAAACGTCGCGATGCTGGGTGTTCGAGAGCCGCACTGCTTCCTCCAGCAATTGATCCACCTCCTTGGCATAAGCGGAGATGGCGGTGTGGCCCTTGGTGCCGTCGGCAAGCGCGGCCAGTTCGGAGGCCCGGTCGCTCAGGCGCTTGAGCGAGTTAGTGGTGGAATAAACCACGTTGGCGTTCTCGCGCAGCGTGTTGATGTTGTCCTGATACTGGGTGAGCATGCTGCGCTCAGTGCGCAGGTCCAGCACACGACGCATTGCCTTGGGATCATCACTGGCAGTGGTGACGCGTTGACCGGTAGTGATCTGCTGCTGTAGGCGCAGCTGGTGCTCGGCCAGCTTGCGCATTTGTAGCTTAAGGTCGTATGAAAAATTGTTTGAGGATACGCGCATCAGTCTACCTATCGTTGCATATTAATGACGTCTCCCATCAGCTTATCCATGGTGGTGATCAGCCGCGCCGAGGCCTGGAAGGCGCGCTGATAAATCACGAGGTTGGCCACCTCTTCATCAATCGAGACGCCCTGCACAGAGTCCCGCTGTTTCTCCAGCATCGTCTGCACGGCGTGCTGATCCTTAAGCTGGGTGTCGGTCAACGCCATGTCCTGGCCAAAGCGGCTGATGGTGTTGCCGTAGTGTTCGGAAAAAGTCATGCTGCCTAGGCCGGTAACCACCGTATTGCCCAGCGCGGCGATGGAACGGATCACCCCGTTGTCACCCACTTCCGCCGTGCTGGCGGCCTGCAGCTTACGCGGATCATCAATGAGGTCGGAATTCACGCTGATATCCGAGGCATTTGTGCCAGTAAAAAACACGCGCGTGTTGTCGTTGGTGCCAGTGAGGTCATAACCGGTTTGGTGTAGCGAATTCACTTGTCCGATGAGTGAAGTGGCCAGCGTGTTTAGTCGGTCTTGCAAATCTGTGATGGAGTTATCTCTCACATCAATCAACCCTTTGAGTGAGCCCGATTTCAACTCAATCGGATCGCCATTCGCCTCAGCCAATGAATGCATGCCATTTGCGTCTGTCGCCAGTTGCACGGAATTGGTCATTGCGTTTGCAGTTACCATTTCCACCCCATCTACAAATACGCTCAGCTTGCCATCGCCATTTGTTGACGTGCTTATATTAACGTATTGTGAGAGCTCCTCGAGGCTATGCTGCATTGCGTCGCGCACCTCGTTGGCGGCACCTTCAACTAGTTCGGTATTGCCGATGGACGCTGCGAGGTAGGCCACTTCCTCAAGCTTGACATTAATATTGGTGATTTCGTCGGATACTTCTTCGTTAACACTTTTCCGCAAATCAGTGAGTCGGCGATCTAAGGCATTAAACTTGTCCGAGAGCTTTTGCGCGTTAAATAGGGCCGTCTGTCGTTCGGCCGTGCTAGTTGGGTTAGCGCTTAGCGCTTGGAATGAGTTGAAAAGCCCCGTTAAACCCTCGGCAACGCCATATTGGCTGTAAGATTCGCCTGCATCAATATTCTGCCGGTCAATTGTTTGGCCCAGAGCGGTTTCAGCCCGCCGTAACTGGCGTTGCTTAGCTTCCAAATAGGCCGTTACGCTCTTTTCAGATACAAGCGCTTTGTCGATGGCATAGTCACGGATTTGCTCTAGACGAGCTACTTCTGACCCGGATCCCTGCGGCCCTTTATCTGTGGGGATGGCTACCGCTGCAGAGATTTTTACGCGTTGCCGTGCATAAATGGGATTAGAAGCATTGGCCAAGTTATGACCGGCAATTTCGGCGCCCTGGCGCGCGGTTTGCATCGCATTCCGCGCCATTTCCATGGTTCCTAATAAGCCTAGTCCTGACATCTTATCTTAAATGTTAAAATTAATTTTCAATGAGTTTACTGTACGATCAGATCTGCCTGCAGAACGCCGGCTCGCTTTAGTTCCTGAAAGATAGCCATCATATCACGTGGCGTTGCACCTAGTTTGTTGAGTGCTTGCGCAACTTCTTCCACAGTGGGCAGCTCTGGCACTACTTGCATTGGTTTACCGGATTCTGTGATAGTCACAGTATCGCGCGGGAGCACCTGTGTGTTTCCTGCTTGAGCAAGCGCCCCTGGTTGTGAGGCCACTGGAGCTTGGGCAATGTTAACATGAATATTGCCGTGAGAGATTGCGCAGCTGAGAATACGAACTCGAGCGGTAGCAACGATGGTCCCGGTTTTTTCATTCATCACCACCACCGCGCGCGAATCCGGTACCACCTCGATGGCGTGCAGGTGCGCGATGAAATCTATAGGCGCGGATTGAAACTGGTCAGGCACTAATACTCGCACGGAGTTTCCATCTATAGCAGAGGCGATCAGGCCTTTGCCGCCGAGGAATTGGCTCTTAGCATTAATTGCATCCTTTAGCCGCTTCGCCATCGTGAAATCGGGGCGGTGCAGGTTAACTTCAATCATATTGTTTTGTACGATGGTGGCTTTTACTTCCTTCTCCACCGTGCCGCCATTGACCACGCGTCCGGCAGTCGGATGATTTTTTACCGCCTGAGCATTGTCCGTACCCACAGAAAAAGCGTTGTTGAGCACCTCGCCCTGAGCGGTGACATATACCTTGCCATCTGCGCCAATAAGCGGAGTAAAGATCAGAGTGCCGCCGGACAGCGAAGTGGCATCGCCCATAGCGGCTACATTCACATCTAGCAAAGCGCCATTCTTAACAAAGGCTGGGAGGTTTGCCGTGACCATCACGGCTGCGATGTTTTTTGAAGACACCGCTGTGTCGGGCACCACAACACCATGTTGCTTGAGCAGGTTGGCAAGCGAGCGCTTCGAGTATACTGTGTCCTTGTCACCGCTATTTTGTAAGCCAACCACCACGCCAAAACCGCGCAGTTGGTTCGGGCGAGCGCCGCGGATGGAGGTAAGATCCTTAATACGTACGCCGCCACCCACGGCATTGGGCCGATTGGGCATTACAGGCCTGAGATTGGCGCCGGGGTTGTTAGCCGGAACCGCGGGCTGGCCCAGTGCCATCATTGGCACCAGAGCCCAAAACGGAATACGAAGTCGTTTAAACATGATTTGATCTCCCCTGAAATATGATTAAAATGGGCTTATCTTATCCCAAAAGTTTAGGAACCAACCTTTGTTCTTGGCGTCAGTTATTATGCCGGAAGATTGGTATCGAATGTTCAGGTCCGCTAGTAGGTAACTGTACACTGTATTGTCTGCTTCTATATCAAGTGGTCGTACAGCACCGCGAAGAATCACCGTTTGCGTTTCACCGGAATAAGTGGACTGGCGAATACCTTGGACGATTAGATTCCCGTTGGGTAAAACATCTACGACGCGTACGCTGAACCTTGTGGTAATGCTGTCAGAATTGTCGATAGTGCCAGTCCCTTCATGCGAAGTAGTGCTTCCAAATTTCATCGCCGGATAAGCACCTTTACTCTTTAGAGCGCCACTGCCTCCGGTTGACGTGCCAAACAGGAATGAACTTATACTTGCATCAGTATTTCCCTTACGCTCTGTCTTCGTCGTAGCATCGCGCTTGGTGGCGCTACTTTCCTGAACGCGCACATTTAGAATATCTCCCACAAGGCGCGCACGCTTGTCAGCGAATGGGTTGCGACTGACGTCGTCTTTCCAGAGCGAGTCTGCCGCAGTATTCCACACCAGAGTGAGACCGCAGATCGATACGATGAGGTTTATTTTCATTAGTTTAAATTAATCGGTTACTGGATCCGCACAGTGCTAGAATCTATTACCAGCCCGCGGAGTTCCTTCGAGGATCGTTTGTTGCGCACACGGATAAAATCGCCGGGCGCCCCGTCTTCTAGGGCCAAAAGCTCTAGGCGGATATTTAATGCCCGAAGCTGGTAGGTGCCTTGGACAACCTGATTGCGGAACACCACTGGCTTGCGTTGCACATGGCGCGGTTGCAGTACCATCCCGGCCCCAATTGCTTGGGTAAGGCGCAGGGTATCTTCCGGTTTGCCTTCCCACACGCCGGTGCGAAGACTGATCACGTTCACCTTTTTGCGCGCCAGCGGTACTTCATCCAAAGCCATGTGGCGATTGGCAACGGCTTGGGTGATCCAAACTTCCCGGATAAGTTGTGCACGAAAGAAACCGATCCACACGCCCGCCCGTTGATCATCCAGTAGCACCTCGTACTGGGCGCGCATGAACGCCTGCGGGCCGTTGGGTGGGATGGCGAGAATGTTCACGCGCACCATGGCATCATTCGGCGCGGTGACCTTGGGCAGCGGCCGGGTGGATTCGAGCAGCAACTCGCCGTCCTTGATGGACATGGCCTCGGTTAGGGCTTTGCCGATTTTCGGCAGCAGCTCGGCATCGCTCACCTGCCGGGTGGCGGCAGGCAGCGCGGTGGCGCCGGCGAGCAGGACAGTCAAAAAAATGTGTTTCATGTCGGGTTAATTTATCCGCGGAGTCGGTTGCTCATGCTCATCATTTCGTCCGCGGCCTGAATGGCCTTGGAGTTGATCTCNTANGCACGCTGGGCCTTGATCAGGTTTACCATTTCCTCAACCACCTTCACGTTGGACAGCTCNAGGTAACCTTGTTGCACCTGTCCCATGCCGGCTAGACCTGGCGTGTTGGTTTCCTCCGTGCCGGAGGCCAGCGTGGGCCGCAGCAAACTGCCGCCGATGCTCTCCATGCCGGCAGGGTTGGCAAAACGGGAGAGAGTAATCTGACCCACGGTCGAGTTGGTGCCCTGATCCATGAGGCTCACAGTGCCGTCGGCGCTGATGGAAATATTCGTCGCGGTGGCGGGAATGGTGACTCCGGCGAAACTGGTGACCGGCAGGCCGTCGTTGGTGACGATGCCACCGGAGTTGTTCAGCTTAAAGGCGCCGTCCCGTGTAAAGGCGTCCGTGCCGTCTGGCATGGTCACCTTGAAAAATCCGTTGCCGTGGATGGCGATGTCCAGCTTCTCGCCGGTTTGGTACATTTCACCGTTGGTGAAAATCTTGGCCGTGGCCACCGCGCGGGCGCCATGACCCACCTGCAGCGAGGTGGGCACCTGATTGCCGGCCCCGGCCTCGGAACCGGCGGAGCGATCTGTCTGGTACAGCAGATCCTGAAATTCTACCTTGGACTTTTTGAAGCCGGTGGTATTCACGTTGGCCAAGTTGTTGGCCACCACGTCCAAGTTCATCTGCTGGGCCTGCATGCCCGATGCGGAAGAGTAGAGTGCGCGTAACATAATTCAGTCCTTGTTTATTGTACGGTGCCCAGTTCACGAATCAGTTTGCCCATGTTCTCGTCATGGATCTTCATGATCTTTTGGTTGGCCTCAAAGTGCCGTAGCGTGGTCATCAGCTCACCCATCTCGCGGGTAGGCGTGGTGTTGGAACCCTCGAGGAAGCCTTGGGCCACCTTGGTTTCCTGTGGATCCACCGGCAGCGGCGTGGCGCCGTTGGCGGCAAAGAAGCCGGCATTGAGGCGTTTGAGATTCTTCAGGCTGCCCTCTTCAAACTTCACCACTTCCAATTGGCCGAGTGCGGCGCCGCCCTGGCTAACCGTGCCGTCATTGGCGATGGTCACCGGCGTGCCGGAGGCGGTGTCCACCGTGATCGGCGCGCCGCCGCCCTGCGCGCGCAATGGATACCCTTCCTTGGTCACCAGCTGGCCGCTGGAATTGATGTGAAAGGAACCGTCGCGCGTGTAAACAACGTCACTGCCCTTGGTGACGGCAAAGAAACCGGGGCCGTCGATGGACAGGTTGGTGTTGTCACCGGTGCGCATGAGGGTGCCCTGTTGGAAATCAATGTGGCCGACGATGCGCGGCAGCATGAACTGCAGCTGTGTCTTGTCGGCTTTGTGCAGCTCGTTCTTGAACATGTCGGCGTTGACCGAATGAAAACCGACATTGTGCCGCTTGTAGCCGGGGACGCCCGCGGCCGCGAGGTTCTCGGCGATCACGTCCTGGCGTTGCTGCGCGCCTTCGAGGGCTGAGGCGGCTTGGTACAAACTAATATTCATTCGGCCTCCCACGCAGCAATTGTTATGCCATCTATTCGGCGGGTTAAAATGGCCAGAAACGGCTGAAAAACTGAATAAAACGCCCCTTTTATGGAGCGTCGAAGGGCAATTCTTCCGTGAAAACGGGCGGATTAGGAATATGTTTGCCAGTAATTGTCCGCCGGCTTGGCACCGTAGGCCTGATCCACCTTGCGAATGTTGCTGGCGGCCCGGTCAGTGTCCTGAATTTGGCCCTGCACCACGGTCATCTCCGTTTCCAAACGGGCTTGATTGAGCGTGGTACGATTGATCAATTCGGACACTAACGCGCGCCCTTCTGCGTTGTAATCTTCCGCCTCGTAATCATCGAGCAAACCTTGCAGGCGGGATTTTTCGTCGAGCAATCGGTTAAGCTCATCCCAATCGCGCAGCGTGATGGCGGTGGATTCAGCATCGGAAAGCCGTTTCCATTCGCGCAATAAGGTGGTGGTGGAATCGGTTTTCATCATCTACCCCACAAGCGAAAATCCGCCGCCGCCATTAGCGGGTGTAGCCGGAGCCGGCGGNGTGGCCGGGGCGGGTTGTGGCATGGGTTGAGGTGCCGGCTGCGGGGCAACGGGTGCCGGCGCCGCGGGGCTGGGAGCATACGCAGCTGTGGTTGGCGCGGCCGTGGGGCCGGTGACCACCGGTAAGGCGGCTTCGTCGCTCTTGTTGAGGGATTCGTTCCAAGCGTCACGCAGTTCGGTGACCCGCTCGAGCACTTCCTCGATGATGGCCTTGTCCTTGTGGATGTTGGCCTCCTGCAGGCGATTGTCGAAATAGTCGTACAGACTAATGAGGCTTTCGCCGAGTTCCCCGGCTTTTTCGGGGTCCAGACTGCGGCTAAGCTCGCGCACAATGGCCTGAGTCTTGGTGATGTTTGTGTGGACGGCTAGGTTGAAGTCCAACGGGTCCTCCTTGTCAAAGGCCCGGATCGCCATCCCCATAAAACGGATGGCGCCATCGTAGAGCATGACCACGAGATTCTCCGCCGAGGCGGTGCTCACGGCGTTGACGCGGTACGCGTTCAGCTTGTTCGCGCTGTTCATCAATCCACTCACAGCACAATCCGTGCCGTGCAGTGGGGGAAGCAAGGGAGGGTTGGGTGGCCCTATTTGTCCTGATCCATTTCCGCGGCGATCAGGGCGGCAAACTTATCAATCGTTTCGGGAGGCGGATAACGATCTGCCTCCAGCTCAGCGCGCAGGCGATCTTTGATTTGATCGAACCGGGCCTCCACGTCCCGTTCGATGCGGGTAAAATCCGGGGTGCGGGTGAGGTTCGCCTCCATCGCGTCGGTGGGCACGACCATCTCGACCGAGCTGGTCTGGTCGCCCTGCGCTTGGGCCATTTTTTGGGGCCCTTGCGACACGCGATTCGTATTGAGACTGACTTCTTTCATGTTCGCACCTGTGGCTATCTTCGGGGAAAAACGCCCAAAAGCAACCATTTTCTGGTCTATAGTGCTCCTGGCTCGGGGGAAGCAGGAGTCAGATTCTCGTTAGTTTCCGGGGTTTCCGGGGTTTCCGGCAACGCCGGTTCAGGTTGTTCGGACTCCGTTCCCGTTGTTCCAGAACCACGCTGACTATCTGTATCTTCGGCCAAACTGAAGCCGACTTTAGCATTTTTTTCGATCAAAATACCGATCAAATCATGCAACGAAAACCGGGCTAATTCGCGCGGGGAATCCAGCACAATGGACTTGGGCGGCGCTACCAAGTTTGGCGCCAACGAATCGCGCAAATGGCGGCGCAGAGCATTGGCTACCGGTGCCTGACCGGCGTCGTACACTTCGTCCGTGGCCCACAGCAGTTCCTCGGTTTCTAGGTCAAACAAATGCAGCTTCCACCCCACCGCGACCGGCGGGTAGGCGCGGTAGGTCGTCAATTCAGCAAAGAGCACGCCCTGACAGCCGGTGACTTCCTTTATCTTGTCGATCAGGCCCACTGGCAGTTTTTGATCCGCGTAAACCGCCCGCACACCGGCCATGGTGTACAGCTGCTCGGGCGTGATGGTCACTACATCAAACACCCGCGCGCGTGAAAGTTCCTGGGTGAACACCTGCCGCACCAGCGGCACGCCGCGCTCAGCCCCGCGATTGCCGCGGCCGTGGATGAGCGGCAGCACGGCTACCCGCCGGAAGGTGGCCGGCAATCCGTTTGGGGTTACGTGCACATTGACCGCCGTATGGAAAGGCCCCTTGATGGTGGGGTCATCCATCTGCCGTATCTGCGCACAGCCACCCAGCAGAACGCTGCCGACGAGCATGAGATAAATTGCTTGTGTTTTCATAGTATAAATTATTTGCCACCGCCAAAGCGGGATGCGAGGAATGACATTTGTTGGTTCACCTTGGCCTGAGCTTCCTCCATGGCCACGAAGTTGCGGATGAGCGCTTCGCGGTTGGATTTCACGCGCCGTTCATGTGCGGCGATCTGCTCGGTGATGTCATCCACCTGATCGGTCATGTTTTTCTGCGTGGTGGCCAGTGAACCGTCGTCATCGAGCAGGTTGTCCAGATAAGTGTAGAAGGTGTTGCCCAAGCCGTGAGTAGTGGTGGTAAATAGGGTTTTCAGCTGGCCCATGTTGTCCCGCAGCGTTTCATCCAGGGTGGCTTCATCCTTGAGTGTAATTTGATTGGAGTAACCGCTGGTGGAGTAACCTATGGATTCCAGCCGTTTGATGGTGCTGGTGATGCCGCTCACATCGCCCACGGCTTTGTTGCGCAATTCACGCGAAATATCCGCAACCAACGATTCACCCGCTAGGACGCCCAGCGTCACCTTGCCATCGGCATCGGTGCTGCTGGCTGTGGCCGAGGTAACCATCGATTGCACCTTGTTGATGGCGGAGACAAATTCGCCAATGGTTGTTTTGATTTTATCCGTGTCGGACTTCACCGTCACGGTGGCGGTTTGCGGGCTGTTATCGAGAAAATAAACATCACCAGTTTGGGCGCTGGTTACGTCCACCGCGCTGGTGGCCGCCTCGGCATTGGCCTTAGTGGTGTGCAGGGTAAAGCTCGTGCTGGAGGTGACGGACACGTAATAGGTGGTGCCCGTGGCCAGCCCGCCCGGCACGGTGCCGGGGCTGTAAATTGTGACAGCATCGCCGGTGGAATAACCGTGGGATGAAGTTGTGGTGATGGATTCGCCGGCGGTATCCACGCTGCTCACTTTGGCGGCCCCGCTGGCCTTGGTGGCGGTAACGCCGAGGCCCTGAATGCCAGAGCTGTTGCTGGTGATGGTGTTGCCCACGCTCTCGAGCGGGCCGTCGTCATTCACCTTGTAAATGAGGTTTTTGCCTCGGGAAAGCGAACCGCTGTTGGCATCAAGCAAACGGGTCTTGGCGAGGAAATCGCCGCTCACGTCTTCAAGCGTAATGCCGAGGTCGCCCTCACTCTTGTTGGTGAGTATGAACCGGTCGTTTACTGTATCGTAGTTTGCGTACACGCTGGCCTCGGAGTTATTGATGTCATCGAGGATATCCGTGATGGTGTCGGTGTCAGTGTAGCTGATGGTTGTGCCGTTGATCTTAAAGGATCCGCTCGAGGCACCGGCTCCATCGGTGAAGTTGGCATCGGCCATCTTTTCACTGAGATCCATGCCGCCCATCTTAGCGGTGCTGCTCACACTACTGGTCCCATTGGGCGTCATGCGCAGTGCACGCAGGAAATTACTGGTGTCTGTGGCGGCGCCCAGCACCACTGCACTGGAATCAGTAAAGGTGACCTTATCGCCGCTCACGGAGTAATCGAAGCTGCCACCCACGGCCGTCTTGATGGCGGCCAGTGTGGTGGTGAGTGAATCCGAGGTGGACACGGTCACCTGTTTGCCCTGCACGGTGACGGTGCCGGCGGTGACGGGAATGGCAAAGCCGGCGCTGCTGAGGGCGGCACTTGTGCTTACCGCTGCTCCCACATCGGAGTTGCCCATTTGCTTGGCGGCGGTGGCCAATTGGTACACTTCAAACCGGTAATCGCCATTGGATGTACCCGAATCCGCCGTGGCGGTCAGGTGCGATTGCGTGGAGCTGACCGAGCGCTTCTCGTAAAACGACGTGCCCTTGAGAGTTTCAGCCGAGCTTTTCAGGGTGTTCAACTCGGACTTGAGCCGGGTGTAAGCGGTGTTTTTGCGCTTCAGATCCGCCTGCTCCACGCGCATGCGGCGCTGGGGCGCGCGTTCCACGTTCGCCAGCTGATCCACCATGGATTTCCAGTCAAAGCCGGAAACCAATCCTGAGACATTTAGTTCCATTACTGCTCCGGGCACACTTTGCGCCCGCTATTTCAGAGCAAGTTGAATGCCAGAATTACGCCTCGGCGGGCGAATCTTGGGAAGAAATGCAGTCCAGCTGGATGGTTTGGCCGCAGGTGCAATTGACGTGCACGCGCCGTACGGCATCGCCATCGCGTTCCACATTGATGGTCGGTTGCGCGGCGGGGTCGGCATCCGTTTCGGCGGCTTCCCCTTCGCTGGGCGCGGCTGTCAGCTTGATTTCCGGCAAGGCCACACGGGCCGGCGCGGCCGCCACGCTGGCCTCAATGGCGCTGGCTGCGGTGTCGAGGTTTGCGCCGGAAAGGTGTTCGCCCAGAATGGAGCGGATTTTACCGGATAGATCATTGGCCTCGGCAGGCGTGACAATGGCCGTTTCCATCGGTGGTTCTTCGTCCATGCCGCCGGGCCCGGCAATGCGCACAAACTTGTTGTCGGCTTCATCCAAGCCGCTGCCCAAGGGAATGAAATCGCCCATGTTCATCGTGCCGTGCCCGCGCGCACCATGATGCTCACGCGGTTATGATAGGGGTGATCGAGGTCGGCAAAGGATTTTTTAAGGGGCCGCGTGTCAGCGTAGCCAACCATCTTGTTGAATTGCTCTTCTTTCACCCCTTCTTTTTTCATGTGCCGGCGCACGGTCAAGGCGCGCTGGGTGGAGATGGACCACTTGTCATCATCGGCATTGGTGGTCTTGGCTTCAAACTTCCGGCCGGTATGGCCTTCCAATTCCAGCAGGGTGCTGGAGTTTTGGTTTTTCGAAAGTGTCCAGGCCACGATGCCAAATAGCAGCCGGCCGTACTCGGTCAACTCCGGTTTTCCGGATTCAAAGAGCCGCTTGCTCGGGTTGTTAAAGAAATCGATCAACAATCCCTCGGAAGTCATCTGCATGCGCATGGTTTTCATGTCGATGATATCCTTGTTTTGAACGAACACCTTGATGAGATCTTCATTGATGCGCCGGATGTGTTCCAGCGGCACCACCGAGGCATTGTCAAAATGCGCACGTTTGGCCTGAATGAGGTCGGCGTTCTCGATGGGGATGATACCCACCGATTGCTTGGTGACGGATTTGAAACGGGTGCGGAAATAATCCTGCACGTTGCCCTTCACCTTTTCATCCTGCGTTAGAATCCAAAGCACCATGAACAGCGCCATCATCGCGGTCACAAAGTCCGCGTAGGCCACTTTCCATGCTCCTCCTCCACCGCCAGCCATCGTTTACTCCTTTGTTTTCAGGTTAAAAATATACCGGTTTAGCCGGCGGATTTCAACATAGTCTCCATGTCACCGGAGCTCATGCGCACTTCCTCGCCGAGCTCGCGGCGGCCCACTTCGCAGGCCACCAGCGGCGGGAGGCCATTGGCGAAGCTCACCACAGAGGCCTTGATGCATTTCATGTACATCATCTCTGCGTGACCGTTAAACTCGCAGTTCGTAGCGACCGGGCCCACGATGCAGTACGACCCGAAGATGCCGAAAAACGTTCCTGCCAGCGCCGTGGCGATGCCTTTGCCAACCACCGCACCACCTTGGGTGATGGAGTACATCATCACCACGATGATGCCCAACACCGCCGCCACAATACCGAAGGCTGGCAACGCGTCAGACACTTTCGTCATCACGAGAATTGGCTGATGATGCTCCTCTTCCATTGTGTGCAGACTCTTGTTCATTAAGGGCTCTAGTTGATCCGGCTTAATGCGGCCGTCCACGATTGGCTTAAGGCCGTCCGCCAAATATTCCACTGCGTGATGGTTGCCGTGAAACTTCGGGTACTTTTGAAATAACGAGCTAGCCTCAGGGTTTAGCACGTGTTCCTCCAGCGCAATCATGCCACCACGGCGACCCAACTGGAACAGCTCATACATGCACTTAAATAGCTCCTCATAATCATCTTGGCTGTAGGGTGAGCCTTTCAACATGCCCAAGACCTGTTTGACGACGCCTTTGAGCACGCTTATCGGGCTCATTACCACCATGCTGCCAAACACCATGCCGCCGAGCGCAATGAACTCGTTGACGTGGAACAAGCCGCCAATGGCGCTCCACATCATGCCACCCGTTCCGGCGCCGGCTCCCGCCGCCATGGCAAAACCCAGCGACACCCCGCCTAAGATAATTACAAATCCAGCAATTGCTAACATACGTTTCCTCCTTGTGTGTTTAACTTACACGCGCTCCCGCCTTTTCAGGTATGAGCGCAACGAAATGACTGCCTCCGTGTTAATCTGGCACACGCGCGATTCGCTCACGTTGAGCAGCTCGGCAATGTCCTTCATCCTCAGTCCCTCATAATAAAATAACAGCAGCACCTTTTGCTGCTGGCGGTTGAGCTGCTGGATGCGCTCGCGGATGAGCGCGTGCAGCTCATGCCGGCCGGCGCTCTCGGAGGGATCCTCCGCCGTCATGTCGGCCGACTGATATTCCAGCGTGCCGCCTCCGCTAAACTCATCATCACCCTCCAGCATCTGGTGCAACGGCACAAATACCACCGGCCGTAGACGATCCAGCAGCGCACGATACTGCTCCACCGTGATGCCCATGCGCTCGGCTATTTCCACCTCCTCAGGCTGCCGGTTATGCTCTAGGCGCAGCGCTTCGATGGTGGCCTCCAGTTCTTTGCGCCGGGAATATTCCGTGCGCGTGAGCGGTTGACTCTTGCGAATCTCATCCAAAATGGAGCCACGAATGCGCATTCGCGCGTAGCTTTCAAATGACATGCCCTGCCCCGGATCAAATCCGTGCGCAGCTTGGATGAGTGCTAGGCTGGCGATGTTCTTCAGGTCATCCACATCCACCGTCACCTTCACCAGCGGCGCAAACCGGTGCACCATTTGACTGATCACCGGGGCGTAGGTGGCCAGAATTTCCTCTTCAGTGCCTTCCGTCAGCTGGGTCTTTTGGTACTTACGCGCCGCCAACACGCTCGGCGTAGGCACAGGCCGCCGAGGCGCTTGTTGATCCGGATTGGTCGTGGCAGTGCTCATGGGTCAAATTGTTTTAAGCGGTGGGCGCCTCCTCAGTTACCTCCGCTTCTGTCTGGGCTGCCTCCCGCATGGCGCGTTCCTGTTCCTCTGCCTGCTCAGCTTGGGCGCTCTTCAGGCCCATGATCCACAGCAAAATCCACCAGCGGCCAATCAGCCCGAATGCCAGCGCAGCTACCGCCGCACTGATCAGGGTTCGATCCCAATCACGTCCCAGCGCAAAGCCCACGCCCAGCACGATCACAAACCCAATGGCTCCCGCCAGACTCGTGGCGTTGGCAATCATGGTTGGGATCCTCCTTTCGCTCCCTTGGCAACCGACAGGCCGTCGGTCACCTGTACCAATACCATGGATGCCTTGGCCTTGGCGAGCAAGTAAGCTTGCTCATCCAACTGCACCGAGTCATTCGAGGCGACCTTGGGCAATTCCGGCTTCAGCGTACTATACCTCACCGCCGGCAAGCGGTTCAGGAATGCCATGAGATGGTCACTCTTGAGCAGGTACTGGTGGTACGAGCTAAAGTTGCGAAACACATCTGGTGTGCGCCCGCGGAAACCCGGGAAAAATAGCCCGATTGCCTGACCGCGTTGATTGAGCAGAGCCGTGCCGCGGAAGCCCGGCGTGTGATGCACGTTGGTAAATTGCGCGTCCAAAATGCGTTCTTCCAGAACTGTTTTCGGTCGCTTGCCCGGCACTTCAGCAGTAAGCAGGGTTTCCGCCAGTTGATACAATCGCCGGAAATCCTCGCCCTGCTTCACCATGCCGGGAATGGCAGAGATGCGGAGCAGCGCTTGACCTTCAAGTACGCTGTTAAGCGGCGGCACCGCCAAAATTGTGCGGTTATCCAGCACCACCCAGCGGCCCTTCTCATGCAATATCGCCCGTGAATTGCGTGGCGGATTCTTAACCCATCGATGATCCACCGGGTCGTACCCCAGCGCTTCGGTCAGTTGATAGCCAATGCTCACCTCGGCATTGCCCAGAAGGGGATGCACCGTACGCAGGGCGCCCTTGATTTGCGTGAGCGATTGCGCCTGCAACGGTTGCACCACATTTGCTTTTGGTGCAATGGCCGACTTCGTGGTTGCCACGGCAGTCTGGAATTTGTCCAAATGCTTGGTGAACTTGTACAGTACCTGATCGCCCAGTACCGGTTGTTGCAGCGTGAAAAAGCGTGGGTCGGCCTGCGCTCCAAGGACTCGTTCAATTTGTGTCTCTGCCTGTGCGGCGTTCGGCATAGTGCCCTGATTCACCCGCGGCATTTGGTAGCCAAGCACCTGCACTGAGTCCGCTGCGCGCGTCGAGTGGCTAGCGCTGAAACGCAGTGGGGTAAATTGATAATCACCTTCCACCTTCAACAACAGATACTGGTCGAGATCGCCAGGCAGATTAATCATTTTGGCAGGGAACGTGCCGTTCTCCGTAACCACCTGAAACTGAGTGCCACTGTGCAGCATGTGCTTGCCTGTCACCACGTAGCCATCCTCGGAAACAAAGAAACCGGTACTCCAATCCTTTGCTTGGAACGGAAGCGTACTTTTCGCTTGGACCAACGGACTGGGCGCCTTGAGCGGGTTAGCGTTAATTCGGCCGTTTTCCTTGGTCGCCAGCGTCTCGGCAATTTGCAATTGCTCTGGGCTCAATATCTGGCGCAGCACCTCGAGGTTTTTCTGCGCCTCCACTTGTCCGCGATCGGCCGCCAGCTTCCACCACGCGTACGCGGTTACGGGGTCATCGCCGCCTAATTGTTCCTCCTGCGGATCTTTCGTTGCGGTCAGCTTGGCTGCAGCCATGAGCTGCGCGAGCACCGCCTTGGCGTAAGCCGGCTGGCCTCCTGGCAGCAGCAGTTCGAGTTTCTTATTTCTAAAACCGCGCTCCTGGTAAAAAGCCTTCGCATCGGCAAGAAACGCATTTTTCTCCGGGTTCAGTTTTACCATCTCTGCCGGCAATGACTCGGCCGGATAGGTTTTCACGAAGGATTCGGGCACCTCCAGCGTAAGCTGCAGTCCAGCCTCGCGTTTTTGGTAGAAAAACAGGCCGTAATTGTACATGGCCGGCGCATGGCCCAGACGCGCGGCTTCGCGATAGAGAATGAAGGCCCGTGTGAGATTCATGCGCACGCCCTCCCCGCGCTCATATAGTTGCGCGAGGTTGTAGAGGGAATCAGGAATTTTTTGGGCGGCGGCCTTTTCCAGCCAACTGGCTGCCGTGGCGTCGCTCTTGGGCACTCCCTGTCCGCTATAATACATCACTCCTAGCGAATGCTGGGACTGGCCATGGTTTTGATTGGCGGCCATCAGGAAATGGTCGTGCGCGTCCTGTAACAGCCGATTTTCATCCGGGGAAACAATCTTGTCGTTATTCTTGTCCCACTCGGCGAACTGTTCTGGGGTTAGCGCGGTAGGTTGAATGCGCAGCCCGAGGGAGTAGTACAGCACACCTAGCTGATGATACGCCGCCACGATGCCTTGCGCCGAGGCTCGTTGGAGATATTGCTCAGCCTTGCGCACGTCACGCGGAATTGACTGCAGCCCGTGAGTCAGGCCGTGTTGGTAAATTCGGCCAAGATTGTACTGGGCTACCGAGTGACCTTGCTTGGCGGCGGCCTGGTATAGTTCCAGTGCCTTGTTCAGGTTACGAGGCACGCCCTGCCCGGTTTCGTGCAGATAACCCAGACTGGCCTGCGCCTGCGGGTACTGTGTGCGAGCGGCTTTGGTATAATGTTTTGCGGCCTCGGGAAAATTGCCTACTTTCTGGCACATCAGGCCGAGGTTGTAATAATCTGTGGCCGTGTTGCGCACAGGGCTGCGCGAGTAGGGGTTTGGCGAATAGCTGGTGGCGAGGGCTTCAAGATTCGGTTGGCCATCTCTGATGAGCGGGAAGTACAGGGAAAATTTTGCCTGAAACAATTGATTTGCCAATGCCTGTGCCTGCGGTTGATTATATCCGCGGCTGACCATGTAGGCTTTCAGGTCAGCGATGATCTTCCTGTATCGCTCGTTTTGAATCGGGGTGGCTGTGAGTTCTAACCACTCAGGAAAATTAAAAATACCCGGGTTGTTCTGCTGATTAAAACCCGTGCCCAGCGCCCACGCAAATGACAACGGGCCGGTAGGCGGTGGTGTGGTGAGCATAGGGAACCGGAATTCCGGTGCCGGATTCGATTTACCCGGCAAATTAATCACCGGTTGTGGCTTGTTTACGAGGCGGCCGGAAAGTTGATAGAACCAACGCTCGCCGAGGGCGCGGCCCTTAGCATCCGCATCCACTTCAGCACCCGCAACAGTGGCGCACAGGAAACATCCCATGCCCCACAGCCACATCATTCGCTGGCCGATCGCCTTCATTTCATTGCATTTCACGCCTGGCAACATTGCCCGGCAAGTAATTCCAGCACCCCAGCAGCAAGTAGTGGGCCAACCCTCCCCTGCCCTGAATTTTGCCAAAAACGTGGTTTTTAGTGAAAAACAGCAGTTTTTTTGAGGCAGGCAATTAATTCCTCACAAATTGGGGTTTTTAGTGTTTTTTTTAAAAAACTCAGAAATTGGCCGCGCAGAGCGGTCAAAATGGCTGGTTTTGGTGGGATTCACTATTTAAGGCGTTTTTACCCAATTCTGGCACGGTGATTGCTGCTCGGGCGGCATGATTGACGGCCTTTTTGCCAGCGCCAACTACCAAGGCGTAAAGAAAATGCTCGATGCCACCGTGCTGCGGCAGGAGGCAATCTCGAGCAATTTGGCCAATGTGGAGACGCCTCATTACAAGCGTGTGGACGTGGCGCCCACCTTTGCTTCCGAGCTGGCGCAGGCCATCGGCAGCGGCAAGGGGCATAATCTGGCAAGCGTGAAGCCAACCATTCAAGTGGACCGTACGGCAGTGGCTCAGAACCGCGATGGCAACTCCGTGCAGCTCGAGAAGGAATTGATGCACCTGCAGAAGAATATGGTAGCCCATCACCTGCAAACGCAGATGCTCACTGGTACATTTAATAAACTGCGTTCGGCCATTCGCATGCGTTAGCCGAGTAGGGGAGACTGATCATGGACATTAACATTTTACCCGGAGCCAACAGCGCCGCCTCTGCTTTGCAGGCAGAAAAAGTGCGCATGGAGGTGATCTCGCAGAACATCGCCAACGCCAGCACCACTAGTACTCCGGCCGGGGGCCCGTACCAACGGCAGGTGGTACGGTTTGAGACGATCATGGAGGACCAGTTCAATCTCAACAGCGCGGTGCGCGAGGTGCGCGTGGCGGGAATCGAGAATGATCAGCGGCCTTTCCGATTGGTTTATCAGCCGGGCCATCCGGATGCCGATCAAAAGACCGGCATGGTGAAGTATCCGAACGTGAGTGTGCACGAGGAGATGGCGGATTTGATCGCTTCCTCCCGCACCGTTGAGGCAAACCTCGCCATCATCCGCAACGCCCGCCAAATGGCCATGCAGACCTTGGCCATCGGCAAGAAATAATTTAACCGACTGAAACAATGACACCCATCACCTCCATGAACCCCATGGCCACGCAGGGGCTGGCGGACATGTACCGCCAGCAGCGTGCCATCATGGAGCAGTCCAATGCCGTGGCCGACGCCGCGCGCACGGGCGACGTGGGTAAGCTCAACGGCACGCAGGCAGCGAGCGGCCCGCAGGCGGTGCAAGGTGCCGGCTTCGGAGACGTCCTCAACCAGTTTGTCGGCGAGGTGAACTCGAAGCAGATGGCCTCCACCCAGGCGGTCAACGACCTGTTGTCCGGCAAGGACATCCCGCTGCATCAGGCGATGATCGCCATGCAGGAGGCGGGCGTGGCCTTCCAGCTGATGGTCGAGGTGCGCAACAAACTGCTGGAAGGTTACCAGGAACTGATGCGCATGCAGGTTTAGTGATTTTTTGCAAACTCCCCAACAACTGATACCATGGAAAAATTAAGAGCATTAGGCGCGCAACTGATCGAAATTTGGGGTCAGCTTGGCGTGAACCAGAAAGTGACCGTGATGGCCTCCGGCCTGCTCGTGGCGGCCGGTCTGGCGGTGGTGATTTTCTTCACCAGCCGCACGGATTTTGCGCTGCTGTACAGTGGCATGGATCCAAAGGATGCCGGTGCGGTAATTGAGGTGCTGGATGAACAAAGCATCCCCTACGAGGCGGGTGCCGGTGGTACCAGTATTAAGGTGCCCCGCAGTAAGGTCCACGAACTGCGCATGACTCTCGCCAGCCGCGGCCTGCCCAAGGCTTCCGGTTCCGGTCTGGGCTACAGCATTTTTGACAGCAAAGCCTCGCTGACCATGTCGGACTTTGTGCAGCAGGTAAACCTGCGTCGCGCGTTGCAGGGTGAGCTGGGTATGAGCATCGCCATGATGCAAGGGGTGGACAGTGCCCGTGTGATGGTGGTTATGCCCGAGACAAGGCTTATCGTCGATGAAAGCAAGCGCCCGACGGCCTCGGTTTTCGTAAATCTGCGGGCAGAAGGCATGCTGGGCAACAAGGGTGTCCAGTCGATTCGATTTTTGGTGGCGAACTCGGTGCCCGGTTTGAAGCACACGGATGTGTCCGTGGTAGATAATTTTCAAAATACCCTTTCGGCTAATGAAGAGGATGGCAGCGTTTCAGCGATGGCCAGCACGCGGTTGGCGGTGAAGCGAAATCTGGAAAAATACTATGTGGGAAAGGTGCATAATCTTCTCTCGGGCGTGCTTGGGCCAGGCCAAGTTTATGTGACGGTGGATGCCGAGCTGGATCACGATCAAGTCACGCACATGGCCGAGAGGTATGATC
>PBFV01000028.1 GCA_002718935.1 Verrucomicrobiales bacterium
GCTCATACTCACGATTCCAGTTGGATTGATGTGGCCGGAATTTGGCCATCAGGTTAAATCCAACGGCAAGATCATCCCAATCTTCGTCGCGGTCATGCTCGGGATCGCCGGGTTCACCATGGACACCACGCGGCTGGTGAAACAGGCGATGAACTATCGCGCTTTGTTGCCGGTGCTTGGGAGCACCTATTTGTTGGCTCCGGCGGTTGCTTATGTTTTGGCCAAGTTATTAGGCCCAGAGGATGATCCACTTTTTTTCCCCGCCACGATGATCATGGCGGCCCAGGCAGGCAGCTTGGCTTCCGCAATTGCGCTTACCATTATGGCTGGCGGTAGCCGTGAATTGGCATTGATTTGCACCCTCGTTTCCAATGCGCTCACCGTAGTGCTAACCCCGTTCATTCTGGAGCAATCAATTAGTGCTGAATATATCAGCCAACTCAGTGGTGATGCCCAAATCACATTTCCCTTGGGCGAAATGATCCTGCGAATGGTGCTGTGCGTGCTCCTGCCCATTGCCGTCGGGCAATTGCTCCGGCCGATGCTTTGGGAGCAAACGGAAAAAATCCGCGGTGCAATCAGAGTGGTCCCGCAGTTCATCATCTTGATTTTCGTTTACACCGGATTCGCCGCGGCTACGGGGAAAATCACCAATAGTCCGGAGCTGGCCGTGCGATTCATGATCTTGAGCATGTTGCTGCACGGCATCTTGTTGGGCGGAAATGCGTTGGTGGCCAAGATCTTGAATCTGGATTGGCCCGAACGCACGGCGGTTATTCTTTGTGGGTCGCAAAAAACTTTGCCCAACGGAATTTATATTTGGGGCACATTCTTTCAGGCTAATCCCTACGGCGCAGTGCCGTTGGTGTTGTATCACCTGTTTCAATTAATTGTGGATACCTTGCTGGTGCCATTTTTTGAAAAACGAAATCCGCCACCGATTGAAGCGGAAGCTCCGGCTGGGTGCCATTCAGGCAGTGGAGACAAGGGTTGAACAATTTAGGCTGCGTGCTAAGTTCACCGCACCTAACGCTTAGGGAGATCAACCATGAGCGAAAAAAAAGCCGACGGTCACGGTAATCTGACCTACTACATAATTGGTGCCATCGTAGCTGCGATTGGCGCTGGACTTTTCGTTCCTGAAATCGCCGTCAAATTCAAGGTCGGCGGACAGGTATTCTTGAATCTTCTCATGATGATGGTTGTGCCCCTTGTAATTATGTCTGTGATGAGTGGTATACTAGGCTTGGGTGATGTTCGTAAGCTGGGTAAGCCGGGTGGATTTGCGGTGGGATATTATATGTGCACCACCGTGTTGGCCGTGATCACAGGACTAATTGTGGTCAACCTTATCAAACCAGGTGAAAACAGGGAGCTATCAGCTGCTAAGGCAAAGGTGGTGGCTGCTGGAACTGACTCAGAAAGGCAAAAAGCATTTGAAGAACTTCAAGATTTGAATGCAACAATACAGGCTAAATTAAGTGAAAAAATCGGAGAGAGTGAGGAAGCCAAGGAGGCTAAACAAGAACAGGAAATACGGAATAATGTTTATGTCGAGCGGGCTGAGAAAAAACTTTCGCGCGCTGCTGCTGCCCAGAAGCGTGCTTTAGCTGCTTTCCAAGCAGCTCCGCAAGACTCCGACAAAAACGAAACTGCGATTATTGCCGCAGAAAAATTAGAATCTGCGAAGCAAAATCTGGAGAGTGAAAAGCGCCGAAAGGCAGAGTTAGGCGAGTTAGATGGTATCGGTGATATTCTTGAGAAAATCTTGCTGATGCTCGTCACAAAAAATTTATTTGATTCTGCTGCGAACATGGACCTCCTTCCGCTGATTGTTTTCAGTATTATTTTTGCTGCTATGCTGACCACGATGGGGGACCGTGTGTTTGCAATCACCCGCATGATCGGCCAAGCCAACGATGCTCTGATGTCCTTTGTGATGCTGCTGATGTACATTGCTCCGATTGGTATCTTTTGTTTGGTAGCCTCAAAATTTGGACAAGCTAATCTTGATGGCGACCTTGCTAAAATGGCGGGCCAACAAGGCCTGTATCTTCTCACGATCATAATTGGCCTTTGTTTTCATGCTTTTGTGACCCTCTTTTTAATCTACTGGTTGTTTACCAAAAAGAGTCCAATAGCATTTTTCAAAAACATGTCGCAGGCTGTGCTCACGGCATTCTCCACAGCTAGCTCTAGTGCCACACTGCCGGTGACCATGGAATGTGCGACTGACAAGGCGGGTATCTCAGAAAAGTCCGTGAAGTTTGTGCTGCCCTTGGGGGCGACCATTAACATGGATGGCACCGCGCTTTATGAGGCTGCTGCTGCGATTTTCATCGCACAAATCTATTTTCCGTTAACTGGCCAGGAGCTGACTATGACGACACAGGTTACAATCGCTGTGGTGGCGACATTAGCGGCGATTGGTGCAGCGGGGATTCCTGAGGCAGGTCTGGTTACCATGTTGATCGTTTTGAATGCAGCCGGATTACCTGTGGAGTTCATAGGGCTGATACTTATGGTTGATTGGCTGCTTGACCGCTTCCGCACGGCGGTGAACTGCTTCGGGGATTCCGTGGGCGCCGCGTTGGTGGACACGGTGATGCCTAAGGATGACGAGCCGGCCAAAGAGGCTCAGGCAACCAGCTGAGGGATCACCTTTGCACCTTCTACGCCAGTGAGGCGTTGGTCAAGGCCGAGGAAGCGGTAGGTCAGCCGCTCGTGATCGATGCCCATTTGCTTTAGAAGGGTGGCGTTTAAGTCGTTGATGTGCACAGGGTCTTTGACGATATTGTAACTGTGATCGTCGGTTTGGCCATGTTCGTAACCGGCCTTGAACCCGCCACCGGCTACCCAAGTGCTAAAGCACCGACTGTGATGATCGCGGCCATGGTTAGTCTTGGTAAGCTTCCCTTGCGAGTAGATGGTACGGCCAAACTCGCCGCCGCAAATCACCAGGGTTTCATCAAGCATACCGCGTTGCTTGAGGTCCTTGACCAAGGCAGCTGCCGGTTGGTCAATATCCTTACATTGCTTCGGGAATTTTCCAGGAAGGCCGCCGTGGTGATCCCAGCCGCGGTGGAAAAGGTGGATGAACGGCACGCCGCTCTCAGCCATGCGCCGGGCGAGGATGCAGTTGCGAGCAAATGAGCCGGGACGTTGAGCATCCGGGCCATACAGGTCCGTAACACTCTTTGGTTCTTTTGAGACATCCATTAGCTCCGGCACACTGGATTGCATTCGAAATGCCATTTCGTACTGGGAAATACGTGTTTGTGTTTCGGGGTCGCCGAATTCCTCAAACTGCTCCTGATTGATCTTCGCAATGCCGTCCAACATCCGGCGGCGCAGGTTACGGTCAATGCCTTCGGGGTCCTTTAGGTACAGGACGGGTTCCTTGCCGCTGCGGAGGTTTACTCCCTGATGTTTGCTGGGCAGGAAGCCGCTGCTCCACAGGCGCGAGTACAGAGCCTGATTGGCCGCGCCAGAGCCACGCGAGATCATCACAATGTAGGCAGGGAGGTTTTTGTTCGGGCTGCCGAGGCCGTAACTGATCCAGGAACCAAAGCTGGGTTTGCCGAGTTGCTGGGTACCTGTAAGAATGTAGGTTATAGCAGGGTCATGGTTGATTGCTTCTGAGTGCATCGATTTGACGATGGTAATTTCGTCGGCGATGCTGCCGATGTGCGGCAGGGTTTCGTTAACCCAAGTGCCATGTTGGCCCATGCGCTTAAACTCAAACATTGGGGCCACGCAGGGGAATGATTTTTGGCCGCTGGTCATGGTGGTGAGGCGCTGGCCGTTGCGGACGGAGTCCGGTAATTCTTCACCGTGAAATTTTCGCATGGCCGGCTTGTAGTCGAACATGTCGATATGGCTGGGGCCGCCAGAGAAGAACAGCATGATGATGCGTTTGGCCTTGGGTGCAAAATGCGGCACCCCAGGCAGTCTGCCGCGGGCGTTTCTCTTCGGGGCGGCAATGGCATCAGGCGCCATCAGCGAGCCGAGCGCAGCGCCGCCAAGGCATTTGGCGGTGTTAAAAATCAATTCGCGCCGCGTCTGCAGCAGGCCGTTTTGGTAGTCGGGATCAGTGATATTCATGGCGATTACAGTCGGGTGATTACTTCATCGAGATTGAGGAGCATGCTGGCGACGATGGTCCAAGCGGCATGCTCGGCAACGCCGATGGTTTCATCACGCTTGGATGCGCCGATACCCAGCAGCTTGTTGGCGGCTTCGGCATTATTTTTGAAATTTTCCAATTCCTCATTGTATGCGGCCAGTAGAATGTTGGCCACGATGGGCTTGGGTTGGCGGGAGGCCACGAGGCGGTAACCGAAGGTCACGCGTTCTTGCGGAGTCTTGCCGCCTTCTTTGATCATTCGCTGGGCCAAATTACGTGCAGCCTCGGTGAATTGCGGGTCATTCATGGTCACCAGCGCCTGCAACGGCGTGTTGGTTCGGGGGCGTTCCACCATGCACTTCTCGCGGGTGGGGGCATCAAAGATTGTCATGGACGGCGCGGGTGCGGAGCGTTTCCAATAGGTGTACATGCTTTTGCGATAAAGATTTTCGCCGGAATCCTGCCGGAACCGGACGTTGCCGCTGAGGCTAACTTCGTTCCAAAGACCGGGGGGTTGATAGGGCCTCACGCCGGGCCCGCCGGCTTTGTCGACCAACAAGCCGCTGACGGCGAGGGCATTATCGCGGACAAATTCGCCCTGCAAACGGAAGCGCGGCCCGCGGGCCAGCAGGAGGTTTTCCGGGTCTTTCGTGTATAACTCGCGGTTAAGTTTGGAGGATTGCCGGTACGTGGCGCTCATGACAATTTGCTTAAAAGTGCGCTTAATATTCCAACCATTCTTCACAAAATCCGTGGCCAACCAATCGAGCAGTTCGGGGTGCGTAGGCCAAGCGCCTTGGGTGCCGAAGTCGGAGACGGATTTCACAATGCCCTTGCCGAAGAGTAGGGACCAATACCGGTTGATGGCAACGCGTGAGGTGAGCGGATGGTCCGGGCGGGTGAGCCATTGGGCGAGACCCAGGCGATTAGCGGGAGCGCCCTCGGGCATGGAAGGCAGGAAGGCCGGAACGCCGGGTTTGATTTCCTCTTCCTTGTTAGGGTGCTCGTAATGGCCGCGTTCCAGGACGTAAGTCTTACGCATGTCGCCACGGTCACCCATAACCATGGTGTTCACCTTGCTCTTGTTGGCGGCGGCAATTTCAGTCTCGGCTGTGCGTTTTTCAGCGGTCAGCTTTTGAAATGCTTTGTCGATGTTGTTCAGGTAATGGTTTAGGAGCGTTTCCTTTTGCTTGGGGGATCGCTTGTCCGGTGCAATGGAGAGCAGCGGGGCGATGGGGTCGCTGCCGCTAACGGCGCCGATATCGGCCACCACCAGCTCCCGACCATAAAGGCGGACGTCATCGATCTCAATATTGTTGGCTTGGGCACTGTTAAAGCGTCGGCCGATGCGGAATTCCTTCGGTGTTTGAATGGTTCCGTTGAGGCCGTCGGCTTCAACGTTTTGTTCCTGCAGTTTGCCATTGATATAAATCTTGGTGCCGGCAGCTTTGCCTTTGCCGTCGTAGGTGACAAATACATGCGTCCACTTTTTGGCTGGCACCTTGGCCTTGCTGACCACCTTGATGGCGTTGTCCTGCCATTTGGAAATGATGTGGGTACCGACAGCGCCTTGCTGTAACCACAGGTCAAAGCCGCGGAATGCATTCCCTTCATTCATCTTGCTGAACAGCGCGCCGTTAGCGTTGCCGGCATCAGGTTTCACCCAGCAACCGAAGCTGAATGGCTGGTTCCATTCCGGTGGCTTCACGCCTTTGACATTAATGAAGCCATTGCCTTCCACGCGGAACGCCTGGCCGGTTTGGCCGCCAACGGTGCGCCCGCCTCCTTCCCATTTCACTTCATTTTTGTCGCTCACGAGGTCGACGCCTTTGCGGTCTTTGAATGCATCCAGCGGAAAATGGGCGAGTAATCCTGCCGGTTCCTTCGGTTGCTCGGTGACATTTTTAGCCGCTTCAATGGCCCATTTTTCAAACGCGTCCTGCACGCCCTTGCGGTGGGTGGAAATCTTTTCGTTGATTGCTTTCACCTTGGCCTCGGCAGCTTGTCGTTTGGCAATGTTTTCGCGGCTGATCACATTGACCATGGGCGGGGCATTGCCATTGCGGGTTTGTTTGCCGCTGTCCGCGTTGTTGTTGAAGAAGGCGTAAAACTGGTAGTACTCCCGGTGGGAGATCGGATCATATTTATGGCTGTGACATTGGGCGCATTCAATGCTGAGGCCAAGAAACACATTGCCGGTGGTTTTAACGCGGTCGACCACGTATTCAACCCGGTATTCTTCGATGATCAGGCCGCCCTCGTCAGTAGTGCCGTGGTTGCGATTGAAGCCGGTGGCGATTTTTTGATCATTGGTCGCATTGGGGATGAGATCTCCCGCGAGCTGTTCGGTGGCGAAATCCTTGAATGACTTGTTCGTGTGATAGGCATCGATCACCCAATCGCGCCAAGGCCACATGGTGCGCGGGCCATCGGCATGGTGCACGCTGCTATCGCCGTAGCGGGCAACATCCATCCAATGCAAAGTCATCCGTTCGGCGTACGCTTTGGATTTTAGCAAACGGTCCACGACTTTTTCGTAGGCGTTGGCACTCTTGTCATTTACGAACGCATCGATTTCCACCAGCGTGGGTGGCATGCCGGTAAGATCGAAGGTGACACGGCGGATGAGCAGCTCTCGGCTTGCCTCTGGCGTTGGTTTGAGGCCGTTGGATTCAAGTTGTTTGAGCACAAAATGATCGATGGGGTTGTGGCCCCACTTGAGATTTCCTTTGGGTGGAGTGGGGGATTTAGGCTCGAGAAAGGCCCAGTGACCTTCGTACTTGGCGCCCTGTTCGATCCAGCGTTTTAGNAACGCNTTTTGANGGGCNGTGAGTTGNTTCTTTGATTCCGGNGGAGGCATCATTTCNTCAGGATCCGTAGAGGTAATGCGCGCCCAAAANTCGCTGTNAGTCACGTCGCCAGCCACGATGNCTTCCTTTTTGGCCTCGGCTTCTACGTCCAGGCGCAGCTTGGCTTTGCGCCGGCCTTCATCCGGACCNTGACAGAGAAAGCAGTTGTTGGATAGGAGCGGGCGGATGTCGCGGTTAAACTGTACGGTTTCCGGCAGTTTTTCCTCGCCNAGCAAAGTCAAATGGGCGGAAAGAACACCCGCCATTAGCATGAATCGCCAAGTCATCATNGGACTCGGACGATACCAAAATTACNGTATTCGAGCAAATCGAAGGTTATTCGGAATCATTGGAATCCAAGGACGCCGAATCTTCGAGATTCAGGCTGATAATCTTTTCCATCGGCTTTTCCAATGCCCTTGTTCGCGTGCCGCTAAGATCATCAAAATGATTTTGAACAGTGTTCAGTGACTTGCCCATGGCCGCCACTTTTTCNCTNTATTTGCCCCATTGTTCGCTGAATTGTTGAACCAGCTTTTGCAGGTCCCCCGCGCGCTGCTCAACGGCAAAGCTGTTTACCGATTGGCGGATCAGTGAGAGGATGGCATACAGCGTAAGGGGCGAGCAGAGTACGATGCGTTTATCGAGCGCGAAATCCATCAGCTCGTGATCTTCCTTATTGATAAAACTGTAAATGCTTTCGTTCGGGATAAAGAGCAGGACGTAATCCACTGTGCCCCCAGCGGGATCGATGTAGGCACGACCATCGACAGCCTTCACATGGCCACGGATGGCCGTGAGAAATTGCTTCTTTTCATCGNCNCGCGTGCCCTCATCTTCCGCGGCCAGAAAACGCTCGTAATGCGTGATGGGAAACTTGACGTCCATGTTCACCCGTTTGCCCTTGGGCAGGTGGAAAGTGAAGTCCGGCCGGTCGCGGCCTTCAGNTTCCTGTTTTTCAAAATTGATCCCTTCCACCAATCCCAGCAAATTCAAAATATCCTCCACCATCCGCTCCCCCCATTGCCCNCGCGCTTGGCTACTGGAAAGAATTTGCCGAAGTTGATCNGTGGTTTCCGTGAGGTTATCCAAGCGNCGCGTTGTGCTTTCNACCGANCCATGCAANCGCGCAGTGCCTTCGCTGAGCTGCTGAACTGATGATGAGATCGTTTTTAGGCTGCTATCAATTAGCTCTTTCTTTTGGTTGAGCTGTTGTCCGGACTGTTGCTCAAGCTTTTGAAACTCGCCGCGAGCCAACTCCATGAATTGCGTTTGATTTTCCATCAGCGCCTGCCGCGAAAGATTGCCAAAAGCCGATTCGAGATCAGCTTGAGCCTGTTGCCGGNCCTCAATTTCGCGTTGCTTAATTTGCCAAACCACAAACGCGCCNACCCCAAAGCCGNCNACAAAAAGAATAATGGGCAGTGCCACCTCCATGCCCCAGCATCGGAATTGCCCTNAAAAATGGCAAGCAGAATGGGAAGTTNNATNGGGCCTTAATTGCTCACCTTGATCGCGTCCCAGCTTTCGAAGGAGCCTTTGTCNATNCCGATGATGCGNACCTTCACGACGCTGTCGCGGGCGAAGCCGAGGCTGAGGAACAGCACTGCGCTGAGCAGGGCGCCGATGAGGAGTGATTTACCGTCGATGGATTTCATGGATGCAGTATGCCCCTCGNCGNCGGCCCTGTCCACCGGAAGGATTGACGCCCCGCTGGCAGCGGGCTACATTGNCNGNANCNCGGCCGGTGAGGTGTCAGAGTGGTTGAATGCAGTGGTTTGCTAAACCGCCGTAGGGGGTATTCCTTCTACCGAGGGTTCGAATCCCTCCCTCACCGCCATTCTTTTCATGCCCGCCGAACCGATCAGGGTACTCGTTGCCGGCTCGGACGGCGTGGTCCTCCAGGAATTCCTCCTTGGGGAAGGCACTCATCATATTGGGGCCGCTGCCACTAGCGCCATCCCGATTGTGGCCGCCGCCGATGAGCATGCTCGCCTTACCGTCACTGCCAGCGACGTTCTCGTAGAGGCAGCGGGCGCGGGTGGAGTTTTTCTTGATGGGGCCGGGGTGTTGGGGCGGGTGCAGGTGCGGTCCGGCCAAACGATGCAGGTGGCCGATCGCTGGTTGCATTTTCAACTGCCCAGCGATGTGCAATCTGGCAAAAACGATTTGCTGGCCGGCCGCTACCAGTTGCAACGCCAGTTGGGGCGGGGCGGACGGGGCGAAGTATGGCTGGCCATGGATCAACAAACCGACGAGCAGCTGGCCGTCAAGCGACTGCCCGAGGAACTCACAGGCGATCCTACCGCACTCAACGATCTTCAGCGTGAAGTGGAAAAGAGCGGCGGGCTGAACCATCCCAACATCATCCGCATTCACAATCTTATTCAGCCGGCCGGTGAAGCGCCTTTTGTCACGCTTGAATTCATTGACGGTCAGGATCTTGGCAGCCTGCGGCTGCAACAGCCCGGTCATCATTTTCGTTGGGAAAATCTTCGGCCGCTCATGACCCAATTGTGTGATGCCCTCGAGTATGCGCATCAGCACAAGATCGTGCATCGCGACCTAAAACCCGCCAACATGCTCATTGACCGGCAAGGCACGCTGAAGCTCGCCGACTTTGGCATTGCCGCCAACATGGCCGAGAGTCTCAGCCGTTCCTCCATTCAGGGCCACATAAGCGGCACATCGGTTTACATGAGCCCACAACAAATGCGTGGAGAAGTGCCGCGAGCCAGCGATGACCTGTATGCTCTGGGTTCAACCTTTTACGAACTGCTCACCAGCCGCACGCCCTTTTACAGCGGCGACATCGCCTACCAAGTTATCAACGAAGATCCCAAGCCGCTTGCCGATCGATTGGTGGAGCTGGGCCTGCAAAATCAAGTGCCTGACGCCGTGTGTGCCATGATCATGGCCTGTCTCGCCAAAGATCCTGCCCATCGTCCACCCAGTGCCGGCGCTGTCGAACAATGGATTGCCAGCGATTCGGTTTTGCCGCCCAAACTTGGCGAAGCCGGCCGCAAACTTCCTGAAACCCTTGGCCAACAAGCCTCGACTGCACCGCCGCCACCCGTTGTCACCCGTGTGGAAGAGCCGCCCGCCCAAGCGCTGGCCCAGCAGTCTCATTCCGCCATCCAGCAGCGTCGCCAAGCCGCTCAATGGGCCAGCATCGTTAAGCGTGACAATCCGTTGAGCCGTGTGCTGAACATCGGGGTTGGCGTTTTTCTCGTCCTGTTTTTGTTTACAGTGGAAAAGGAAAACGTTCAAGGCTCACTCGTTTGCATGCTGATCATCCTGGGTATTGCCGCCCTCATCAATCGATTTGCCATTAAGTCACACCGTTTTTTTTGTGGAGAATGCGACGGCCACCTATCCCATGATCGTCCCAGGCCGTGTCCGCACTGTGGTGCTTTGCTCAGTTGATTTGCCATCCGCCCGGGCACCCGTTAGCATTCCGGCATGCGCGCACGAATTGTTTTACTGCTGCTCAGTATGGTGTTGTTGGTCAGCGGGTGTTCCTCATTCAATCGCGATTGGAAAAAAGCCGGCGACCAGTCCTTTGAAGGCATGGAAGGCCGGTGGGTTGGCCGATGGCAAAGTGATTATAATCAGCATAACGGCGCTCTTCGTTGTCTCATCACTAAGCGCGAAGGCAATACCTATCACACCCGGTTCCATGCCAATTACAAATGGGGCCTCATCACCGTCAGCTACCCCTACGACATGGACATGACCCTAACCCCGCAGGGAAATACGTTCAGATTCACCGGCCAAGCCGACCTCGGCAAACTCGCCGGCGGCCTTTACCACTACGACGGCAACGGCACCATCCGCCGCATCGACATCAATTATCGCGCCGACAAAGACCACGGTACCTTTCAACTCCTGCGCCCTGAGGATTCTGAATAATGGCTGACGATTCGAAGGTGACTTCCGGCAAGTGGTATCAGGGGATCTCACAGTATCAGTGGCTCGTCTTGACGATCGCCTCTCTGGGCTGGGTGTTTGATATTTATGAGGGGCAAATTTTTGTCGCTACCATGCGGGATTCCATGCCCGATTTACTCGGCGCATTACCTGACGATGATATAGTAAAACAATGGAATGACCGAGCGTTTGGGTTTTTCCTTTTGGGAGGTGCCTTTGGTGGAGTGTTGTTTGGTATGCTCAGTGACCGAATCGGTCGAGCCAAAACGATGGTTTACACCATTTTGTTTTATTCGGTGTTCACGGCGTTGAGTGCTTTTTCTCAAGAGGCATGGCAATTGGCGGCGTTACGGTTTTTAGTTGCGATGGGTGTCGGTGGAGAGTGGGCTGTGGCGAGCGCGATGGTTGCTGAAGTGATGCCCGCTCGGTCACGTCCAGTCACCAGTTCAATTTTTCATGCCTCAAGTGTATTCGGTACGTTACTGGCAGTAGGCGCCATTTGGGTCTTAGTCAATTATGTGCCCTTGGCGGATTGGGGGGTGGATGCATGGAGAGCAGCTTTCGTACTGGGAATACTCCCTGCTTTGCTGACGCTTTGGATACGTTGGAAATTGAAGGAGCCGGAAAGCTGGAAGGCCGCAAAAGATCGAGAATCATCAGATGAGAAGCAGCAAACGGGGCGTATTGGTGATTTGTTCTCGCCGCAGCATTTACGAAACACAGTAATAGGGGTCACACTGGCAACCATTGGGTTGGTCACTTTTTGGGGAGGGCATATCTACGGCAAAAACGCCCTGTTGCGCCTCGAGCAAAATAAAGTGTTAAGCTTGGAAAAATTTGATGTAAGTATTCCGGATCGAGAAAAGGACCCGAATGCATGGGAACAGTTGGTGGAGCGACAATCTAAATTTCTGACCTCAAAAATTGTCGGGATCGAGGATGGCAATAGGACGACATTTTCAAAGGAGGATAAAGGGGTTTTATCGCGGGCTAAGACTAGGCTCGCCGGCATAGTGTCCGAGGATCGCGTCATCCAGAAAAAGGCGGTTGGTAAAACTCACAATTGGATGAAAGCGGATTTATTCGCTAAGCACAATTCTGCCATCAAAAGCGCTGAGATGACCAGCATGGCGCTCAATACTGTGGGAGCCGGTTTAGGGCTTGTTTTGTTTGGTGGTATTTCTACTCGTATAGGGCGAAAGGGGGCCTTCGTGTTATACCATGCAATGGCGTTTGTAATGATGCTGGTGCTGTTTATGTGGCTTCTGCCTAGCAATGCATCGCAAACAGTTTTGATGATATGCCTGCCGGTATTTGGGTTTTTCACGGTAGGCATGCACGCAGGATATGCGGTCTATTTCCCTGAATTATACCCTACGCGATTGAGGGGTACGGGCACGGGGTTCTGTTTCAACATGGGGCGGCTAGGAACGGCTGCTGCATTTTTTGGGTTCGGAGCCATGGCAAGCCCGCCAAGTCCCGAAGCTAAAGCAATGTGGCTGGCGCCGCTTTTTTTGGTTGGCGTGGTAGTAGTGCTCTTTGCCAAGGAAACTCGTGACGAAGCTTTGCCGGAGTGATTATTCCAGCGTGAATCCTTTGACGGGGAATTTTGCGAGGCGCATTTCGTGGGCGCCGTTTGCACGGGTGAGTTCATAGAAGAACAGAATGTCGTCTTCGTGGAGCTGGGCGTCGATGTAACGCAGTGAGCCTGTGGTGTGCGAGCTGGTAATGCACGGGGCTTTGGGGGTTAGCACGGCCCAGCTTTTCAAATCTTCGGAAACAGCCAGGCCCGTGCGTTCCTCGTAATTCTGATGATGGCCTTCGCTGCCATCGTAGAAGGCGTAGTATTTGCCATTTTGGGGTAGCACGCTGTTGATGCGGCGGCAGTATTTGTCCCACCCGGTTTCACCTTCGGGCTGGAGGATGACGCCTTGCCAGTCCCAGTTGTCGAGGTCAGTGGAGGTAGCCAGCGCCGTGGCGCTTTTGCACTCGCCCGTATTGAAAATATCCAAAGTGTCATGCGAGCTGTCGCTGGTGGTAGCAGTATTGATGGCTACACTGAGAAACAGGTGGTAGGTGCCGTTCTCTTCAAGAATCCATGGGTCTTTCACGCCTTCGAGGCCCAGTTCACTGGCGGTAAACAGCCGTTTGGTCTTGGCGGGGTCTAGCGCCTCAACGGAGTCAGCGGTGTTAATGGTGGTGCACCAACGGCCGTCTTCTGGGGCGACGTAGCTGGTGAAGTAGCGGATTTTGCCGTCGTTGCCGCGCCGCAAAATGCTCTTTTCGATGGAGGCGGATTGGTAGGCGTCCTTGTGAACGGACCATACGTCTTCGAAGTTTTCAAAGTCAGTTGTCTTGGCGATGCGCGATTCGCCGCCGCGATCGGGCTCCACGCCGCGTGGCCGCCGGATGCGGTAACAAACGTAGGCGGCCTGATCGGTTTCGTCCCAGAACCAGCCCGGGGCGCCGGCCCAGTAGCCTTGTTCGTCCCCCACGGGTTCGCGGATAATTTGCCCTTCGAGCAGGGCGTCATTGATCGGATGTTTGCTCATGATTTGATGGTGATAATCTTTTTCTTCCGGATGGATTCCTCGGCGGCAATGGCGAGCAGCGTGCCGTCGATGGTGTTGGCAACGGAGGTCAATGGTTGAGTGCCGTTCCGGATGGCCTTGATAAACGCCGGATGGATTTCCGCAAAGCCCAAATGTCCGCCCCAGCCGACGCCGCGTTTGGATTTCACCTTGATCACCCGCGCTGCTTCGCGACGTTTGCCCTTTTCCCAGTGGAGCAGGGTTAGGTTATCAAGATCGGTCTGGAGCACGCCGCCATCACCCACCACACCCATCTCCAGCGTTTCCTTGGGCGGTTGATGGGCAAACAGGCTAAGGTGAAGGGTGCCCTTGGCGCCGCTGGCATATTCCCAGCTGGCGGTAGCGTGGTCATGCACCTGATTGGGGCCGGGAATGACACGATTAACCGCGTTGCTGCCAAAGGCACTGACGCGTTTGGGTTTGGAGTCGAGCCACCAATTCATCAAATCAAAGTGGTGGCAGTTTTTGTCGACGAGACAGCCGCCGCTTTTGCGCCGGTCTTGAATCCATTCACCGCTCTTGGGCTGGAATGGGCCGCGGAATTCCTTGCACCACGCCATTTGGGGTGTGCCTACGGCCCCGCGGTCGATCAATTGTTTAATCTTTGCAAAGTAGGGCGAATAACGGAGCTCATGTCCGATCATTAAAACCCGATCACTCTTCGCCGTTGCGCGCAGCAATTGCTGGCACTCGGCAGGTGTGATGCCCACGGGTTTCTCCAGAAACACATGTTTGCCGGCCTTCAACGCAGCCAGAGCCAAGGGGACATGGGTGAAATTGGGGGAGGAAATGACAACTGCATCGAGATCACTTTGGATGAGGTCCGATTCCTTTTTGAACAACATCATACCGGGCGCCACGGCCATGGCCCTTTTGATGCGGCCCGAATCGCGAGCGCACAAAGCAGCCGCCTCTGCCTGCTGGCTGCATTCCTGATGGAACAGCTGCAAGTGGCTGTAGCCCATTGCGCCCGCGCCGATAAAGCCCATGCGAATCTTTCGCGCCATGCGGGGACTCTGCCCGAGAGGGTACCCCGACGACAAGCCCGAGTGCGTCATTAGGTTGACGCGCGGGCATCGAAGCCGTTTCCTTCGCGCATGCCATTTGTGACACATCTGGAATGTGCCAACTGCGGTCAGGAGTATCCCGCCGGAGAAGTCCACGGCCTTTGCACGGCGTGCAGCCGCCCCTTGTGGGTGCGATACGATCTCGATCTGATCAAGCGCGAGTTCCCAAAGAAGACCTTGTTTGGCCGGCCGCCTACGCTGTGGCGGTACCTTGAGCTGTTGCCCGTCGAGGATCCGGCAAACATCATTTCGCTCACGGAAACGATCACACCGATTCTTCAGGCCAAACGGCTGGGGGCGGAGTTTGGATTGGAAAGCTTGCTGATCAAGGACGAAAGCCGTTTGCCTACCGGCAGCTTCAAAGCCCGCGGCATGGCCATGGCGGTGACGATGGCCAATGAATTTGGCCTCAAGCGATTGGCCGCCCCCACGGCGGGCAATGCCGGCGGTGCCTTGGCGGCCTATGCCGCCCGGGCGGGGATGGAAGCTTGGGTGCTCATGCCTGAAGACACGCCGGTGATTAACCAGAAGGAATGTTTTCTACACGGAGCCAAGGTGTTCGCTGTGAATGGGCTCATTGATGACTGCGGCAAACTGGTGCGCGAGGGGATGAAAAAGATTGACTGGTTTGATGTGTCCACGCTCAAGGAGCCGTACCGCATCGAGGGCAAAAAAACGATGGGACTGGAGTTGGCCGAGCAGTTTGAGTGGGAGTTGCCGGACTGGATACTGTACCCCACCGGCGGAGGCACAGGCCTGATCGGCATGTGGAAGGCATTTGGTGAATTGGAAGAGCTGGGTTGGATGAAGAGCGGTCAGCGGCCGAAGATGGTGTCCTGCCAAAGCGACGGCTGC
>PBFV01000029.1 GCA_002718935.1 Verrucomicrobiales bacterium
GCGCGTAGTTGGTGAATTTGTTTCTCGATGGAAGCGAGTTGTTTGCGCAGGGCGTCTTCGGAGTCGCCGGCCATCGCGGGGAGTGCGAAGGCAGCCAGCAGGATGCTCAGGATGGTTTTCAAAATGGGGATTCGATGTTGAGGCGGGCGGGGTATTCGTTGATGATAGAGGCTATTTTCTGCCGCGCGGCACATTCATGCTCATGATACTGGGTCCGTGAAAGACGACGCCGCAGCCGCCGGTGATGACCCGCTGGACGGCCTCGCCGGTTTCAGGGCATTTTTTCAGGGGTTTATCCTTCATTTTTTGCACCACCTCAAAGCGGCGGGGTTTCTGCCCTTTTTTCTTGGGGATCGTCTCGTAAATATAAGTCGGCATGATGGCTTGTGATGTGGCGGCATTAAAATGAGGCAATTGGGCGCGGTCAAGCGCGCGAAATGGCTTGCGAGGCGGCGCGGTTGCGGTATGTTTCCCGCCCGCCGCCCGCGGCGGAGTGGCCGGATAGCTCAGTTGGTAGAGCAGAGGACTGAAAATCCTTGTGTCGCCAGTTCGACTCTGGCTCCGGCCACCATTTTTTCTTCTTCTGCATTTCTCAAACGTGACACGTCCCTGCCCATCGCCTAGGCTGCTGCGCGGGGCGGGAGCCCGGTGGCTGGCATGAAAACGCTTCATTGGTACTTGATCAAACAGGTGCTGGCCACGCTGGTGCTTACGGTGAGCGTGTTCACGGCGGTGCTGCTGATGGGCAACGCGATGAAGGAGGTGCTCACGCTGGTGGTGAAGGGCCAAGCGTCCTTGGTCGGGCTGGTGAAGGCGTTTGCACTGCTGATACCGTTCGTCATTTCCTTTTCCCTGCCGATGGGCCTGCTCACCACGATGCTGCTGGTGTTCGGGCGGTTTAGTGCGGATCAGGAACTCATCGCCGCGCGGGCGGGCGGTGTGAGCTTGATGTCATTGGTGACCCCGATCCTGCTGGTGGCGGTGTTGTTGGGCGGATTATCCGCGTGGATCAACATGAAAATCGCGCCGCAATGCCGGGTGGCCTACAAGGAACTGATTTACGATCTTGCGTCAACCAATCCCGCGGCGTTGTTGGCGGAGAATACTTTTGTCACCGAGATTCCTGATCACGTCATTTACATTGGCAAGCTCACCGCGGACGAAAACCAGCCGCACAAATGGGAGATGGAAAACGTGCTGCTCAACCGGTTGAAAGGCGATGAGCTGATTCAGCGCACGCGTGCGGCGCGCGGCGAGGTGCAATATTTCCCGGAGACCAAGCGGTATGAGTTCCGGTTGTTTGATGCGCAAATGAACGTGCGTTCCGATCAGCTGCCGCTGATTCTGGGNGGCGGCGATGCCGGACCGGATGAAGATGAAAATGCCACGNCNGACNAAAATNCCAGCCCCGAAGACGAGGCCCCGGCCGACTGGATGCCGATGGCCGGCGGTGAGATTGTTTTGCCAATCGATCTTGAAACCATGGAACGGCGATTTTTTAAGCCNAAACTCAAGTATCTCACGTTTAATCAGCTNCGGCGCGAATTGCATNGGCATGGTGAGCTGTTGTTTGTGGATGCCAACGGCACGAAAGNGGGNGTGCATTATTCCACTCGTGANGTGCCCAAGGAGGGCCAGGAGCTGGCGATCACGCGCGCNGGTGAAACCATCGGGCGCGGCCGCACCACTTCCGATCACACGCCNGGGCATCTCACGGTGGAAGTGCTGGAGGGCAAGGTGAAGCCGGGCGACCGGTTGGAATTGGATCGCATGCCGATGAAGGTGCAGTTGCACCGGCAGGTGTCTTTTTCGTTTGCNGCCATCGGCTTTACGCTGGTGAGCATTCCGCTGGGCATCCGGGCGCATCGGCGGGAGACNACNGCGGGCGTGGCGATGGCGCTGATTCTCATTATCATTTATTACAGCTTCGTCATCCTCGGGCAGGCGCTTGAGGGGCGGCCNGAGTTTTATCCGCACCTCATCATGTGGATCCCGGTATTCCTCTTTCAATGGATAGGCGCGATGATGTTATGGCGGNCCAATCGCAGCACCGGATGAGCGCGCCCACTNCCAGNCTTGGCCAATTGCAGCAGCTCACCGGCGAAGGCCGGCGGTTCCTCGTGAACNCACGCAGCTTTCCCGTGCGCATNGGCNGGGGGGAAGATTGCCAGGTACAGTTGGCCGGCGAGGGAATCTGGGAACGTCACGTGGAGTTGCGGCTGAACAAGGGTTTGGAACTGATTGTGCAACCGGCCGGCGAGGCAACCACGATGGTGAATGGAGAGNCNCTCACCGGNCCGCAATCACTGNGCAATGGCGATGTGATTGAGCTTGGGCTTGAGAAAATTCAATTCAATCTGGGCACGGTNCGGCAAAAAAAGCTNGGCTTGCGCGAGGCCATAGCGTGGGNGTTGCTGGTCGCGCTCACCGCGGTCCAAGCGGCCCTGTTGGTGTGGNTGGGCTGATGCGAACCACTTCCCCTTGCGCCCTCCGCGGCCAGCCTCTACGCTGAAGGCCGATGAAACATCTGCTGGATTTCGAGAAACCGTTCGTTGACCTCCACCGCAAGCTGGAGGATCTCCGCGAGCACCCNGAGGACGGNGAGGTGGATGTGGACATGCANGATGAGATTCGCCAGCTTGAGGAAAAGCTGGAGGCNAAGAAACGCGAGATTTACTCNAACCTCACCGCTTGGCAGCGCGTGCANCTNGCNNGNCATCCGCAGCGGCCGTACTCGCTCGATTACATTAACAAAACTTTCAGCGGCTTTTCCGAGCTGCACGGTGACCGGCTCTTTCATGATGACCACGCAATCGTGGCNGGCTTTGCCATGCTNGGNGANNATCGCGTNATGGTNGTCGGCACACAAAAAGGCCGCGACACCAAGGAAAACATCAAGCGCAACTTTGGTTGCGCCCATCCCGAAGGCTACCGCAAGGCCCTGCGCATCATGGGCATGGCNAACCGGTTCAAGCTGCCGATCGTTTGCCTGATCGACACNGCTGGCGCCTACCCCGGCGTCGCCGCNGAGGAACGCCACATCGCCAAGGCCATCGCCATTAACCTGCGNGAAATGACGCTCTTTAGCGTGCCGATGATTTCCGTGGTGATTGGCGAGGGCGGCAGCGGCGGTGCACTGGGCATCGGGGTGAGCGATCGCACATTGATTTTGGAAAACGCCTATTACTCGGTCATCAGTCCGGAAGGTTGTGCGGCAATTTTGTGGAAGGACCGCGCGGCGGCNCCGCAGGCCGCCGAGGCGTTGAAGATCACCGCCAANGATCTGCACGAGCTNNGCCTCGTTGATGAAGTCGTGCCCGAACCCTTCGGCGGCGCGCACAATGACCACGACGCCATGGCCGACATTCTCCGTGACAAACTCATCACCAACCTCGAGGTCCTGCAAAAGATGGATCCGGAACAGCGCCTAAAGGAGCGCTACCAAAAATACCGCCGCTTCGGCCAGTTNGTGGAAGGCTGACCGTGCTCTANCCGTTCACCTTNCACCCCATCTTTCAGCCGCGCGTATGGGGCGGTCAANGCCTNAAGACCCTGTTCGGCAAAGACATCCCCGCCGGCGAACCCATTGGCGAAAGCTGGGAAATTGCCGATCGGCCGGGNGCNGNAAGNTCCATCGCCANNGGCCCNCTCGCCGGTCGAACNCTGCGNTGGNTNATGGANGANCACNCNGNNGNATTGCTCGGCGAATTGCCCGCCCGTGANGGCCGATTCCCTTGGCTGGCCAAGCTGCTCGACNCCCGCGAGGATNTGTCCGTGCAGGTGCATCCGCCGGTNGCCACCGCCAAACAACTCGGCGGCGAATCCAAAACTGAGGCGTGGTTCATTGCGCACGCTGAACCGGATGCACGNATCATTGCCGGCCTGCNATCNGGCATCGATCGCTCCCAATTCGAGAAACACATTGGCACGGCGGACCTCNNCCATTGCCTTCANGCTTTACCNGCNCGCGNAGGTGANTCCATNGTNATNCCCAACGGCCGNCTGCATTCNNTGGGNGCNGGNACGGTGGTTTTTGANATTCAGGAAAATGCNGANACNACNTANCGCGTTTTCGATTGGAACCGCCAAGGCCTCAANGGCGNNCCNCGGGAATTGCATGTGGATGCCGCCCTGCAATGTGTGAATTTTTCCGACCATGAACCGGCCGCCAGCGAGCCGGATTGGCAACCGGCCGACGGTCACCAANGCCAACGCATAGCCAGCGAAAGCGGGGCGTTTGCCTTGGATCACATCCGGTTGACGGCGGATCGGATCCCGTTGCCGGGAACAGGCGTGCGCATGATCGGTGTCACGGCCGGCACGGTCACGGTGAGTGGTGATGAACCGCTTACGCTTGCGGCCGGTCAATTCGGCCTAGTGCCCGCAGCTTTGAAATCCATCGAAGTAGCCGGCCGCAGCTCGCAATTCCTCCTGACCCAAGCGGCATGAATCAAGCTGCGGATCAACCGAAACCGTCGTCCACGAAAGGCTTCATTCACCGATTCGTGGTGGGCACCTTTGCCGTGGCGGTGGCGGTCAAGTTGGTGCCATCCATCGAATACACGTCCTGGGAGCAGCTGCTGATCGCCTCGGCAGTGCTGGGGCTGCTCAATGCCTTTGTGCGGCCGTTACTGGTCATCGGCTGCCTGCCGTTGCTGATCCTCACGCTCGGGTTGTTCCTGGTGGTCATCAATGCCGGGTTACTCATGCTCACTGCCGAACTGGTGGAGGGCTTCGAGGTGCCTGGATTTTGGCCGGCAGTTTGGGGGGCACTGATCATTTCTCTGGTGACTTTGATTTTGAACAAGCTCACCGGCGAAGGGGATTCCACGTTCACCGTGCATCGCCAACGCCAGTCACGCAACCCGCGTGAACCGCGTCGGTTTGATGATGACGACGATGGGCCCGTGATTGATGTTTAGCCGGCCCACCGGTACGCCGCATGGTGCGTGTGCTTCCCTTCCGCGAGCCATTGGCGTTCAAACTCAGTGGTGAGCGCCCTAAATTCGGCGGGCGTTTCTTCCTTCTGGAAATCGGCGAGACCCTGAAATGTTTCCTCCATCTGTGCAAAATACGGCGGGTCGTCGGTGCGCAGATATATAATCCCATTCGGCGCCAGAATGCGGCGGGCCAGCGGCGGGAAATTCGCGTTGATGAGCCGATGCCGTGCGTGTTTGTCCTTGGGCCAAGGGTCGGGAAAATAAATGTGTACGGCCTCGAAGGCATGCTCGGGCAGGAGGTATTCCAGCACGTATCGGGCTTCGATGCGGAGGAGNCGCAGGTTGGTGAGGCCGGCGCGTTGTGCGCGTTTGCTGAGTTTACGGACGCGGCCGAGGAGGCGCTCGACGCCGAGAAAGTTGCGGTCCGGATGGCGCGTGGCCCACTCGAGCAAAAAACCGCCATCGCCGCAGCCGATTTCCAGCTCAGTGGGTTGCGGTGTGGTAAACAGCTCCTCCAAGCGCAGCGGCTTAGTCACGGATTGGAAATCGTGCAGCAGCGCGTCCGGGTCGGTCATGCGTTTTCCTTTTGCACAAACAACGCCAGCGAAGCGGTGTAGCCATGGAGGAAATTGCTCTCACCGACCGGACCGATTTCGCCATTGCAGAAAAAGCCGCTCAGGCCGATTTCGCCGAGGTGATGCTGCACAAGGCCGGCGTCGTGGTCTGAGGCGCCAAAGAGGTTTTTGCCGCGCCCGTTGCAGCAGCACAGGCAGCCGCCGTACACGGTGGCATCTTCCAGCGATTCACTGGCGCGGTGCAGCAGTTCGTCAAAATCCTCGCCGGCCGCGCGGGCGTCGCGGCGCTGAAACTGCAGCGTCTGCCCGGCCCGCGGCATCGCACCCACGGCAATGGCCCCGTTGTTGGGATCAGCCCCGATGAGATTGCGGATGAGAAAATCGCCGCGGTGAAATTCCTCGAGGTACTCGTTGATCACCATGCCGACGAAGAGATTGCCGCGCGTCTTTTCTTTTTCAGTATCGCTAAGCGCTTCAAAGGTTTCCACGAGCACTTCGTACGCCGGGCGATTGCCGATCTCGTGAATCACGTTGTGTTCCGCTCGGGTGATGGTCCACGTTTCGCCGATGGGCGTGCAGCCCTGTGAAATGACGCTGCGCAAGGCCACCTCGCCACCAACGCTGAGCGCCACGCCGCCTTCCTCGAACACGTCCCCGTTCAGATAAATCTGCGTGCGTTGCGCTCGTTGATCGCCGCTGGCAAGGCCGCCCAGAATCGGNGCTCCGGGCCAGGCGGCGTTCCATTGAGTGATCCATTGCTCGCCGTGCAGGTGAAATGGATCGGCAAAAACCAGCCAACCATTGCTGTCGGTTACGCCGGTTTCGGCGGGCCAAAAATCCTCGGCGTCGCCTTGCTCCACCTGCGCCTGAGTGAAACGGATGGCGTCAAGTTTTGCGCCGGGCAAATGATACAGTGAGAGAACGAGGCCGGGTTCCTTTTCNAGTTCCTGTGCGTTAGCGATAAGGCTGCCGCTGGAGCAACCAAGCAGCAACGGAATGCGCGCNTGCACGCGGAGGATTTCCAGAAGCTCATTGGCGTGCTCAAAAAATTGNGGNGTGGTGAANACCAAGCCGAGNGAGACTTCCTCCGCCGGGAAGCGTNCGCGCACTTCCGCCGCCCACGCCTCGAGCGCATCAACCTCAAAAGGGCCGTCATAATGGGCGGCGACGGAATGACTGGCGCTCATGGCGGCTATGGTTTGCCGGTGTATTCGATGCGCACGATTTGCGTGTCGACATTCTTGCCCCAGCCGGTGCCCCACTCGATGGCGTACAGGCAACCGTCCGGGCCCAGCTCGAGATCCATCGGGCGCTTGAAGGTCAGGCCGTCCGCGAAGCGTTCCATTTTTTCGATGTTATGATCCGCATCCAGCTTCACGGCTATGATCCAGTTGCGCGACCATTCATAAATGAAAAGTGTTCGATCGAATTGCTTGGGCAGTTTGTGGGCGGACTTCAGCTTGGCATCAAAATAATACACCGGTCCGGCCATCGCTGTGCGGCCGCCGGGCTCGCCGGGCCGGGGGTTCACCGCCGGGAAATGTGCGCTGAATGAATGGGGGTAAGCGATGAACGACGGTTGCGCGGGNGGTAGTTCCTTGATGCCGGTGTTGTTGGGCGAATTATTGATCGGCTTCTTGGCGTCGTACGCCGGTGCGGCCTTGTCGGCGGCGTAATCGTATTCGCGGTAGGGCTTGTTGGTGCCCACGAAATACGGCCAGCCAAAGAAACCCGCCTTGCGCGCCTGATTGACTTCATCAAAACCGGCCGGACCATAGTTGGGATTGGGCAGGCGCGCATCGGGGCCGACATCGCCCCAGTAGATGTAGCCGGTCTTCTGATCTACTCCGAGCCGGTAAGAGTTGCGCGTGCCCATCGCAAAAATCTCCGGGCGCGTGCCCTTCGTGCCGGGCTTGAAGAGGTTGCCCTCGGGGATGGTGTAGCCACCGTCGGCCTTGGGCTTCACGCGCAGGATAGCGCCGCGCAGGTCGTTGGCGTTGGCGGAGGATTTCTGCGCATCCCACGGGCTGCGGCCTTTGCGCTCGTCGATGGGCGAATAGCCGTTACGCGGCTTGGGCTGCGAGCCGTCATGAAACGGGTTGGTGTTATCGCCCACGGCAATGACGAGGTTGCCCTTGGGATCAAACGCCAGCGAACCGCCCACGTGGCAGCACTGTTCGCGTTGCGTGGAGATGTCGATGATCGCCTTCTCACTGGCCATATCGAGCTTGTCGCCCTTGAGCGTAAACCGGCTCACGCGAATGATGCCCTGCTTCTTGCCGTTGGCGTCCTTGGTGGTCTTGGGCAGCGACCGGTTCAGGTAGATCCATTTGTTCTTCGCGAAATTGGGATCGAGCGTGATGCCAAGCATGCCGTCCTCCAGTCCGGTGAAGGTCGGCACCTTGGCAATCTCAATGCCCGGCTCGCCCGGCGGCACCATCCGCACGATGCCGTTGCGCTGCGCGTAAAACACCGTGCCGGTTGGCCCCACCACCAGCTCCATTGGATCCTGCAGGCTGTCAATGAACTTGTTGTTCTGCTTGATATCGCTCTCGAGGATGACCTTGCGGAAATCCCCAGCCTGCTGCGGGCCGCTAGGTTTGGGTTGCGCGATGAGGTTCCCGGCCAACAACAGGCCGGCGGTAAAGCAAGCGATTGGTTTACGCATAATAAAACTATTCGGCAGTCGCCTCGGCCGGCGCAGCTTCTTCCTCGGTGTTTTCCTCTTCCTCCTCGGGCTCCACGCCGTTCTTTTTATCCATGATCTGTTTGACGATCAGCTCGCACAGCTCCGGCTTCTCCACCAGCGTGCGTTGTGCGGCGGCCACGCCTTGGCCAATGAGCTCGCCATCGTGCTGGATCCACGCGCCCTTTTTGCCGAGCACCCCAAACCGCAGACCGGCATCGATGATGCTACCTTCGCGGTTGATGCCCTGATTGTACATGATGTCAAACTCCGCCTCGGCAAAGGGCGGCGCGACCTTGTTCTTCACGATCTTGGTTTTAACGTGGTTACCGATCACCTGCCCGGTTGCATCCTTGATCGCCTCTCGCCGGCGGATATCGATTCGCACACTGGCATAAAACTTCAGCGCCTTGCCGCCCGGCGTCGTCTCCGGGCTGCCAAACATCACGCCGACTTTCTCGCGCAATTGATTGGTGAAAATGCAGGTGGTTTTCGCCTTGTTCATGATGGCGGCTAGCTTGCGCAACGCCTGACTCATGAGCCGCGCCTGCATGCCCATGGTGGCCATGCCCATATCGCCCTCGAGCTCAGCCTTGGGCACCAGCGCGGCGACCGAGTCCACCACAATCACGTCCAGCGCACCGGAACGGGCGAGGGTTTCGCAAATGGTGAGCGCTTCCTCGCCGCTGTCGGGCTGGGAAACGAGCAGGTCATCGAGGTTGACGCCGAGCTTCCTGGCGTATTGCGGATCGAGCGCGTGCTCTGCATCAATAAAGGCGCAGGTGCCACCGGCTTTTTGCGCGTTGGCCACCACGTGCAGCATCACGGTGGTTTTGCCGGAGGATTCCGGACCGTAGATTTCCACGATGCGGCCCTTGGGCACGCCGCCGATGCCGAGCGCGAGATCCAGCGAGAGCGAGCCGGTGGGGATCGCCTCGATGCTGCTCTGCGCCTGGGCGGTGCCGAGCTTCATGATGCTGCCTTCGCCAAAGGTCTTGGTGATCTGTGCCATGGCGGCCTCGAGGTTGGCATCGGGCGCGTCGGCGGCGGCAGCGGATTTTTTGGATTTCTTCTCGGCCATTGTTTTTTTGCTCCTGGTTGCGGGCTTGCTGGGCGAGGGCATGATGGTCCGCCCGTTGGCGGCCCGCAAGTTCTGGTTTTCCCCAAAGGCTTGCTTCGGGGCCGGTTCACTGATTAACGTTGTCTTCATGTTTTCTCACGTGGTTGTTTTCTGGACCAAGCCGGATTTGGCGGATGCTACCGAGCAACTGCTCGCCGGCGCGGAAAAATATCTGAAGCCCTGCCCGGGCGTGCTCCACTATCATTGTGGCAAAATGGCATCCAGCCACCGGGATGTGGTCGATCAATCCTATCAGGTGGCGCTGAACCTCGTGTTTGAGGACAAGGCCGCGCAGGACGCCTATCAGGATCATCCGTTGCACGTGGAGTTTGTGGAAAAAGTCTTCAAACCCAACTGCGAGCGAGTGGTGGTGTACGATTTCGAGGACTAAAAACCGCTTGCCAAACGCGATCCGTTCCGCGATGCTCCCCGGCTCACGGACGCGAGTGTAGCTCAATTGGTAGAGCATCTGCTTGCCATGCAGAAGGTCGTGGGTTCGAGGCCCATCACTCGCTCCATTTAATTTCCCCCCTTCAAAAATCATCTGAAGGGATCTTATTAGGAGCATGGGACATTGGTTGTCCTATTATAAAAAATCCAGTTCCTGCAGGAGTCGGGTCTGGGTTCCGGTGGTATGCTCACCGAATGAGATCGCTTTGATCTTGAGGATGTGGGCTTAGAGGCAGCCATTATTTAAGTTGGCGTAAAAGCCAACTCAAGGGAGCGATCCCTCTTTTGTTTTGGCTTGGTCATTTGAAGATTGGCAGAGGCTTGAACGGCTTTTACCCTGCGGGCGATGAGCCTTTCGAACGAAGAATTGGAAACGCAACTGGCCCAGCTGGCCGAGGCGCTGGCCAAGGCCACCGATCTCACCACCAACGCCCTGTTGGAGCGCGACAAGAAACTCGCCGAATTACAGGAACGCATCGAGGCGCTGGAAGCGGCGCGGAATTAATTGGAACCCACCATGAGCGAGCACACCGAATGGGAGGCCAAGATGGTGCCCGGGGTGTGGGCCGAGAGCGTCAATGTGGAGCTCGAGAAACAAAGCGCCAACGGCTGGGAACTGGTCACGGTATTGCCCGGCAAAGAAGGCCGCCGCGAGCTGTATTTTAAACGGCCCTATCGGGACCCGGAAGAGGCCGCCGACGAAAAGAAACCCGCCCCCGACAGCATGAAATTCAAATTCGCCGAGGACATGAAAAAGGCCTTTCAGGAAGGGCTCGAGGGCAAGGATTGAGCGTTTTTTCCGCACCCGAAATTCTTCAAAACTTTTCCAACCGCTAGTTTCTCGCCACGGAAGGTTGCCATGCGCGTGCCGCACGGCTAACCTTCGCGGATGAAACCCCTGCTTTCGGGCCTGCTGGCGGTAGCCTTGTGCACCGCGGCGCAGGCGGCTGATCTTACCACTTCCATCAAAACCATCCGCGCCGTTGGCCCCGAAGGCCAAGGCAACGCCGCCGCCGCCAAAGCGTGGCAAACGCTTTCCAAGGCGGAGGCTTCCGCACTACCTCAAATCCTCACCGCCATGGATGGCGCCAATCCGCTGGCGGCCAACTGGCTGCGGGCAGCGGTGGACACCATTGCCGCGCGGGAAAAGAAACTGCCTATCGATGCTCTGCAAAAGTTTCTGGCCGACCAATCGCACACCCCCCGCGCCCGCCGGCTGGCGTTTGAGTTGATTCGGGCCGCGGACGCCAAGCTTGCNGCCAAGCTCATCCCCGGCATGATCAACGATCCCAGCGTGGAGCTGCGCCGCGAGGCCGTTGCCCAAGTGCTGGACGCCGGCAAAATTGCNAATCAACCGGCCATCGCCGTGAAAGAGTATCGCAAGGCGCTCGATGCCGCGCGCGATATTGATCAAATCAAGGCCGCCACCAAGGCCTTGCGCGACCTGAAACAGGAGGTCGANCTCCCGCGCCATTTTGGTTTCCTTATGCACTGGAATGTCATCGGGCCGTTCGACAACNCCGAGCGCGCNGGCTTTGCCAAGGTGTTTCCACCCGAGACCAATGTGGACCTCGAGGCCANGTACGACGGCAAGGCNGGNAAGGTGAAATGGAGTTCGTTTGTCACCGCCGATGAGTACGGCATGGTGGACATCAACAAGGCGTACCCCGGGCCCGGCGATGGTCTCAAGGAAGTGACCGCCTACGCCTACACCGAGTACCACGCCGCCGCCGGTCCGGTTCAATTGCGGCTCGGCTGCAAAAATGCTTGGAAGATTTGGCTTAACGGCAAGCTCGTCTTTGGCCGTGACGAATATCATCGCGGCATGCGCATCGACCAGTATCAGCTGGACGTCAACCTTGCCAAGGGCCGTAACACATTGCTCATCAAGCTCTGCCAAAACGAGCAAATGCAGGACTGGACCAAGCAATGGCAGTTCCAGCTGCGCGTGTGCGATCCCACCGGCACAGCCATACTCGCGGCGGACCGTCCCCCAACACCCAAGAAGGGCACCAACAACCAGTAATTTTTTGAAGGAATTTAATATGAAAAAACTGATTCTCTTTTCCCTCGCCCTGGCCTTCAACGCCTCGGCGGACTGGCCGCAGTTTCGCGGGCCGCAGGGCAATGGCGTGACGACCGACAAGAATTTGCCGGTGACGCTTTCGCCCGAGAGCCTGAAATGGAGCGTGGACCTGCCCGGCCGGGGTTTGTCCGGCGCCATTGTGATGGGCGACAAAGTGATCGTCACCTGCAGCAGCGGCCCGACACAAACGCGTCTGCACGTGATTTGCGTCAGCGCGAAGGATGGCTCGACGATTTGGCATCGCCAATTCTGGGCGACTGGACGGACGATGTGCCACTCCAAGACCAGCGTGGCCGCGCCTACCCCTTGCAGCGATGGCAAGCTGGTGTATGCGGTCTATTCCTCCAACGACGTGGTTTGCCTCGATCTGGACGGCAACCTGCAATGGCTGCGCGGACTCACTGCGGATTACGCGAACGTGTCCAACAGCCTTGGCATGAGCAGTTCGCCGGTGTTGTCCGGCGGCACGCTGGTGGTGCAGGTGGAGAATGACAGCGAGTCGTACACGCTCGGCTTGGCCAAGGGCAGCGGCATCAATCGCTGGCGGCTGGATCGTCCGAAGGCGGCGAACTGGACTTCGCCGGTGGTGCTGCGCAATGGCTTGGTGGCATTGCAATCGTCGAAGGGCGTGCACGCGGTGCGCGCGGGTGACGGTACAAAGGTGTGGAGCTACGATGATGGTGCGTCGACCATCCCCTCGAGCGCCATTTTTGACGGCGTGCTGTATGTGCCCTCCCGCGGCATTACCGCGCTGGAGCTGAACCAAGGCGACGCGGCCAATACGCCCAAGCAACTTTGGCAAAGCAGCCGACTTTCCCCGGCGACGGCAAGCCCCATCGTGATGGGCAACAAGGTTTTCACCGTGAACCGCGCCGGCGTGCTCACGGCCGGCAGCCGCACCGAGGGCAAGCGCCTGTGGCAGACGCGTCTGAAGGGACCATTTAGCGCTACGCCGGTGGTCGCCGGCAAGCACCTGTATTTTTTCAACGAAGCCGGTCTCGTGCAGGTGGTTGATGTGTCCGGCAAGGAAGGCGAGATTGTCGGCACGCTGGAGTTGAAGGATCAAATCCTCGGCAGCCCGGCAGTGGGTGGCGGTGCGTTGTACGTGCGCAGCAACGCCAAGCTGTTCAAGGTGGCCAAGTAATGGAACGTGTCACCGGCATCGGTGGCGTGTTTTTGCGCGCGAAACGAACGCCAACGCCGGCACCGTGTGGGCGCCGCTCAAGGAGGACACGGACTACTTTGGCTCGCGTAACTTCGCGCCGCCGGCGCCACGGTAGACGAAATATCGAGGACAGCGAATACGGAAAATTCTGCTGGGCCACCGATCGCGAAGGCAACCGGATGGAACTCGGGCAACCGCCGGCAGATGAAGCCTAAGCGGGTTTCGGTGAGCTTTCTTTTTCGCGCCCGGGCAATTCCAACTCATCCGATTGGAAAATGCTTTGATACAAGCGCGGGATAAGAAATTTCAAAACGCTGGCGACGGGCACGGCGAAGATCATGCCGGCCAGGCCGGCAAAGTAGCCTCCGAGCAGCACGACAATCAATGTCTCCAAAACGTTGAGTCCCAGCGCTTCACCGACCAGTGCGGGGTACAGGAAGAGCTGTTCAATGATGGAGTTCATCACGAAGTACACGCCCACCAGTGTGAGGCAGAGGTTGAGGCTGGCGTCGCCGGTTACCAGGCACACGCCGATGGTTAGCGCCATGCTGATCAATGGCCCAAGGAATGGAAGCAGCACCGTAAGGCCGGCAACCATTCCCAGCGGCAGCGCGTATGGCACGCCCAGCAGCGCAAACACGGTGATGTAAACGGCTGACTCGATGATAATGATCCACAGGTAACCGCGCACCCACGTCTTGAGTTTGTAAAACACTTCGTTGATGACGTCGGCGGCACTCTTGAGCGTTTCCTCGCTGGTGGTGGGCAGCCATGAGGTTTCGAACAGGCTTTGTACGAGGTAATCACCTTCCTTTAATTCACCTTCGCGCTGGTGGCTGAAGCTGGCCATTTTACCTAGGAAAAATGAAAAGAAAAACAGCGACATCAGTGCGGTGAGAAAGAAATCACCGAGCATACTCAGCAAGCTGATGACCGTGCCAATGGCCTTGGTGGCGCCGGTGAGGAGGGAATCCTGACCGGTGGGTTTGGGCTTGGCCTCGGCACTGACCGGCATGAAAACACTCTTAGCAATCTTCTGCAGCGCTTGGGGGTCGGTCTTGAGCATGGCGGCAGTTTTGTTCGCATCGGCCCCAATCACCGGCCAATGGGCTACGGTGTTCTCAAGAAAATTGATAACCGGTTTTTGCGCCTCTCGCACCTTGGCCTGAGCTTCGGCTGAGTCGATGGATTCCGGTTTAAAGCTGAGACTCAGAACGATAAAGCCCACTGCAGCCACCAAAAGTGCCAGTGCCACGGTGAGCACGGTGGCGTTACTGGCTTTGCTAAGCGCAGCCCGGGTGATCTCCTCTTCGGTGGGTTCCGGCGCCGTCTCTTCCGGTTTGCGCCGGAAAATGCCCCGCACAGTTCGGATGATCCAGCCGAAGGGTTTGATGAGGATCGTGTTGGCAAGGCAAAATAATCTAGCGATCAATCCGTTGTTGAGAAAACTGTTCGCATATCGCTGTTGCAGAGGCAGGAAAAAATACGCGAGCATCAGGCCGAAGAGCACGGATTTCAAAAACGTGGCGGTGAGAATGAAAATGCCAATGACCACCACGCTGGCGATGAGGCCGGTGCTGCTGCGCACGAGTTTCATGCGGCGGTTGTGCTGTTCGAGCGCAGCGTTTTCCTCTCGCTCGAAGGCTTCCTCGGAAATACCCAACTCCGTGGCCACGGCCTGCAGGCAGTCCTCCTCCTCCTTCCCGTACTCGTTATCCGCAAAGGCGGTGACGAACAACGCGCGCAGAAGGGTTTCCTTTTCCTCGAGGGTGAGGCTTTCGAGCCCGGCACACACTGCCTT
>PBFV01000030.1 GCA_002718935.1 Verrucomicrobiales bacterium
CCGGATTCTCGTCGATACAGCGGAAGACAACCGTGAGGTGTACGACGCCACCGTGGCCAGCGTGGCCAAGCTGCGCAACATGCGCCCCCAATTTCTCAAGCGCCAACCCAAGTCCAAGCGCCACGAGTTGATGATGCAATCACTCAAGCGCCCAGCCTTTAACGAAACTGCCGGCCAACTCCTTCGCGGCTGGCTGCTCAAGCATCAGGTGGGCATGCTCAAGGAATTCCTGGATGCCCTTGGCATCGAGCATGAGGACGGCGTGGTGGATGACCTGCCGGAAACGGTTACCGACGAGGCCCTCGGCAAAGGCATTGAGGCTCTGCTTACCAATCACGAAGCTGAGGTTGTGATTCTTTACCTACATGCCTTTCACAGCATGAACGATCATTTCTGGGCAAACCTTGAGGCGGCGCTGGAAAACGACAGTCGCCTGCAATTCATGTAAAGCCCTTTTTTGGCCTTTTTTTCGAAAAAATGGCTTTTTTATGCCCCATACTGGGCTATTGTTTCGCGCCCCAAACAGGGCAATTCACATGGAACCGCAGGGAGACATCGCATTGATCGGGCTGGCCGTCATGGGCCGGAATCTCATCCTCAACATGAACGACCACGGCTACACTGTCGTGGCCCACAACCGCACTGTGGTGCGAGTGGACGAATTCATTAACGGCGAGGCCGCCGGCACCAAGGTGATTGGCGCGCGGTCAATTCCCGAGATGGTAGCCCAGCTCAAACGCCCGCGGCGCGTAATGATGCTTGTGAAAGCCGGGCAAGCCGTTGACAAAACCATCGAGCAACTGCTTCCGCATCTGGCCCCCGGCGACATTATTATTGATGGCGGCAACTCGCTGTACGAGGACACCATTCGCCGCACGAAATACGTTGAATCCCGCGGCTTGCTTTTCATTGGCACCGGCGTCAGTGGAGGTGAGGAAGGTGCCCGCCATGGTCCGTCCATTATGCCCGGCGGCTCCGAAGCGGCGTGGCCGCACGTGAAAAATATTTTTCAGGCTATTTCCGCCAAGGTAGACGATGGCGCGCCCTGTTGTGACTGGGTGGGCGCCAATGGCGCCGGGCATTACGTCAAGATGGTGCACAACGGCATCGAGTACGGCGACATGCAGTTGATTTGTGAGGCCTATAACCTGATGAAGACCGGCCTCGGCCTCAGTGCCGATGAAATGCACGCGGTGTTCAAGGAATGGAACAAAGGTGAATTGGATTCNTANCTCNTCGAGATCACCCGNGANATNCTCGCCTANNNNGANNANGANGGCGAACCNCTNGTCGANAANATNCTCGACACCGCCGGCCAAAAAGGCACNGGCAAATGGACCGTCATCGATTCCGCNCAGCTCGGNATGCCCATCACGCTGATTGCCGAGGCGGTGTACGCGCGNTGCCTTTCCGCACTCAAGGACGAACGCGTCAAGGCCAGCACCAAGTTNCGCGGTCCNAANCCCGGCATNACCCGCGACAAGGAGCGTTTTGTGGAGGATATCCGTTGTGCTTTGTANGCCTCCAAAATTGTCAGCTACGCNCAGGGATTNATGCTNATGCGCGCGGCCGCCAAGGAATACGGCTGGAAGCTCAATTTCGGTAATATTGCCCTCATGTGGCGCGGCGGCTGCATTATTCGCAGCGCGTTCCTCGGTAAAATCAAGGAAGCCTACGACAAGCATCCGCGNNTNCAAAACCTNATGCTGGATGTCTTTTTCAAGCGGGCGATCCGCCATAGTCAGAAGGGCTGGCGTAATGTGGTTGCCGTGGCGGCCAAGCGNGGCATTCCTGTGCCGGCCATGAGTACGGCCCTCGCGTTTTTTGACAGCTACCGTTCCGAGCGCCTNCCGGCNAATTTNCTNCAGGCTCAGCGTGATTATTTNGGCGCTCACACCTACGAGCGTCTCGACCGCCCNCGNGGNGAATTCATCCACACNAACTGGACCGGTGAAGGNGGNACCGTCTCCTCCTCAACCTACAACGTGTGATGNACGATCCCGCCGAGGCCTTGCGCGCATTCGNGCCNTCGAAGGAATTTTTNATCGGCATCGATTCCNATGGGTGCGTGTTTGACTCGATGGAGATCAAGCACAAGGAATGTTTTGCGCCGATGTTCATCAAACATCATTCGCTCCAGGCCGTGAGCAAATACGCGCGGGAGGTTTGGGAATTTGTAAANCTCTATTCCAANACGCGCGGCTGCAACCGGTTTCACGCCTTGTTACGNGCTTTNGAACTGCTGCGTGAAAGGCCGGAGGNNCAGGCCCGCTCGGTGGTCGTGCCGAGTTATCCGGCNCTGGAGGAATGGGTACAGCGCGAAAGCAAGCTNGGCAATGCCACGCTGGACGCCGAGGTGGCCGGTGGCAANGNGGGATTGGCGCAGATCAANNTTTGGAGCNATGCGGTAAACGCNGCGGTTNAGGATNTTGTCCATGGCGTACCNCCCTTCCCTTTGGTGGNGGAAACTTTGNCCGCAGCCAACGCGCAGGCCGATTGCATGGTGATTTCCCAAACCCCCATTGAGGCGTTGGATCGGGAGTGGGCGGAAAACAAACTCGACGGTTTAATCAGCCTGATCGCCGGCCAGGAAATGGGGACAAAAACGCAGCATCTTGAGATGGCNGCACNGGAAAANTACGCCGGCGAAAACATNCTGATGATNGGCGATGCNCCNGGTGATCATGCGGCCGCAGCGGCGAATGGCGCTTTGTTTTTCCCGATTAATCCCGGNGATGAGGAAGCCAGTTGGNANCAGTTGCACTCCGAGGGNTTGGAGCGCTTNTTTGGCGGCNCTTTTGNCGGCGAATATCAGCAGNCTTTNATGGATGAGTTTGACCGGCGNCTGCCGGANAATCCGCCTTGGGCCTANGCGTCCTCCTCGTCACTNGGGGTGCGCTCGCTNATTCGCGTAAGCCGGGCGCGCTCAACCTGCCGTCGGTAGGTTTGTTCCACCCGCAATTCGTACCGGCCCAGCTCCAACACATCGCCCACGCTCGCAAAGGTGCCCAGGCGTTTGGTTACCAGACCGCTCACGGTGGTCACACCCTTGTCGTCNCAGGGTTCGCCGGTCAATTCCTCCAGCTCATGCAATGGCATAGAGCCTTCCAGCGACCACGTCACATCATCAATTTGCTCAAAGAACGGCTTCTCGTGCTCATCAAATTCATCCTGAATTTGCCCCACCAATTCNTCTAGAATATTTTCCAGCGTAACCATGCCTACCGTGTCACCGTATTCGTTGACCACCAGCGCGAAGTGCAGTTTGCGATCGAGGAAAATCTGCAGCAGCCCTTCGAGGCGNGCGGTTTCCGGGGTGTACACCAACTCACGCCCGAAATCCTGCAGGTCTGCTGCAGTCTCGGCCTTGCTGCNGTGCGCGTATAAATCCTTTATATGCACCACGCCAAGCGTTTCATCGAGGTTACCACCTTCGCATAACGGAAAACGCGAGTGCCGTGTGCGTTCGGCCACCTCCATGCAATCGGCAATGCTGGCATTGGTNTTAAAGCCCACGATCTCCCGGCGCGGCCGCATCACGTCGCGCGCAATACGATTTTTCAGGTCGAACGCATTGAGCACGAGATCTTTGCTGAAGGCATCCTTGGCCGAGCCGTCACCGGCAGCGCCAATCATCATGCGCAGTTCCTCTTCGGAATGAATGTGACTGTGCTCATCCACCTGGCCGAGCCCCACCATTTTGAGCAGCCACAACGCGCAGTTGTTTAACAGCCAGATGAACGGGTACATCGTCCAGTAAAACCAGCGGAGCGGATAAGCAATCCACAGCGTNGTGGCGAGNGAACGNTGAATGGCNACCCATTTGGGCGCCATNTCGCCCACCACGATNTGCAGNACAGTGATGACGCCNAAGCCCACGCCATACGAAATGGTGTGGCGCCANTGTTCATCGGCCAACAGTTTGCCACCGTTGACCTGNATGTCGTAAACCGGCCCNAGCAGCTTGTCAAAAATGGGGTGCCCCACAAACCCGAGCGCCAGACTGGCAATNGTNATCCCGAGCTGGCANGCGCTNAGNTAGGCNTCCAGATTNGCNANNAGATGNCGCGACATCTTTGCNCGACGGTTGCCTTTNACCACCAACGGCTCGAGCTGNGTATCGCGCACCTTGACGAGGGCAAATTCCGCCGCCACAAAAAAACCATTGAGCAGCACNAGAAACGCCACCGCNAGGCCCAGCANNANGATGGTGATNANTTCGCCGCCGTCCATCAGACTTTCACCTCCCCGAANACCGATTTNAGAATATCCGGCAGACTCACAATCCCCAGCTCNCGCTTGCGTTTATCGAGGATGATCACCACGCGNTGGCCGGAGCGTTGCATGAGGNTNAGCAGCTTTTGCAGGCGNATGTCCTCATCCTGATAAAGGGCGGATTCNACAAAATGNTTNGCCGGCCGATGCCATTCNNTTTCCGNCATGAANACGAGCTGCCGTAAATTNATCACCCCCACCACNCGTCTGGAGCTTTCGCCNTCCTGCCAAACGGGGATGCGCGTGTACGCCTTCACCGCGTGGTTGCGGATCAGGTCGATGACGGGCGTCTCNTCATCGATATGCGGCAGGTTTTCGAAAGGCACNGCCANNTCGCGCACCGGAATTTTCTGCAGNTCCAGCACGCGGTCAATCATCACCCGTTCATCACGCGTGAGCACTTGCCCNCTNTCCGCCATCATTTGCCGNAGCTCCTCTCGNCTNCCNAAAAGGTGCCCNGCCAAGCCGCCCGCACCGGTTGTGAAAAGCAACATTTGGGACANCGCCCGCATGATTTTGACGAGCGGATTAAAAAGCAAATCCACTACCCCAAANAATCCCACGAGAAAAATGGTGAGCCGCGTGGCATAAGTGCGAAAGAGCATCTTGGGCAGCAGNTCGCANANGGTATAAAAGAAAAANGTNCCNATGATGAACANCNNCCAGTAAAGCANCGTGGNGCTGTTTGANTTAAACAGGGCCGATGGCTCGGCAGCGTTNATGNATNGAAGATNCTGCAGGCTNTATAGCCAGATGAGCACGGCAAAAAGGTTGGCCACGGTNTTGCCCACGAGAATGGTCCACAACGTATCTTCGGGTTGGTCAATATATCCCTGCAGTCGGCGGGCGCGTTCGTTGCCTTCCCGGGCCATCCGGCGCAGGCGCAATCGACTGAGCTCAACAAGACCCGTTTCCATGCCGGACAGAAAAAACGAAAGCCCGAGACAAAGCGCCATGAGGGTGGCGAGGATGGCCCATTCACCGCCGCTCATCNTCGGCGNCCTTTCTGTTNGGCCACCACCTCCAGCACGCGGCGCNCGCTGGNGCGGCTAACCTTGAGAGTNAGNCCGCTAAACTCAATTTCCGTGCCGACCGGNGGNATGGTGTCCAGCCTTGAGGCAACCAANCCNCCAATGGTGTCCACGCCGGGCGCCCGNTGCAGGTCCGGGTATTCNCGGCGAAAATCCTCNAGCCACACATTGCCGCTAAGCCGCCANNTGCCTTCACCGGTTTGCTCGAGCACAAACTTTTCNCCCACACCTTCGCGCCGCAATCCGCCAATCACTTCGGTCAAAATATCCTCCAANGTGACCAGCCCGACCGTGCCGCCAAATTCATCGAGCACCACNGCCATGCCATGTTTNCCNCGCTGAAAACTNTTNAGCAGCTCGAGNAAATTCATTTCCTCAGGCACAAACGAGGGAAAATCGATCACCTCNACCATGTCCACTTCCGGGTTGGCNAGGAGCNTGGGCGTGTTGAGAATGCCCACGATGCTGTCGGGCGATTCATTGTACATGGGCAACCGCCGATGCTGATNATCACGCGCGGCCGCGAGCATTTCACCCAGTGAGAGGTCGTGNGGGATGCAGGCCATTTGCGANCGNGGCTTCATGATGTCCGCNACCGGCCGCCGATCCAGCGCCATGATTTGCANGATNATTTCCTTTTCCGNGGCCCCGAGCGTGCCGGATTGNTGNCCCAACTCNAGNAGCTCNCTNTATTCTTCATCCGANAGNGGCTCCACCGGTTGCACGGATTTGGGNACCANACGCAGCAANTGGTTGTTCACCNNCTGCGCCACGGCGCGAAATGGACGNGTGACTTGAACCAATGCCAACATCGGATANGCCANCCGCGGNGCCCAAGCCTCGGGCCGTCGCATAGCGAGAGTCTTGGGNACNACTTCGCAAAACAACAGCAGCACAGTCGCNCAANCNACGGACCACAAAAGTTTGTACTGCTCAAAATGNCCCCAGCAAATGACCAGCACCGTGGCAATGAGTGCCGCGTGGGCGGCGGTGTTTCCNAGGGTCATGGTGGCCAGCAGATCCTGCGGAGTGGCGAGCAGTTTATGGAGAAANGCGCCNCGGCNGGGGTTGTGNGCAGTAACTTGACGCAGGCGCCATTTGCCNAGGGTCAGCAGTGCCGTCTCGGAAAGGGCAAAGAAAAAGGCCGCTGCCATAAAGAACAGNAGCACCCCGAGTTCAGCAACCCACTGCATGGCTGGNGNNAGCATGCGCGANNACGNCNNNCNTGGCGAGGNATTTNCGGNTGNCCGGCATTAGTTNAGGATCATGTTGCGCCGGAGNAAAGTGGGCACATCGAGGTCNTCNCCGGCNTGCAGAGTGGGTTCNCCCTTNTCAAATTTNCCCTTNCTNACNGCNACCANCGGCANTTGNTGCTGNCCGGTGGGGCCNTCAAAAAGCGGNANAGTANCCGCTTCNCCCGGCTGTAATTNNGNNANNGGCATNGGCTCGNNCTCTTNCACCTGCAACGTTTGCGTGAGCATGGGGTCTGAGGGAAACGGCAGCAAAATCATGGCGGACAAATACTGNTTCANNCCGGGATCCTCGTGCACGCCGAGNACCANACGNGCTTCCGGCGCCGCNGCCTTGAGCAGNTCCATNAANTCCTCCACCTCNGCCATGGCCAGTGATTCACTGCCAGCCAAGCTGATAATCAATCCCTTGGCTTGGCGCAAATGTTCGGCGGCCCGCAGAAANGGATGCGCGAGGATNGCATCCATNANCGCTCGCGAACGGGCATCGCCGGCCACATCGATAGTAGCCATAGTGCTTTCGCCATGCTGTCCTTGCACGATGCTTTGCAGGTGGGCGAAATTTGCATTCAGCAGGCCATCTGACCGCATGAGGCGCCCCAGCCCCAGCAAACTTTCGAGGATTAAATTATTGGCAGCCTCCAGGCACTCGGGCAATGAGCAACCATCCCGCTGCTGTTCGAGCACAGCTTGGTTAGACAACCGAACCACCGTGTCGGCAACCTGGGAAAGCCGTTGCAGCGAAAGATCCGCATCATTGCGGTGATGCTCCAGGGCAAATGGTTCGATGGCAACAACCATCACCAAAGCCCCACACTCGGCGGCAATCTCCGCGACCACCGCGGCACCGCCACCACCCATGCCGCCACCGAGACCTGCCACGATGATGGCCAAATCCGTCTCCGCAAAGTGCGCTGCGATCAGTTCTCTCGAACTGCGCACGGCTTTGGCCCCTTCACCGGCATCGCCACTGCAGCCCCAACCGAGCCGGGTGGTTTCGCCCAGCTGCAGGCGCTCGGCCAATTGGCAACGCTGCAGTTCCTGGCAGTCGGTATCCAACGCAAGAAATTGGGCAGCGGGAAAGTCGAGTACCGCCAGCTTGTCCACCACCCGCAAACCTGCGGCCCCCACGCCGATGACCCGTGTATTGACCGCGTTGTCCGATTTCGTTTGCATCATTTCCCCGCCAGCCAACCCAAGAGTCCGCTCCGTTGGTTGCGTTGCTGGGCCACCTGTTTGGCGCCAAATTTCACCAAGCCCACCGCCGCCGTGTATTCCGGCTGTTCCAAAATATTTTGTGGACCGCTTTCGTTCAGGCTGCCTCTGCCCAGCACATCCAGTTCAAAAATACTGTGGGCCAATAGCTCCAGTTGCGGCACCCGCGAGCCGCCGCCAGCCAGCACTACCCCACTCTGCAACCGCGACAGGAGATTTTGCGTGTTTAGGTCATTGCGAATGAGGCTAAAAATTTCATCCAACCGCGCGTGCATGATTTGGTGGAGATGTGCCACGCTCACGGTCTTGTCATCGAGGCCCACGTCACTGGAAAAATTCACTGTGCGGGCACCCAGACGCGGGTTGGGCACGGCACTGCCAAATTCCAGTTTCAGTTTCTCCGCACGCTGCTGCGAAAGTTTTAGGCCCACAGCGATATCATTGGTAACATGTTCACCGCCAACCGCCAACACCCCGCTGTGGCGCAGTGAACCATTTAAATACGCAGCATATTCCGTGGTGCCAGCGCCAAGGTCAATGAGCAGCACTCCCCGTTCACTCAAATGCGGTGTCACTGCGGCGAGCGCGCCGGCGCGTCCGGTGAAGGCGATATCATCCACCTCAATGCCGAGGCCTTTCACCACACGCACGGGATTTTGCAGACGTGTGTTTTGGCCACAGACCACATGTACATCCACCTCAAGTCTTTGAGCAAACCGGCCAACCGGGCTCTCCACGCCGTCCTGACCATCCACCCGAAAATGCTGGCGAATGGTGTGCAGCACCTCCTCGCCGGCGGGCAACTGTGGCTGGGCTTGCATCACCACCTTTTGAATGTCATCCGTATCGATCTCGCGGTCCACCGTCGCAATCGGGTGGACCCCGCGGTTGTTGAAGGCCTTGATGTGTGCGCCGGTCACGCCGAGATAAACGCTACCGATTTCGACGTTGGCACTTTCCTCCGCACGCGCCAAGGCTTCCCGCACGGCATCTTCCGCGCGTTGGGTGTGGATGACCTCACCCTTGCGCACCGCACCGCGCGTGGGCGCCTGCCCAATGCCGACCACACTGAGGTTGCCGTCATCGGCCAGCTCTGCCACCACCGCACAGACCTTGGCCGTACCGATTTCAAGACCCACGATAATGTCTGTTTGATCAAACATCTCAACTGGAGGGGCGCGCCGGCAACATCCAGCGCACCGGCAAATTGTTTTGAATGGAAAGATCGGCGGCAGCAATCGCGCGCTGGTGCTGACGTCCGAGATCAAAAATCTGCCGCCACCGACGCAGTTGCCGGTCCAAGCCATGCTGCGAAAACGTGATCCGTGCCCCTTTCCAAGTGACTCCCTCCATCGTCTCGCGACCCGTCACATTAATTTCCCGCAGCTTGGCCAGACCGGCCATTGGCGAAAGATCGATCTGCCGGATCAACTCCAATGCTGACCGCACCGGCTCAGTGTTGACCTGTCGACCGGGTACCAACTCAGCCTGGTCCAAACCCATCATCATTGGCAGCCATGGCGATGCCGCTTCGTCCTTGGTGGCGCGCTGGTCGAGCGGCGGCATGATGAACCCTGTATCGTCCACCCAATACCGCGCCCGAACCAGTTGACCATCGGCACCCTGTCGGTAAAGCAACACCTGCGCAACCGGCCGCCGTTCCGCCACTCGGATGCGCAGAGTGTCCGGCAACACACGATCCACCGCCGCCAGTTTTATTTGCGGCACCATTTCCAAGTCACGTTTCACGCGCAGCAGGTCGGTATCAAAAAGATTTTGCCCGGTCTCCGCTCCGGCCCAACGGTGGATCTGCTGGGGATCCATCACCCCATCGGTGCGGATATCAATTTTCTGGATGGAAAATTTTTCGTTCTGATAAAACCCAACACGCATTCCCCATTGCCCGCCAAACCATACACCAAAGAACAAGGCTACCACAGCCAGGATTGAGCCGCCCCATTTCAACGCCAACCGGATGCGCTTGGAGCGTTGCTGTGCGGCGCCCAGTTCCACATTGATAATCTTGTAACGGGAGCCGCGCTGGTTGCGTTTGGATTTGCGGCGGCCGAACATCAGTTTTGCTCCAAGGCCAGCTTCACCATGTGCTGGCACAATTGTTCAAAGGAAATGCCGGCGGCTGCAGCTGCCTTGGGCAGGAGACTCGTTTCGGTGAGGCCCGGCAGGGGATTTACCTCTAGCACGAATGGCTCCAGATCCTCATCGAGCATGAGATCCACGCGGCCGAAGTGGCGACCTTCCACGACCTGCCACGCGCGAAGGCTCAGCTCGCTGGCGCGCGCCGTGACGGCATCATCCAATTGTGCGGGGCAATGATATTCGGTAGCGCCGACGGTGTATTTGTTTTCGTAATCNTAATGACCGGCCTTCGGTTCAATTTCAACAATTGGCAAAGGTTCACCATCAAGAATGCCCACGGTGATTTCGCGNCCGNTGATGCGTTCCTCGCAAAGCACTGCNCCACCCCNCCCGGCACTGGCTGCCAGAGCCGCCGACNATTCCTNCGNAGTGTCCACCATTTGCAGNCCCACGCTCGAGCCTTGCAGGGTGGGCTTAAGCACCCANGGCGGNGGGATNTCCGCCGGNACGNCCGCATCGGCATTTNCCAGGAGCNCCCAGCGCNGCGTNGANATNTCGTGCTGCTCAAAAACCGTTTTGCTGNCGGCCTTNTCCCAAGCGAGCGCACTGCCGCGCGGGCCGGTGCCGGTATAAGGCACGCGCTGCCCCTCGAGCAGTCGTTGCACTGTCCCATCCTCGCCGTATTCGCCGTGCAGGGCCAAAAAAACCACCTCCGTTTGCGCGGGCAAAGCCCAGTCTTGATCGGCGGGATCCTGTTGGCTGACTGAATGCCCCANCGCCTGCAGCGCNCGCACTACGGCCGCGCCTGAGCGTAATGAAACTTCGCGTTCCGCCCCCGGCCCACCTGCCAAGACGGTGATGTGGATTGGTTCCACCAAACCTCCTGCGCGAATTATACAAAAGTGTCGCNGCAGGACAANCTTGTTCTTCTAAAAANCGCCGATTTATTCCCCGACAATCTGCACCTCGGTTTGCAGCTCAATGCCCCGTTGTTCAGCCACTCGCTCGCGGACCTGCGCGATGAGGGCCTCCACATCCGCCGCTGTAGCCTTGCCCGAGTTGATGATGAAATTTCCATGACGTTCCGACACGCGCGCGCCGCCCACACTGAGCCCCTTNAGCCCGCATTCATCCACCAGCTTGCCGGCAGGAATGNTCTCGGGATTTTTGAACATGCAACCGGCACTGCTCGCATTGGGTTGGGTNCTGGTNCGGTGCAGGCGAAATTCTTNCATGCGCGCNCGCACATCCTCAATCTNNGCCGGTCGNCCTTCNAGCACGGCNCCAAGCGCAATGTTCTCTTTNAGTAAAGGACAACTACGATAAACGGCACCCATTTCNGNCGCAGTTTTTTCCTCAATGGAGCCATCATNAGNCATGAACCGAACNCNCTTTACGACGTCGAAAGTCCACGAGCCCATGGCGCCNGCGTTCATTCGCAAAGCCCCGCCTAGGCAACCGGGGATGCCTTCCAAAAATTCAAGCCCGGAAAGCGCATGATCGCGCGCGGCATTGGCAATCTGCTTTAAGCCCGCGCCTGCACCGCAATGGAGCTCAGTCCCTTTCACCTCGATTTCCGACAGCAATTCTTGCCGCAAGCTGATGACCATACCCCGAATGCCGCCGTCTCGAATGACAAGATTGGCACCCCNGCCCAAGAGAAATACCGGCAATCCCTGTTGTGACGCATAGCGAACGGCCGCCCCGANATCCGTTTCAGTAGCCGGTTGCACAAACCAGTCAGCAGGCCCGCCCACGCGCAAGGTGGTCCGGGGTGCCAGCGGTTCTTGTTCAAGAATCTCGGATTTGTCACTGAGCAATTCCCGAAGGGCTTGCGTGTGTGAAGTACGTTTCATTTTCAGGTCCGACGCCAATTGATGCGCCACATGGGTAATATCGCCCGCGCCCAGAAACAGTACCACGTCGCCGGGCTGCAAGGCCAAGCGCACTTTTTCACGCAGGCGATCCAGCGTGGCCGCATACGCCGCGGGTTGCCCGGTGGCCGCCACCGCCGTGGCCAGTGTCTGGCCATTGACTTCCGGAATGGGCTGTTCGCTGGCTGCGTACACTTCCGTGATCCACAGCAAATCCGCCCCCTCGAAGCACTCGGCAAATTCGTTTAGCAAGTGTTGGGTGCGGGTGTAGCGATGGGGTTGAAACGCCACCAGCAGTCGGCCGGAAAAATTTTCGCGCAACGCTGACAGAGTCGCCCGAATCTCGCGCGGGTGATGCCCGTAATCGTCAAAAATACGAATGGCATCATCGGCAAAAAGCATTTGTTGGCGGCGGTTTGCGCCCTCAAACGTTTCCAACACACGGGCAATGGCTTCCGGAGCAAAACCGTTCCGGTGCAAAAAGGCAATCACCGCCACGGCGTTGGAAATGTTTTTCTCCCCGAATTGGCGAATTCGAAATTCGCCCACCTGCCGTCCGGCGTGATACACAGTGAACGGACCATCCGGCTGCAGTTCCGCGCGATACTCGGCGGCAGGGTTAAACCCGTACGTCACGGTATCCGCCCGCGCGGCGTACAATTCCACCAACCGCGGATCGTCCGCGCAAAAAAAGATGGTGCCCTCCGTTTGCTCAGCGAATGCCGTAAACTCACCGCACACGGCCGCGAAGTTGGCGTAATAATCAAGGTGCTCCTCATCGATGTTGAGCACGATGGACTGCTCGGGAAAAAATTCGCGGAGCGTACCATCGCTCTCATCGGCCTCTGCCACGATAAAGCCACCCTCGCCACCCATCCGCGCAGGTCGGCTGAGCTGAGGCGCCCTCGCGCCCACTGCATGGCCCGAATCAGCGCCCAATTCCTGAAGAGCATGGGCCAGCAATGCCGTGGTGGAAGTTTTGCCGTGCATACCGGCCACGCAAATCCCGCGTCGTTGTTGCACCAGCACGGCCAACAACGCCGCTCGTCGCACCACAGGGATTTCCAACTGCTCGGCCAGCGCCAGCTCTGGGTTGTCGCGCCGCACGGCGGAACTGTACGCCACAAGCATCGGTGCCGCTCCGCGCAATTGTTCCGGGGCGTGGCCTTCGAAAACCGTCGCGCCGCGTTCGCGCAATTGATGAATCTCGGCGTTGATTTGCAGGTCCGAGCCGATTACGCGGCACCCTAAATCCAGCAGCAGATGGGCCAGCCCACTCATTCCGCAGCCGCCGATGCCAACCAGATAAACGCATTCGTTCGCGACACCACCGGCCAGCCATTCACTGAGTTGTTCGCGGGAAATGCGTTGCACACGCTAATCGTTTGCGCTTTAATCGAATCTGTCCACTCCGCCTTTTTCACAGGCGCGCAGAATCTTTCCGGCGATTTGCTGGGCGGCGTTCGGATGATCCAAAGCCGCCATGGCGGCAGACATCATTTTTAACTGCCCGGTATCGGCAAGAAGTTCATCTACTTGCGCCGCGAAGGCTTCGCCGCTTAATGCATCCTGCTCCACGGCCAAAGCCGCCCCGGACTCCACGGCTACGCGGGCATTAGCGCGCTGATGGTCATCTGCGGCGGAGGGCAACGGCACCAAAATGGCGGGACAATTTGCCGCCGCCAGTTCAGCCAACGAGGAAGCACCTGCCCGGCTTAGAACGAGATCCGCCGCGCGGAGCGCCAAGGGCATGTTGTCAAAAAAATCGTGCACCGCGCCGCCAGTGTTTTGGTGGGCTGCACGTACTTTATCCAAGTCATGCGGCCCGCAAAGGTGCAACCATTGGGCATTGGATTTTATGTGAGGTAAACTAGCCGCAACCAATCTATTCAAACCACGCGCCCCCTGACTCCCGCCCGTCACCACAACCAATGGCCGATCGTTGGCCATGTCCATGTCATTCCGAGCTTCCTCACCGGTGCCGAGCCGAAAATCTTCGCGAACGGGCGTGCCAGTTTGGGTAATGCAAGCGTGCGAAAATTTTGCGNGCGCNGGATCNAGGCCAACAAAAATCTCATCNGNCCAGCGCGCTATAAGNCGATTGGCCCGGCCGGGAATGGCGTTGGATTCGTGCAAAAAAGTGGCCGCCCCGAGTTGCCGCCCNANCCGAATCGGGGCAAACGATGTGAAACCNCCCATGGCCAAAACAGCTTGGGGTGGTTCCGNTTGAAAAAAACTGNGCACAGCACTNGTAGCTGCTTTCAGGCTGCTTAGGAATTTTAACGGGCTGCCCAGACTGAAGCCAACCGCGGGAATTTGGGTAAAGGTAAATTCAGTTTGTGCCGCGGCGCGCTGATCAATGGACTTTTCAGAAACGATTAATGTCACGCGGGCATTGGCTTTGGCTAATTCACGGGCCACGGCAANACCGGGAAAAAAATGGCCGCCACTGCCGCCGCAGGCGATGGCCACATGAGGTTGGGCCGTGGCAGCCATCAGGCGTCTTNGGACAAAAGCTCGGGCTGTGAAGGTTCGCCGCCGGCAAAGGGCGAGGTGTCATCGATGGCATCGGTCTCAGCNGCCTCACTGCCCGCGCGCGAGTAGCTGGCAATGCTCAACAAAATGCCCACGCTGCCTAGCATCATGACCATGCTCGAACCACCGTAGCTAATGAATGGCAATGGCAGGCCTTTGTTNGGCAAAGCGCTNGTGACCACGCCNATGTTAATGAATGCTTGCAGGCCAATGAGCACGGTGATGCCGGTTCCGAGGATCATGCCAAACCGGTCACGCGCATTCCATGCGATGTACAGTCCACAAACGACGATGGCCATGAATGCGATGACGACCGCAAGNGAGGCAACCACGCCCAGTTCCTCGCCGATGACAGAGAAAATAAAATCCGTGTGATGCTCGGGCACAAAGCCAAGTTTTTGCCGGCCATTTCCCAGGCCCAAGCCGGTGGAGCCGCCGGAGCCGAGGGCNAGCATAGCTTGATACGCTTGAAAGCCGACGCCTTCTCGGTGTTGCTCGGGGTGCAGGAAGGCCATGATGCGCTTAAGGCGCACCGGGTCATTCATGATGGCAATGGTGATGGCACCCGCGGCGGCGGCCAAGGGCGGCACNATGTGTTTCCAGTTGGTGCCGGCCACGAACAGCATGATGCCGGCNACGCCCGTCATGAGCATGGTGGTGCCGAAATCCGGCTCAAGAAAAACCAATCCCAGCGTCAGGGCGATCATGCCTCCGGGNATGAGTAGTCCGTACTTGAATTCCCGCATACGCCGCGCTTGAGCTTCCGCCCAGGCGGCAATGACAATAATGAGCGTAATCTTGGCCAGCTCGGAGGGTTGAAAATTCATGGGNCCGAGATCAAACCAGCGCCGTGCCCCGTTTTTCATTATGCCCACACCTGGAATGAGCACGAGTAACAGCATCACCACTGTGATTGCAAAGAGCGGCCATGCGACCTTTTTCAGGAGCCGATAATCGACTGCAGCCGCCACGAAACAAACGGCGATGCCCAACCCGCCCCAAACCAGCTGCATGGTCAGGTATCGCGCGCCGGTTTGCGCCATGCCGGCGCTGTAGAGCATCACGATGCCCAAGGCAAGCAGGCCGGCAACACAAACAGCCAGCGTGTTGGTGGCATATCGCATGGCACAAAGGAAAAGCGCGGCATCCCGCCGCGCTCTTCATGGGTGATTGGTTTACCGTTCAGGCAACGGCGCGGGACTACCCGGTGGCGGCGGCAACGGCAAGCCGGTGGTCAGATCCACGCGCGGACCACCGAGCGTCGGCAAGGGCCCCGGCGTACCTGCGGTCGGGGTTTGTCCCGGGATGGNGATCTTTTGGCCGATCTTCAGCTTGGTTGGCACCACGCCGGGATTCGCCTGTTCAATCGATCGCGCACTGACACCGTACTTTTTACCGATGGTCCAGAAGTTTTCACCACGCGCCACGATGTGTTGACCGNAGCCGGACGCGGCCGCNGTAACCGGCGGGGCCGGAGGCGCGGGAGCCGGNNCTGACTTGGCGGGNATCGTCAGTTTTTGACCAATCTTCATCCGGGTTGGCACGACNTTGGGATTGGCCTTTTCAATCTCACGCGCGCTCACACCNTATTTTTTGCCGATGGTCCAAAAGTTTTCACCATTGGCCACNACGTGTTCCTGGCCATTGCCCAAGGCAGGTNCCGGACCGGGTGCGGTCACGTCAAACGGCCCGGGTGTGGGGGCAGGCGTCGGGGCAGCCGACGATGCACCTCCGTTTGGCGGCAAAGGCGGCAAGGCATTGCCTCCACCGGTTGGCGGCAGGGGCGGCAAGGCTTCGGTGGTAGTCGGTGCCGGCGTGGGCGGCAAGGGGCCGGTCGGTGAAGCGTCGCCAGTGGACGGTAACGGCGGCACCTCAGGTTGTTGCCCGACGATTTGCGCCATCTCTTCAGCCGTGGAAAGCTTGCTTTGTTTTTCATCGGCACCACCGCCATCATCTTCCTTTTGCTTGCAGGCCTGAAATAGGATGCCGGTGAAGAGCACGACGTGCAGCATCACGACGACCACCACGGCCATGCGCATGTTGGAACGGCCACGGCGTGCGCCTTCGAAATTCGCACCCGGCGGCAAGATAGAATTGTTTCCTTTCATAACTACAACCTCCCTGTGTTGTGTAGAGCCCTGTCGGGCAACCTCCTTATGCCGCCAAGGCGACACGCATTGATAACCTTGAAGCAGAAGGGCGTAAAACCCAATGTGCAGAACTTGTGAACACGGTGTGAACAGCCAGTCACACCTGCTGCACACTGTCCCGGGTGCATCCGGCGCTAATCGCCGGGACCGTGGGCGCGCTGCCATTCCGCGAACGCTTCGCGAAAGGCCTCGCCCCGGTGCTGGTAGCTGTCAAACATGTCAAAACTCGCACAAGCCGGTGACAGCAACACCACGTCTCCCGGAACAGCATTCCTCCCTGCTTCAGCCACAGCTTGTATCAAATTATCAATGATTTGGCAAGGGACAAAACCGCCCCAAATAGACTGAATTTTCAGGGCTGATTCACCAATCAGCATCACCCCCTTCACCCGCCGCTCTAGCTCCATCTGGGCCGTGGAAAAATCCAGTCCTTTGCCCATTCCGCCNGCGATGAGCCAGACATTTTTGCGNTCCGCATCCGCCGGCANGGCTCGNAGCGCACTGCACAGGGCATGCACGTTGGTGGCCTTCGAATCATTGTAAAACCGTACGCCACCCACCTCACCAACCAACTCGCAGCGATGCGGCCCCGGCTGATAGGCGAGCAGCGGCGGCATGAGGTCTTTCATTGCTAACCCCACACAATGGCCAACTAAAAGTGCAGCTAGAATATTTTCGGGATTGGGCTGATTGCTCAATTCGCACCTGCTGAAGTCGGGCCATGGCTCAGTTGAATCAGGCAATTGACTCACGAGTTGACCGCCATCCAAATACCAGTCCGCCTCCGACACGGTGGCNCTGAANGTAATGCACTGCGCGTTTAGCTTCACGCCCAGCCGTTTCAATTNCTGCCAGGCTTCCCATTGAATGAGCGCAAAATCGGATGGTGTTTGGTTCTCAAACAGGCGTGACTTCGCTCGAATGTAGTCATCCATTGTGCCATGCCGGTCCAAGTGATCCGGGGCCAAGTTGAGCAACACGCCAATGCGCGGCTTAAACAAGTCGTTGGTTTCCAACTGGAAAGAACTGACCTCCAACGTCACCCAATCCAATTGACTNGANTGNCTAGNCACCGCGCTGAGCGGCGTGCCAATATTTCCGGCGGCAATCGTCGAACGATTGTTGGCATTTAAAATTGCCGCAACCAATTCGGTTGTGGTGGTCTTGCCATTGGTTCCCGTGATGCCAATGGCAGGGCAATCAACAGCNCGCGAACCCAGCTCTAACTCACTCCAAACCGGAATACCCGCCGCTTGTAAGGCGACCACTTGCTGATGGGTCACCGCAATGCCCGGACTGACCACACATAGATCAAAACGCTCCTCAATCAGGCCGCTTTCCCCCAATCGTAGCTCCGCCGCCTGCCCAGCTGAATNGGCCCAATCACGCAAGGAGGCATTATCGGCAGCATCTATTGCGGTTACTTGAGCGCCTTGGGCGAGGAGCAACTCNACGGCCGCNCGGCCACTNGCGCCGAGGCCCAGCACGCATACGCGTTGGCCGGCNGTGTTCATCAGCGCAGCTTAAGCGTCGCCAAGGCCAGTACGGCGAAGAGGATGCCGAGAATGTAAAAGCGCATGACCACTTGGTTTTCGTGCCAGCCTTTTTCCTGAAAATGATGATGCAGCGGCGCCTTCAAAAAAACGCGCTGCGGGGTGCCGGTNCGGAAGCGCGTCCACTTGAACCAGCCGCGTTGAATGATCACCGAAACGGCTTCCAGCACAAATATGCCCCCGGCGATTACCAGCACAAAGGGTTGATGAATGAGCACGGCCATGATGCCGAGGGAGCCGCCCAGTGCCAGCGAACCGGTGTCGCCCATGAACACTTTGGCGGGGAAACAATTGAACCACANGAACCCCAGCCCGGCNCCGATCATGGCGGCGCACACCACGGACAATTCCCCGGCGCCGGCCACCTTGGGCACGTTGAGCNNCTGCGCCAACTCGGCGTGCCCGGCCAAGTAGGTAAAAATATAAAACACCATCGACACAATCACCACGCTGCCNANGGCCAGACCNTCAAGGCCGTCTGTGAAGTTGACCGCGTTGGAGCTGCCCATAATCGCGCATATCGTCACAANCAAGCCCACCANTGCTGCCANCGAAAAAACCATTGTTTTTGAAGGCCCAGCCAAAATGGGATCNTTCATGAATGGCACCATCACTTCGGTGATCAGCGCCCGCGTCTCCGGCAGTCGCCATAGGTACACGGCGATGCCCGCACTGAGCAGAAATTGCACGGCGAGCTTCACTTTTTCGGTCAGGCCCGCGCTGTCTTGTTTGGTGACGTTGGAATAGTCGTCGTAAAAGCCAAGCAGGCATAGCACCAGCATGGAAAGCAATGTGAGGGTGACCAGCGGATTCCATTGCGCCCACAGNAGCGCAGATAGGTCGATGGCNCCAACGATCAACAGGCCGCCCATAGTCGGCACTCCGCGCTTGGATACGCCGTCGTTCATCTTGCCCTCGGCGCGCGCGCGGTCCTCGTATTCCTGCCGAACACCGATTTTTTTCAGCCACTCAATGACGCGCGGCCCNAGCCACCAGCANATGAGCAGNNCCGTGATGGCCGCNCCGGCNCCGCGAAAGGTGATGTACTGGAACACGCGCAGCCCCGAGAGCCAATCGGCCCATTGCGCGTGCCCGTTGGCTTCCAGCCAAGCGGGAAACTGGCTGAGGTAATAAAACATCCTNCTTCCGCCGGAACGGATTAAAACTGTCGCAACACTTCATCCAAGCGCGCCGCACGCGAGGCCTTCAGCAGGACGACGTCGCCCGGCACCACCCAATCACGCAATGCCGCAATGGCCTCATCCACATCTGCCGCCGTGGCCACGCGTTCCAGGCCGGCCCGGCGNGNGGACTCTGCCGTTACTTCCGCGTGCTNGCCCACGGCCAACAGGCCATCCAAAGCAGCTGCCGCGGCCCCAGCCTCGGCGTGGGCTTCAGCGGTGTGCTCACCCAGCTCAGCCATGGCGCCAATNACAGCGATGCGTTGGCCCCGGCAATCNAGTTCCGCCAAGGTAGCCAACGNAGCCAGAANGGAATCCGCATTGGCGTTGTAGGCATCATTCAACCAGCGTACACCGCCAGCCTCCTGCCATTGCATTCGCATGGCCGGCACCGGTGACTCGGCCAATCCTTTGCGCGCTTTNGCCGGATTTACTCCAACGGCATAAGCGGCNGCCANNGCCAANGCNGCATTGCCNGCCTGTGGCTTGCCAAGCAGTGGAGTGCNGTATTCACCGCACCATTCTGCTTCCGGCGTTTTGATGGTAAAAACCGTCCCCTCTTCCATCAGGCGCACCGTCTCGACACGCCAGTCATTCGTCGGGCCAAAACCCGCAGTAATCACTTCCGCCTGACTGCGTTCGNCCAATGCCTTAACCCAAGGACCATCNCCATACAGGAAAAGTTTTCCACTCTCCGGCAACAACTCACCCAACACGCCCTCCTCCTGGNCCACGCCGGTGAGATCACCAAAATGCTCCAGATGCTCACGGCCAATGCCGGTGAGAATGCCGTGGGTNGGCGAAGACATTTTTACCANGGGAGCTAATTCACCCGGATGATTGGTGCCCAGTTCAACCACCGCCGCTCGATGNGCCTNGGAAAGCTGCAACAAAGTAAGCGGCACCCCAATGTCGTTATTAAAACTAGCCGGACTATGCAGCGTAGCGCCTGACTCACGGAGGATGGCCGCAAGCATCTCNTTGGTGGAGGTTTTGCCATTGGAACCGGCTACGGCAATAACNGAAATGTCATGTGCCTGCCGGTGAGCCGCAGCCAGTTGACCCAGTGCGCAGCGGGCGTCATTCACCAACANGCTGGGGGAAAGATTTTCAATGGGTTCATCCACCAGCGCCGCTACTGCCCCCATCGTCAATGCATCNGCAGCAAATTGGTTGCCGTTAAATTGATCACCCCGCAGTGCGATGAATAAATCCCCTGCTTCAATAGCTCTGGTATCCGTGCAGATCCGCGTGAACGGTAAGGTGTCGTCCCAACCNTGCGGTTCGCCTCGGCAGATTTCACGAACAAATTGGAGCGTGCGGGTGTTCAATGTGCATTCCCCATCGCGTTGAGAATTGCCCGCGCCGTTTCGCGGTCATCGAAGNGTTGAATCGTGTCGTTGATTTCCTGATAAGTCTCGTGNCCTTTGCCGGCGATGAGGACGGTGTCGCCGGCGNGTGCGGTCCGCAGGGTTTCGTCAATGGCCCGCTCGCGATCAAGNTCCTCCTGCCAGCCGCCGTCGCGCACCGTNGCGCAGCCCTCTGCAATTTGTGAAATAATTGTCTCGGGCGATTCCCGACGTGGATTGTCGGTTGTTAGGCAAACGAAATCAGCCAGCTCAGCTGCCACCGCTCCCATCTTGGCTCGTTTACCTGAATCGCGATTTCCGCCGCAACCAAACACCACATGCAGTTTGCCCGGGGTAATTTCACGCAACGTGCGCAGCACCTGCCGCAACGCATCATCGGTGTGCGCATAATCCACGTAGACGGCAAAGGGTTGGCCGCAATCGACCGGCTCCAGTCGACCGGGTACCGCCGGCGCCTGCGCCAACGCCTGCGCGCAAGCAGCCGCCTCCACGCCCATTCCTTGCGCCAAGGCTAGGGCCAGTGAGGCGTTGGCCACGTTGTGGCGGCCGATCAACGGCATGGTGTATTCCTTGCCGTTCATTGCAAAAACCGTGGAAGCCTGCCGCAGTTCACGGACGGTGACCGGATAAGTAGCGTTCTTTTCACCCACGGTTTGCAAACCGAATTCATTGGCCAACCGCCGGCCAAAAAGGTCGTCGCCATTGACGCATTGAACGGCATCGTCTGCCGACATCGTGAACAGCTGCCGTTTGGTGGCAAAGTAGCTTTCCATGTCACCGTGATAATCGAGATGATCCTGAGTAAGATTGGTAAATGCCGTGGCNGCAAACTCCAGCCCTGCCACCCGCTGTTGAGCNAGGGCGTGCGAACTGATTTCCATTACNCAAAAATCGCAGGCGGACCGNTGCATAGCAGCAAAGGATTGATGCAANTCCAGAGCTTCGGGCGTTGTCCGCGCCGCCGGCACNANTCGGTCNCCCAAATCATATTCGATNGTCCCAATNAGCCCGCAGGACCGGCCGGNAGCCGACAGAAGGTGCCGCAGCAAATANGCCACCGAAGTTTTGCCGTTCGTGCCTGTGATGCCGATGAGNCGCAGCTTTCTGGCNGGGTATCNNTAAAATCTGGCNGCCAANTTAGCNAAGGCCANACGNGCATCCGGAACCAAAGCNGCCCCGATGGAAGCCGGNAGATTGNCTNCTTCCTCAACAATCGCCAACNCCGCACCGGCNGCGNCGGNNGTTTCGAGAAATTNATGGCCATCCACTCNGNTNCCGCGAATTGCGATAAACACGGCGCCCGGTGTGATTTGGCGCGAATCATACGCAACCGTCTCACACGTTACNTCAGGGTTNCCCTGCAGCCANCGGTGCGGCAGGTCNGNCAGCAGCTCACGGGCCGTCATGCNTTAGGGCTCCTCTCTGGAAGAAACGACCGTNCCCTGCTCGACCAGATCCGGCTTAATGCCCAGATAACTGGCCGTGCGNTCGGCAATGGCNTTGAACACCGGCGCTGCCGTGAGGCCGCCATAATAATCGCCCGCAGGTTCATCAAGGCCCACGAGTATACACAGGGCCGGTTCNTCGGCAGGGAAAAACCCAACGAANGATGAATAATATTTTCCAGGCATATAACCTCCCGGNCCGGGTTTTTGCGCNGTGCCNGTTTTGCCCGCNACGGTGTGGTATTGCATGCGAGCGCGCTTGGCGGTNCCTCCCTCGCCCACCACTGTTTTCAAGGCTTCAGTGACTTTCGCTGCCGTTTCCGAACTGACCACCTGCCGAATGGNTTCCGAATGATACTTGACGACCACNCGGCCGGATTCATCNCGCAGNGANTGGACCAGCATGGGGCGCATGAGTTTGCCGNCATTGGCGANGGCNCTCATCATCATGGCCATTTGAATNGGGGTCGCCGCCACTTCGTGCCCCATCGGCACGCGGGTAATAGAGAGTTTGTTCCACTTTTTGAGNGGATGCACGGTGCCNCGCACCTCTCCCGGCAGGCTGATGCGCGTGCGCTGGCCAAAACCAAAATCGGTCACGTAATGATGCAGCCGCGGAGCGCCCAGTCGCAGGGCCACTTTGGCGGATCCGATGTTGGAGGATTTGGTGATGATTTCTTTAACCGAAAGTTTGNCGTAGGCATGGTGATCGCGCAGACGGCGGCCNCCGTAATAGAATAGTCCGCGCTCACAATCAAATTTGCTNCCCAACGATACGCGTTGATCCTGCAGGGCGGCGGCCACGGTTACGATTTTGAAGGTACTGCCNGGTTCTGAAGTATCGGTCACGGCGCGATTCCGGCGATGGGCGGCCTCNTGTTTGCCGGGAATATTTGGNTCAAAATCGGGCANATTGGCCATGGCGAGAATTTCCCCGGTNNGCGGCACGACCACCAACGCCGTGATTCCCAATGGCTTGTGCTTTTCCACGGCCTTGGCGAGCTCGGCCTCCANGATATGTTGCACACCGATGTCGAGAGTGAGGACGACGTTCAGTCCGTTGCGGGGCGCAACATCCTGACGNCGCATCGAAACCAACTCGCGNTTTCTGGAATCCGTCTCCGTCACCAACCACCCGCGCGTGCCGGTGAGNTTGCTGTCCATNACCGCCTCCATGCCCTCTTTGCCTTTGTGATCNGNNCCGCCCACGAAGCCTAACACATGGGACGCCAAACGTTTACCGGGATACACACGCAATTGATCCTCGGCNCGATCGGCAAAAATCGATTTCCTCACACCACGCAAATACAANCGCTGGCTNCGGGTAAGCCCGGCCTCATTCCCAAGGTCCATTTTCTGTAAGGCCTCGCGCATGGCGTCCCACTTTTCGCGNGGCACTTTGCGCTTGAGCACCACGTAACGATTGGTGNGCACCTGTCCGGCTTCATTGCGAAANACTCGGGGCGCGAGGCGATCATTTAGCGCAACCTCATCCATCTCAATCATGGGCGCCAAGGTCNGGGCGATGTGTGGCCGGTATTCCCCGATCATGCTGGGATCCGCACAGACTGTTTTCACAAACAAACTGGTCGCCAGCAAATTGCCCCGGCGGTCNAGAATATCTCCNCGGCGGGCGGCCCTTTCAACGGTTCGAATCGTGTTGNCGCGGGCCGCGTTGCTTAATTGATCGTGCCGAATCACCTGCAGGTCCACCAACCGGTATCCCAGCAGCGTGAAGGAAAAGAGAATTATTGCGGCAAAGAACAACAGCCACCGCTTGGCTGCGTATCTCAAAACGCCGGGATCGTAATGGTCCATTTCATTCGATGGAGGTCATCGACTGGCCGTGCGCAAATCTGCCTGATGCTCACTTGTCCTCGTGNGGGCCTCCGAATGGCGCGGTTCCACCAACACCACAATCTGTTGNGGCAGCGGNACCTGCANGTCCAAGTTCAAGTGACGCAGTCGCGCGTCCAATTCCTGCGGGGACATCAGNTANGCCAGACGATCGCCGAGGTCCTTGTTCACCCGGCGCAATTCCTCCAGTTTAATTTCGTTCTCCTTGATTCGGCCGCCCAGCGTGTTGATCTGTTGTTTTTGCCAGACGTACCCGAGACCGAGACTGCAGGTAATTAAACAGATCAGCACTGCNTTGAGTGCCGGCCCGAAACGTACATTAGNTCCGTTTTTTTTGCGATTCATTTTTGTTAATTGCTAGGCAGAACCCTTAAAAATCTTTGTCCCGGCCCAGGCCGCACCGGCAACATCATCATTGGNCTGCCGGTACCCCTTTGCACCTGNCCGGTATTCCTCCAATTCACTNTATCTNNCGAACTTTGNACCACGTAACGTTTNCCGGCCTGAGATTGAATCCGAAGATTTAGTCGACCGTCGGTGCTTCGGTTTAANGTGGCANNNACCGGAGCCCGACGCATTTGACTCTGAGCAAAAGCGGCGTTTTGTTGTAAAGTCAGAGCCCGATTCTGTGCCGATTGACCGATGCCGCTTGATCTAGGGACCAGATTTCGCACGCCGGTTGGCGAGCGGGTCGGCGATTGGCTAGGGCGCATTGAAAATCTTGGCGNAGAAGCCGTCATTAAACGCCGCCGNGCATATTCGCGCATCGCATTTTGTGCTGACTGCCGCACGCCAGCTGAAGGACGGGTAGNCGTGATCTGGCTTGAGCCGCGGTTCAANATTGAAAACCGTGAGCCATANGCCGACGANACNCGTCCGATCGANCNACGNCCACTGGCCANTGACNGNCGGGTCGTGTTGTAGGATTTNGCNGAATTTCGCAACGCNCTTTGAGCAGCNAAATTCGACCGAGCAATCGTNNAACCNCCACTGCGCATCACCGCNCCGATCGCGCTNCGCTGACTTCCCCCATGCAGTCCAAATGNTTTTGGTGNTTCGACTTTGNNCNTAGNNTTCATGTTTATGCGATTAGATGCCNCACTTNCACTCNTTTNTGNNAGTGATTGGCGNGTTTCCTCCACCGGATTATTTTCCAATAAAGGATTTTTGATTTGGCCACTCCCCTGACGAGTTGATTGGCGCATAGCTTCCCTCTTCACAGCTTCCACCGCACTTTTGGCGGCGGCCTCACGGGCCACCATTGACGCTTCCTGGATGGCCCCTTCCTGTCGGACGATTGCCTCCTGGCGNAGGTTTTCCCGTTGTTGCTCGAGTTCGCTACCCGGCGAAACATTCTTTTCATTCATTTTCACCACCAATGGCATTCGTTGCGGCCCGATGCCTCCTTCGGTCACACTCGGGCCAGTCGCCAAATCCACACCGCCACCGCGCGTNGAAAAATTTTGCGCTTTCAGAGTCGTGTTTTTCGAATTCAGTACATCCACCCAGACCACCATCGCCCGGCCATTTCCGTCTCCGGCCGCCGTTACCATTCTCTGTTGGTGAAGTGTTCGCGTATTCACCCGGAACTCGGAACCTCCAGTAGACATTCGTGCGTGGACTTCAAAACTTGATCCATCCTGTGAACCACAATCCCAGGTCATCAACATCCCGTTTCCCGCGTTTGCCAGGCTAGCATTTTGTTGAATACCCAAGACATATCGGTTTTGCTTGGCCGCCAAAGCCAAAGGCAATCCGTCCTTATTGAATTCACGGATAAACACATCACGCGCATTTATTCGTAACTGCTCGTCTACTTGTGTCCACGCTAGCACGAAGCCGCCGCCGGCCTTGGCGGCCAGCCGCGGCTCCGCACATAGCGCTTGCCCTCCATCCATCCGAAATTCATTTCCCACTGCATTGCCTTGCCGGTCGAAAAGGCGCCCCATCACATGGCCGCGCATTTTCGGCGTGCCAGCAGCGGTCAGTCCCTGTTCCGCCTCGCCAATCCACGCCACGATGAAACGGCCATCATTCAGAGCCGTGACAGCCGGAGCCGTTTGATTCCACGTTACGGATTGGTTCACCCGAATAATTCCACCCACTCGAACACCCACCGGTGTGTATCGACGGGCAAAGATCCCCTTGCCATCCCCATCCTGATTCGCGCTTTCCCACACGACCATTATTTCCCCCTGAGTATTTGCGGCAACCGCTGGAGCCTGTTGATTCCCACGAGTATAACTGTTCACCTTTTCAATTCCGGTTTGATAACCGCCCACGGCATTTACTATGCGCATTCGGACTTCGCGGTTATTCCGTGCACCCGATTCCCAAGCCACAACGGCACCGCCATTCGGCAACAAAGCAACCGATGGGTGGCTCTCATTGGTCCGCTTGGCATCACTCGTTAATCGGGTTGGAGATCCCTGCCCTTCAAGCAGCACATTGAGCCGGCCGATCACAACGCGATCGCCATCTGTTGCCTGTGTTGAATGTTGCCACGCAATGAATCCACCATTGGCGCCAATTGCCAGATCCGGATTTCGCTGATGCCCCGGCAACCGCCCGAAGGGTTGAAATTCTTCTCCTTGTTTGCTGACCGCACCGTTTACAACCGCAGTGAGGGCCATTGTCGTAATAATAATTTTTTTAACTGTGTCCATCACTCGCCTTCCTCCATTCCCACTCTCTCCAAAACCCTTAGTTGCGCAGAACGCGAGGCCGGATTATTCGCCACTTCAACTGCGTCCGGCTTGATTGCTTTTCGCTGCACCCAGCGCATGCGTTGGGGCCGCGCCACTCGCAGCTCCGGCACATCGACTTCGCCCGGTACATCATAGTCCCGTGTTTCCACACGACCGAAACTCTTAACGAGCCGGTCTTCACCTGAATGAAATGTGATCACTGCCAAGCGGCCACCTGGCTTCAATAAACTGGCAGCAACTGGAAGCGCATTCCTGATTTGCCCCAGTTCACCATTCACTTCCATTCGAAGCGCCTGAAACACTTTGGTAGCCGGGTGCGTCCGACGCCCTCGCCGGGGTTTTACGGACTCCACCGCTGATGCCAGCTGCATCGTCCTTTCAAACTTTTGTTGAATCCGTTGTTTCACAATTACCTGGGCGATTTTTCGCGAGGCACGCTCGCCACCCAATTCCCAAAAAATTTTTGCGAGATCCGACTCGCTCTTTTCATTCACCAAATCCGCTGCTGTCCATTCGCCTCGGTGATCCATCCGCATATCGAGCGGCCCGTCCGCTTTCAGGCTAAAACCCCGATCCGCTACAGTCATCTGCGGCATACTGGCCCCTAAATCCAAAAGAACACCATCCACACTTTTCGGGTCAATCCATTCCCCGAGCTCCGCTGCGGTTCCTCGACGGATTTCAACCCGTTCATTATAAGGCGCGAGGCGGGATGACGCGGCCTCCACAGCCGCGCCATCCCGATCGCATCCTCCAAGCCAGCTCCCAGGTTCGCTAGCTTCAAGAATCATCGCAGCATGCCCACCACCGCCGATCGTGCCATCGNCGTACCGTCCGCCAGCGCGCGGCTGCAGTGCTTCCAGCACTTCGCGCATCATTACGGGCACATGTTCGTAACTCATCGAGCATTAATTCTGTATCAGAATGTATTGCGACGGAGGTGCAATTGCTGTTCCAAATGGAGTACGAATTACCACACGCCTCTGAGTGCTCACATTATTTGCTGCTATTGAATCAAACAATGGATTCGCATTCATACCGAAGGTAAGAGGAGCAATACGAATCTCAAAACCGTCCGCATCTGCTGTAAGTGACGGATCATCCCAGGCGACAATTGNGACTCCTGGAGCTAATGCGCTTGGCTCAACACCGTTACGTAAACTGATTGGCGCGGGTGGCAGCCCATTTCCATCTGTCGCTTGAATTAAATGCCCTTCACCATCAACGAATTCAATTGAGAACGCTAAATCCAAACCATGGCCACGAATTATCAATACATCATTATTATCACTCCTGGTCCAAGTGGCATTCGCATCCGATGCTGTCAACCCAGCTGGTAAAGTAGTATCTGTTTGTACGCTTACGATATACGGCGTTACTATTCTATTTCCAGCCGGAATCCTACTCCCGCCAACACCAACNTGACTCCACTTATGAGCGTTTGGCCTATGAAGACTTCTTACCCCGTCACTTCGATATAACCGTATTTGGCGAGCATATACATCTAGAGTGGCATTCGTGCTATTCCCATCACTACGAACCCTCGTGTTAAGCATACCCATCGTGGCCCCATACAAACCAGCAGCAGGGTCTGACATTGTAGCATTATGATCTGTGAAATAATCAGCAGGGATTATGATTTTTGTATCAGTCATCGTAACACTAGCAGTTGTTACTGGAACGCGAGCAAAAGGTACAGGAGCGGTCTCATGTTCATAATTGGTTGCATTCATATCATCATAAATTTCTATATGACTAATTGACGCTCCAGCTTTGGTCAGGAATCCCGATCCCTCAATTATCATTGATTTACGCGTATTAAACGGAAGCCCGTCGTATTGTGTGCTTGTGATCAAAGGTATGCCTGCAAGAATGTCCCCTAGATCTGTTGCACTTCCTTTACCAACTGAATTCACTAATCTAATTTTTAAATTAGTTCCCTCTGAATTGTTATTGAACGCACCAGGAGAAAGCTTAATCAACTGATCACTAATAATGTATGGCCTAGGATCAATTGTTTGCATGATGGTCGTACCAGCTGTATTTAACACCTCAATAGCAGTGATTGAATCTGTACGCCGACCATAAATAAAGACTGTGTCTCTAGTTCGATTTATTCCATTTTGGTTACCAGTGAACGGCGATGACTTGTAATCTTGAGTCGTGCCGTCAATTACAGAAATCGCAGTAATTGAGGGAATTTCTGCTGACGGTCCNGTAATCGCCTCAGCCTGAGTTATGTCAGATTCCGGAAAAGCTATAAAATCCTCAGGGCCAGTGTTTGTCACCCATCCCCATTGGAATTGTTTTATAAAATTACCCTCAATGCCTGGCTCCCCGGCCCAAATAATTTGATGAAACGGCGCACGTGTAGTGAAAATATATTGAATCGAAGTATTCGCCCCAGGATTCAATATACTGCCTGGCCCCAAAAGGTTTGCCGTAGCCCCAGATTGTGAATTTGGAGCGATTAGAGGTGCCCACCCCGTCGTATCCGGAAGTGAAATAACCGGTAATACGTTACCGGCAACACCAAGATCGTTTGCAATGAAAATTATGTCCGGAACCGTTGTTGTCCGCTGAACTACTTGAAGAAAATACGGAGGACTAGCAGGCACCGTATCAGTAGGCAAAGCGTTTGTGATTATTACGTCATTCCATACCGCGCTTTGTGGATTGTATGCCGAACCTAGAAGCGAATCGAATGCGGTATATTTGTACTTGATCTTGTTTATACCGCCACGAAGTGCTTGGCGAATTATAGCTGTTGGCTGAGGTCGAAGAGTACCCCCAGCTGGAGGCGTTGGCACTACACCTGATAAGGGAAGACCGGCAACGGTACGGATTTGGGGTGTAAGAAAAGGAGAATTGGGCGGAACGGCACCTGAAGTTAATTGCGTTGGCGGATTCATGTTAGCCGGAGTCACCAAAGTTACCGACGCATCTAATGTTTCGATAACGATATTGTTGGTCCGATACAGGTATCTCAACCCCCCCGCGTCATCAAAGGTAAGCGTATGGCGAGGCTGATCCCGATTCGCCGTACGGTTTAGCGGCAACGGACCATCGCTTGAATCATCCGGGCGGAAGTATACACCCGGCGTACGAAATACTGTTGGCGCCGGACCTGGCCAAGCAAGTCCGCCAAAGTTGATCACGTCACGAATTCCCGCGATGGCGCTGTATTCATCATCGCTACCCACCGAATATTCGATGGCATCCCACACGGTAATGTTCGCAGGTGCCGTAGGACTGTCATTATACAGCCAGTAACCGTAATTGACTCCGTTAATTTTTGATGTAGGGCGATAGGTGTACGGATCATAATTGCGCAAGGTCACATGGAAAGTACCCGTACTACCGGCTGCAGCAGCATTGTAGCTGAGCACATCGTGAATAATAAAAGCGTACCGATGCGGATTACCCAGACCGAGTTGATTGACCAACAGCCCAAGCACCATGGACTGCATATCCGTCACATTTTCAAGATTGGCCGTGGGATTAAAATCCCAACTACGGTTATGACCATCGTACTCGAGAATCAAATCCATCGAGCTTACGCCATTTGTGTACGAACTATCCTCCGGCTCAAAGAAGTCATTTAACACGCGAAATGCATTACTAACTGCCGCCATTCCATTGTGACCAAAGTAACGAACGAACGTACTGTCAAAGGCATATGTTAGCTGAGGATAATTCCACCGGTAAAATTCCTTAATTGGCACAGGCCTACCCAGCGTATCCGGGAAGTTAAACAGCACCAATGTACCAGTAGCGGATTGCCCGGTCGGATCGTTAGGCCCAATGAGCGTAAATGCACGAGCCGGCAATGCCAGCAGACACAACAGCATCAGCATCAACCCCACTCGGCTGCGACTCATTCCAGTTTTCATCCCTTTAAAAAACGGGGCAGTGCCAGCCGGGGCCTTCGCCCCGGCCAGCACGCTACCCACCTCCTTGGCGTCTGCCGAATGGCAGGACATCTTTNCGGCTACTCCATCAGGCTAAAGGCCGCGCNNGCCATNACCTGNTCCTCGCCTCTCACGGCGCCGTATCGCGCCGGATCCCAAATTTCAAACCGGTCCAATAATCCGACCAGCACCGCTTCCTTGGTGATGCCGGCCGCCTTGGCCATNTCTTCCGGCAAACAAATGCGCCCCGCCTTGTCCAAGGCGACCTGCGCACTTTCACTGCCGATAAATCGTTTCAGGACGACCTTGTTCGGGTCGTCGTTGCTCATGGAGTTGATATCCGCCATCAACTTGGCCATCTGCTCCGGAGGCAACACCCGCAAACAAGGGCCATGCGTTGATTTCGGCCAAAGGATTAGAGTGAATTCCACCTCCGGCTGACGCGGCCGCCACTTTGCCGGCACCTGCACACGCCTCTTGCCATCCACTCCATGATTGAAGAGTGAATTGTAATATACCGGCGCGCTGTCGCTTGCGTCTTTCACGGTGTGCTGGTTGCACATTTAACCCATATCGCCACACAACGCAACACTTTAGTGTCACTTATTCACATTTGTCAACGCCTTTTGCGGATGGGTTGCAGGCTGGTTTTTCACCAAAAAATGCGCTATTTCTCCCGCATGACGGNCGAAAACTCCGAAAAACCACTGGAAACAGCGGATTTTGACTTTGATCTGCCGCCNGACCTCATTGCCCAACATCCNCCCCTGCAGCGNGGGGATTCCCGCCTTTTGCAGCTCAATCGCCAAAATGGCCAGTGTGCNCACCGTNAATTCACCNATTTGCCTGATTTACTGCNGGCNGGCGATGTGTTGGTGCTTAATAATACCCGTGTGTTNCCCGCCCGCCTNCGCGGTCANCGAACCGGTGGCGGCGCGGCTGTGGAGTGCCTGCTTCTCACCGCTNGATNCNGCAACCAATGGTGGGCACTTTTGCGTCCGGGCAAACGCTTCCCGCCGGGCTCCACTTTCACCCTCTTAAACCGATCCGCTGAGCCGACCCAAATCCAAGCCGAAGTGCAGGAGAAAAATCCCGAAGGTCACGCCCTGCTACAGTTTACGGGCACGGAGGATATTGAAGCGGAATTGCCTTCTTTGGGCGAAATGCCGCTGCCGCCTTATATTGAACGCGGTGCATTTGAAAACGATCCTGAAGATGCGGCACGGTATCAAACAGTGTATGCTCAGGCCGCCGGCTCAGTGGCAGCGCCGACCGCCGGACTTCATTTTACGGATTCCATTCTTGAGGCAATTCAAGACCGGGGCGTCACCTTGGCAGAACTGACGCTGCACGTTGGTCTGGGCACCTTTGCCCCCGTGAAAGCCGAACGAGTTGCGGAACACGCGATGCACACGGAACATTTTTCACTGCCAGCGGAAACCGTCAGCGCCATCGAGCAAGCAAAGGCGTCAGGCGGGCGCGTGATTGCCGTGGGCACCACCAGCACGCGCGTATTGGAAAGTGCGGCAGCTAAAGGGCCGTTGCGAGCGATGGACGGATCCACCGATATCTTCATTTATCCGCCCCACCCTTTTCGAGTCGTGGACGGGCTCATCACCAATTTTCATTTACCGTGCAGCACGTTACTGATGTTGGTGAGCGCGTTTGCCGGGCGCGAGGCAGTGCTGGCGGCATATCTGGAGGCGGTGCGCGAAAAATATCGCTTCTTCAGCTACGGCGATGCCATGTTCATCGCATGAGTGCGTCCGGAAAAGTTCACGTGCAAATCTGCATGGCGATGACGGCTGACGGCAAGATTGCCAGCGCGAACCGGCGCATCACGCAGTTCGGCAGCCGGGCGGATCACGAGCGGATGATGGCGTTGCGGGAAAAGGCGGACGCGATCCTCACGGGCGCGGGCACACTCAATGCCCAACCGGAAATCCGCCTGCGCGCAAATGCCAAGCCGAAAGCGCCGTTGCGAGTGATCGCCAGCGGCAGCGGCCAAGTGAATCCGGCGCATGGCGTGTTTGGGTCCACGGGAGCGCCGGTGGTGGTGCTCTCCACGGAACGCATCAGCCGCCCGCGGGCCAAGGCCTTACGTGAAGCTGCACACACGCTGAAAATTTGCGGGGTGAACGCGATTGATTTCCCGACGGCGCTGGATTGGCTGCACAATGATTGGGGAGTGAAACGCATCGTATGCGAAGGCGGCGGCCGCCTGAATGATTCCCTGTTGCGCGCGGGCGTGGTGGACGAGGTGCACCTCACGATTTGCCCGCTCATTCTTGGCGGCCGGGAGGCACCGACCATCAGTGACGGGGTGGGTTTCAGCACCTTGGAAGATGCGGCCCAATTCCGCCTGCATACACGAAAATTGGTCGGTGAAGAGATGTTTCTCGTATATCGCCGCGCCGCGAATGCTTGACCTTTCAGAGCAGTTTTTTTTATGGTCTGCCACTCACACTGTCCCCCCTTGGGAGCAAAACAGTTATGACAATGAGCGAATCACCTTCTCAAATTGATAAAGGTATGGCCGGAGTGGTGGCCGCCAACACGCACTTGAGCGACGTGCGCGGCGACATCGGCGAGTTGATCTACTGCGGATACAACATCAACGACCTCGCGGAAAACGCAACGTATGAGGAGGTTGTGTACCTACTATACCACAAGCGGCTGCCCAACGCTGACGAACTCGCCGCCTTGAAACAAGATTTGGCCGGCCGCCGCAAAATCCCTGCAGGCGTGGTTGACCTGATCAAGGGGCTGCCGGCGGACACCCAACCGATGCACGCCTTGCGCACCGCCGTCAGCGCGCTGGGCTGCTATGATGACGATCCCGAGACCGGCGACAACCTCGATGCCGCACGCAATAAGAGCCTGAACCTCATTGCGCAGGTGCCCGTGCTCATCGCCGCCTTTCACCGCAACCGCCAAGGCAAAGAGATTCTTGCGAGCGATCCCGAGCTGGGCGAGGCAGCTAACTTTCTGTGGCTCATCAACGGCGAAAAGCCCAGCGCCGACATGGAGCGCACCATCGATATTTGCTACATCCTGCACGCCGATCACGGCTTTAACGCCAGCACCTTTAGCAGCCGCGTCACCATTGCCACGCTCAGTGATGTGTACAGCGCTATCACCAGCGCCATCGGCACGCTCAAGGGACCGCTTCACGGCGGTGCCAACGAAGGCGTCATTAAGATGCTCCACGAGATTGGTGGCGTGGACAAGGTGGACGCCTACGTTGATGATTGCCTGGCCAACAAGCGCCGCATCATGGGCATCGGCCACCGCGTTTACACCACGCTCGACCCACGCGCGCCGCACCTCAAGCGAATGGCGCAAAAGCTCACAAACGAGCTGGGCGAAACCAAATGGATCGACATGAGCGAGCGTATCGCTGAGCTGATGAAGGAAAAGAAAAACCTCAACGCCAATGTGGATTTCTATTCCGCCACCGTTTACTACAGCCTCGGCATCCCGACGGATCTGTTCACGCCCATCTTTGCCATCGCGCGCACGGCGGGCTGGACAGCCCACATTCTTGAGCACCTCGACGGCAATCGCCTCATTCGGCCTCGCGCCGAATACGCCGGCGACGAGGGGCTGGAATGGGTGCCGGTGGAGAACCGTTAGTTTAATCGATAAATTACTTGAACGTCCGGTGCCCTTGCCGCATAGCAAGGGCACCGTTTTTTATTCATGAATCTACACGAATATCAGGCCAAGGAATTAATGCGACGGCACGGCGTGCCGGTGCCGCCCGGCGAGCCAGCCACCTCGCTGGTGGAGGCGAATGATGCGATCGACAAGTTGTTTGCCGAAGGCCACGCGCGCGTGGTGGTGAAAAGCCAAATCCACGCCGGCGGCCGGGGTAAAGGCACATTCAAGGATGGATTCCAAGGTGGTGTGCATTTGGCAGATAGCGCCGAGGACGCCAAAGCCAAGGCCGGGGCGATGTTTGGCAACGTCCTGATTACCAAGCAAACCGGTGAGGAGGGCAAGCAGGTGAACCGGCTGCTCATCACCTCGGCACAGGAGATTAAAAGCGAGTATTACGTGGCCGTGCTGCTGGACCGCGCGCAAGGCCGGCCGATCTTGATGGCCAGCGCTGAGGGGGGCGTGAACATCGAGGAAGTCGCCGAGGAATCGCCTGAAAAGATTTTCAAGGAAACGATCGACCCCGACTTGGGCATGCAGCCGTACCAAGGACGCAAGATCGCCATTGCGCTGGGCCTGCGCGGCAAGCTCATTGGCCAATGCGCCCGGCTGCTGCAGAATTTATACAAAACCTGGAGCGAGTGTGATGCCTCGATGGTGGAGGTGAACCCGATGGCGCTCATCGAAAACGAAAACGGCACCGAGGCCGTCGTGGCNCTGGACGCCAAGATGTCCATTGATGGCAACGCCATGTTTCGCCATCCGGACATCGCCGAGATGCGCGATCTGTCCGAGGAAGACCCGCTCGAGGTCGAGGCCGGCAAGTTCGACCTCAACTACATCAAACTCGACGGCAACATCGCCTGCCTCGTCAACGGCGCCGGCCTCGCGATGTCCACCATGGACGCCATCAAACATTACGGTGGTGAGCCGGCCAACTTTCTCGACGTTGGTGGCGGCGCCACGCAGGAACAAGTGAAGGCCGCCTTTGANATCATCCTGAGTGATCCTTCNGTNGANGCGATCCTCATCAATATTTTCGGCGGCATCATGAACTGCAACACCATCGCCGAGGGCGTAGTGGCCGCCGCCAAGGAAACTGACCTGAAACTACCGCTCGTTGTGCGCCTTGAGGGCAACAACGTGGANGCCGGNCGCCAAACCCTNGCTGANTCCGGCCTGCCCCTCATCACCGCCGAGAGCATGGCNGAGGCCGCTCAAAAATCNGTCGAAGCTGCAAANTAACTTCCCATGTCCATCCTCGTTAAACCTGATACCAAGTTCATCGTCCAAGGCATCACCGGCGGTTTCGGTGGCCGACACGCTCAGCTGAGCCTCGACTATGGCTCGCAACTCGTCGCCGGCGTCACCCCGGGCAAAGGCGGCCAAACCTTTGCCGACACCGTACCCATTTTTGACAGCGTCGCCGAGGCCGTGGCCGAAACCGGCGCCACTGCCAGCGCCATCTTTGTCCCGCCGCCCTTTGCCGCGGACGCCATTTTTGAGGGCATCGATGCCGGTTTAGAGCTGATCGTGGCCATTACCGAAGGCATCCCCGTGCGCGATATGGTGAGCGTGAAAAAAGTTTTGGACAATAGCAGCACCAAGCTCATCGGTCCCAACTGCCCCGGCGTGGTGACGCCCGGAGAAGGAAAGGATTCCCACGGCGGCTGTCGCATTGGCATTTCGCCCGGCTACATTCACAAAGCCGGCAANATCGGCGTGGTTTCCCGCAGCGGCACGCTCACCTATGAGGCNGTGTGGCAGCTTACCTGTGCCGGCAAAGGCCAATCTACCTGCGTAGGCATCGGCGGCGATCCCGTGCCCGGCATGTCGCACCTCGATGTGTTGAAATTGTTTAATGACGATCCNGAGACCGAGGGTATCATCATGATCGGNGAAATTGGCGGTACCGCTGAGGAAGAAGCCGCCGAGTGGGCCAAGGACAATTGCTCCAAGCCCATCGCCGGATTCATCGCCGGCGCCACCGCACCGCCCGGACGCCGAATGGGCCATGCGGGAGCCATCGTCAGCGGCGGCAAAGGCACGGCCGCAGCCAAGAAAGACGCCATGCGTGAGGCCGGCATTGGCGTGGCCGAAACACCTTCAGAAATGGCTAGCACTTTGTTGGCGATGTTGTAGGATTTCGTCCGTCAAGGATGGAGTGGTTGCACCTGATTCTGAATCTGGCGGCATTGCTGTTGTGGATGCACTGGCGTGCCGGCACTATGCCCCGGCCCAAACCGGCTNATCATATNCTCGGGCCGGNGCCCAAGCTGGGGCCGGTGATGCGGCANTCNTGGGTGTTTCTNCTGGGGNTCCTCGCGCTGCTNGGCTTGCGCGCCGTGTTTTATCATCAATTCGGCCCCGGCCTAAACTGGGTNCCTTCGCTGGAATTGCTGAATGAATCCCCGCATTTTCGCAGCGACCATTTCAACCGGGCNCTCGCTTATTCCGTACTCAGTTTTGGNCGCTGGATGGTGGCCTTATATTTCTGCCTGGCACTGTTGAGCACGTTGCGGCCGAAGACCGAAAGTGATTCTCAATGGCCGGCTTTTCTCGACGCCCAATTCGGCTGGCTGGGCCGCTGGCCCGCCTTCACCCATTGGATGGCGGCTCTGGCACTGGCGGGAGCCGTACAGTTTGGCGAGGTGAAATGGACGGAATCGCTTGGGCTGGTTTCGCAGCCAATTGACCTAGCCAGCCACCTGCCGGTTATGATGGCGCTGGATCTGCGCGCGGCGGTGTACCTGATGATGGGGCTACTCGTTTTGTATTTGCTGAACAGCTACATTTATTTCGGCGAAAAAACATTTTGGCAAAACGTCGATTCTTCCGGACGGCGGCTGCTCACACCACTGCGTCCACTGCGGTTGGTGGTGGGCAAGATTGACCTCGCGCCGATGCTGGGCATCGGGCTGGCCTACGGCTTTAATCTGCTGCTGCAACAGGAGCAGTTGATGCGCTGGATTTCTCAGCCGGCTTGATCAGCCGAGCTTGGGAAAAAAAGCATGCGCCGTGGCGCAGGTAGCGGCGCTGAGTTCCGCCAACGACACGCCCTTCACTTCCGCCACCTTTTCGGCAGTGTGCCGAGTGTAGGCGGGTTCACAGCGTTTGCCGCGGTGCGGCATGGGCGCAAGAAACGGGCTGTCGGTTTCCACCATCACCGCCTCCATCGGTACCGCCGCGGCGGCTTCCCGGACTTCCTCAGCATTTTTAAAGGTGATGATGCCGGTGAAACTAACCACCGAACCAAGCTCAACCACCCGCCGCATGGCCGGTGCGTCATCCACGAAACAATGAAATTGCCCGCGCACTTGGTCGGCATACTCCTCAAAAATTTCCAAGGTCGCCTCGAGTGCCGCGCGCTGGTGAACCACCACGTTGAGGTTTTGCTCGATGGCCAGCTCCAGTTGGTGGCGAAAATATTTTTCCTGCCTGACCTTGAGCGTTTTGGCGGCGGCTTCATCCTTGGGCAGCCGAAAATAGTCGATGCCCGTTTCGCCAATGGCCACTACCTTGGGGTGCCCGCACAGCTCGCGCAGCTCCGGACGCACGTCGTCCGGCGCGGGATCAAGATCATTGGGATGCCAGCCCACCACAGCATACACCGGCGCATGGGCCTCGGCCATGGCCACGGCGCGTTGGCTGCTTTCCAGATCCGTGCCGATGGTAATGATGCGCGTGATGCCTGCCTCTTCCGCGCGGTCGATGAGCCCCGGGATATCGTCGGCAAAATCCGGGAATGTCAGATGCGCATGGGTGTCGTAAAATGGCTCCACGCACGGAGTGTGCCCGCCGCGCGGCCCCGGTGCAATCGCGGGATTTCTGAATATCTCCCCCTTTACAGCGGGCCAAAACGGTTGCAGGTTGCGGGGAAGGAGGAGCATTCGCCTGAACGCTGCACACCACCAAACTGTTTTGCGTGCCGCACTGCTGCTATTGCTGTGCGCCCTGCCCGCGCCTTGCACCCACGCCGCACTCGAGGTGACAAGGGAAATGTTTCAGGGGCGCGATTTCAAGCCTTCAATATTCGGCGTGGAGGCCAATGCCGCGAAAAAGAAGATACCGGTCGGCTACGCCGTTGATCGCACGCAGGCCATTGCCGGGAATTTCCCGAAAGGCTTTCACCTCGGCTACGCGGAACTCGCCGTGCACGATTATGTGATGAGCAAGGACATGGTCTACACGATCAATTACGGCCTGCACAATCTCGTGCGCAGTCACGAACGGGTGTTTCACCGCAAAGTGGACCAACGCTTCCGCGTGCGCATACGGATCTTTGGCAAGTATGCAGACTACGAGCGCTACTCGCAGGTGCGTTACCGCAAGAAGGTCACGAAAAACTTGCTGGGCTTTTTTAGCGCCGCGACAAAAGAGATCGTCACGTGGCGCCAACAGCCGCATCTCTCCTGGCGGCTCGTGCCCACCATTTTGCACGAGGGCTGCCACGCGATCATGGACAACATCATCGGCGAACTACCGTTCTGGATGATCGAAGGCAGTGCCGACTGGCTGGGTGAAGCACCCGCGTGGCTGCAAAAGGCTGATGGCCTGCGGCGAGACCAACTGGAACGCTGGATTCGCATGGAAGATTTGTTGAAGAAAAAAAAGCTGCCGCCGCTGAAGAATTATTTGCTGACCACCAGCTACGATGAATGGGATCGGATGTTTGATGGCAACATTGGTCAGGGCTATGATGTCGGCTGGTCCATTTTCGATTTCTTTATGCGCGCAAGCCCGGACGGGAAGGCGATGAAATTTCTCGGTGCCGTGATGAGCGATCGTGCAGTAACCAACGCACCGCGCCGCAACGGTGGACTGGAAAAAGCCTTTGTTGCCACCGTAGATCGTAACTGGCATGGACACCTGCCCATGCTCGAGCGGGGCTGGCACACGTGGATCCGGCAGGAAGCCGCCCGTGCCCACAAGAAACTGGCCGTTGAGCGAGCCAAGGTGGCCAATCCTTAGCTTGGCACCAGCCCAAAACCCCATAGCAAAATCCCGCTGAAACGGGTTGCCATCCTCGTCATTCCTCGCTATTTTCCCGCCACCCAAAACCCATTGAATTATGGCGAAACCGATTTATCACAGCAGCATTGAAGGCGCGCAACACGGCGGCAAGGGACTTGACGGATTTCTGACATTTGCCAAGGAAGCCGGCGCAGTGGGCGCGCAGCCGAGCAATTACATGCTAGAGGGCAAAAGCGGCGGCTTTACCCGCCCGCACCTCGTGCGCAAGGCGTTTGAGAAACACGGGCTGAAGCTCGACGGCATCAGCGGCCACTGCATGTTTTGGGTGCACACCAGCGCGTGGACGGGCACCAAGGGACTGCGACCATTCGTGCCGCCGGAGGTGGCCAAGATGTCCAAGGGTAAACTGGAAACGTGGGCTGAGGATTACCTGCTGCGCCTGCTGGACCTCGCGGCGGCGCTGGACATCAAAATCCTGCCAATGTTTTGGGGCGCCTCGCATGGCTGGGAATTGGCCACCGGCTACCCGTGGGGCTTCTGGGCCGGCGGCGATTTCGACCTCATCAAGGAAGGCGAGGAGCGGTTCGTGAAAAAGACCGCCAAGATTCGAGCGCATGCCAACAGTCTTGGCATTTATCTCGCGCACGAAATTCATCCCGGCACCGCCGCCATGTGCGCGGAGGAGTTTGGCCGCTTGGTGGAGATTTGCGATGGCGACCCCTGCCTCACCGTCAATGCCGATCCCTCCCACTGCTGGGAAGGCGAAGATTGGGAAACGCGCTTCACTCATCCCGCCGTGCGCGATCGCGTATACGCGTGCCACGTGAAGAATTTTGTCGTCCGTCCCAACGTGCCCCTGCGCAAAATGGAAGGCAACTGGCGCAACCGCGCGATGCAGTTCACCGACCTCGGCAGCGGCGACCTCAACATGGTCCGCTACGCCGAGATGCTCATCAACATCGGCTACCCCGCCCGCTACAACAAAATTATGGGCACTGAGACTGCCCCGCTCATCGCTGAGACTGAGAGCAACTATCGCGATCCGGATGCCACCGCCATTGAGGGCATTCAATACGTGCGCGACCAGCTCTGCTTCCCGGTGGCCGAAGGCTCCTTCGAGGACGAAATGGGAGCGTGAAAAACGGCCGATAACGGCTTTTGCAGAACGGTCGCCTCAGGCGGCCGTTTTTTAATGACCAATCAACAATCCCTAATGACCAAGGAATAACCAATTCGCATCATTCATATTGGCCCTTGGGTTTTGGCCATTCCTTAGGCCTTGGTCATTGGTCCTTGGAAATTACCCTCAACCCATCCCACGCCAAGCGCACGCCTTCGGGCAGCTTGGCATCATCCACATCGTGGTCGTAGTAATGGGTAAGGTGCGTGAACCAAGTTTGTCCGGCGCCCACAGATTTGGTGACCGCCAACGCCTCGCCCGTGCTCATATGGGTCCAGTGTTCCTGCGGGCGCAACGCATCGAGCACCAGCACCTCGACCTCTCTGGCGGCTTGCACCGCTTCGTCAGGGATGGATTTGGCATCCGTAAAATACGCCAATCGCTTCACACCTGCCTGTTCAAAAAGAAATCCTGTCGACCCCATGCTTCCGTGCGGCAAATCAAATGGCGTTACACGCAAATCCCCAATCTCAAATGGCCCGTCGATGACGTGCTCTTCCGGCACAAAATAACCGCGTGGATGTTCGCCATCATGAAACGCATGCGCGTGCACGCGACGCAAATGCCCCATCGCCGTCGGGTTGGCATAAATGGGCAACGGCCTCTGGCGGATGTCACAGAACCGCCGGCAATCATCCATGCCCATGATATGATCGGTGTGGGCGTGGGTCACTAGCACGGCATCCAGCCAATCGATGTTTGCCCGCAGACATTGCGTGCGGAAATCGGGCGTGGTGTCGACCGCCAGTTTCACTTCATCGGTGACGACATAAATCGATGAACGCAGCCGGTGATTTTTTGGGTTGGCCAAAAATTCCTCCGGATACTCCTTGCCGATGACCGGCACACCCTGCGAGGTGCCGGTACCCAGAAATGTAAACTCAAACGACATCGGCCGCTTGGGATGCCTGAATGGCGCGGTGAACACAATTTTATTTTCCCGCCAGGCTGTTTTGGCACAATGCCCGCGTGCTGGAATCGCTGCGCATTCGCAACCTTGCCTTAGTCACCGACCTCACACTCGAGCTCGGTCCCGGCTACAACGCCATCAGCGGCGAGACGGGTGCAGGCAAGTCCATCCTGATTGGCGCACTCAATCTCGTGCTGGGCGAACGGGCCGACCGCACGCTCATCCGCGCTGAGGCCGATCAATGCACTGTCGAAGCCACGTTTGACACCGCCCAACTCGACGCCCCCCTGCCCGCTTTCCTCGAGGAACACGGCCTCGAGCCCTGCGAGGACAATCAACTCCTTCTCAAACGGACCTTCACCGCCGCTGGCAGCAACCGTCAGTTTGTGAACGGCAGCGCCACCACGCTCGCGGTCCTTAAGCAGATCGGCGAATGGCTCGTCGACATGCACGGCCCTCATGATCATCAATCACTGCTGCACCCCGCACGCCAGCTGGCCATCCTCGATGCCTTTGGCGGATTGCATGAACCTCGTGCCGCCTTCATCGCGCTGCTACAACGCCGGGCGGAAATTGAGCAGGCCAAGGCCGATCTCGTGGTCGATGAAGCTACTTACGCGCAGCAGCTTGATTTGCTGCGCTTTCAGGTGAAGGAAATCACCGATGCTGCGCTGAATCCGGCCGAAGAGGATAACCTCGAGGCCGATTACCAACGCTCAAGCAACGCCGCCCGATTGCTCGAGCTATGCCAGGGCGCCTTGCAGTTGGTCAGTGAAAATGAAGGCTCACTGCTCGACCGTTCCGGTGACCTCGGCCGCGTGTTGGCCGATTTGCAGCAGGTCGATGACAGCGCCACCGAGTTGGTGAATCTCCACGAGGAAGCCCGCACCAACCTGCAGGAACTTCAAAGCGCTCTTAGGGCGTACGCTGATCGTGTGGACATCGACCCCGCCCAGCTTGCCACCCTAGAGGAACGCGTCAATCTCGCCCAATCACTCAAGCGCAAGTACGGCGGCAGTATTGAGGCCGTGAATGCCTTCGGCGAAGAGGCCGCACAAAAACTTGCCACACTGGAGAGTCGCGATGAGGAATTGGCCCGATTGAACGCCGAACTCGATTCACTCGAAACCAAACTCATCGACGCCGGCCAAAAGCTCACTGCACAACGCGCCAAGCTCATTCCCAAGCTCACCAAGGCCGTCACCACGCACCTCAACGACCTCGGCTTTGCTCAAAGCCAGCTTGATGTCGCCCTCACCAGCACCGATCAACCCGCCGGGGCCAAATCCACCGGGCTGGACACAGTTGAATTTCAGTTCGCCCCCAACCCCGGCGAGCCCGACCGCCCCTTGCGCGCCATTGCCTCCTCCGGTGAGCTCGCCCGCGTGATGCTCGCGCTCAAGACCGTCCTTGCCGCCGAAGATTCAATCCCCGTTTTGATCTTCGACGAAGTCGATGCCAACGTCGGCGGCGAAACCGCCCACGCCGTCGGCGAGCGAATGCGGCAAATAGCCGACCAACGCCAAGTCCTCTGCATCACCCACCTCGCCCCTGTCGCGGCCGCCGCGCAGACGCACTACGTCGTCAGCAAAGCCGTCATCGATGGCCGCACGGAGTCTAATATCCAACGACTAGCCGCCAATGATCGCATTGAAGAAATCGCACGAATGCTTGGCGGGAAAGTCGGCGCTGCCCGCAAGCACGCGGAAGAGTTGCTAGGCTAAATTTCGCTTTCGTTGTCGCCGAAAAACAGCTCGTAGGCACGATCGTACTCAGCATCCGGCACGTACACCTCCACGGGGCGGCTAAACTCATCCTCGCCCTCGGGCATCGGCTCGATCATTTTTTCCACCGCCTTGATGTCGTGATTGCCGAGCATCACCGCGAGCAGTTCCGCGTTGTCCACCGGGCAGGTATGAAAGAGTCGCATGCCGTCCATGACAAATTCCTCGACAAAGCATCCGCCAAACGGCCTCATTTCGCGAGATGAAATTTGGTATCTGCAACGAGATTTTTGAGGGGTGGACGATGGAGGACACCATGGCGTACGCGGCCAAAACCGGTTACGACTGCCTAGAGATTGCGCCCTTCACCATTTCCAATTACGTCACCGACATCTCCGCGGCCGAGCGCCAGCGGGTGAAGGATTTGGCAACCAAAATCGGCATCGAGATTTCCGGTATCCACTGGGTACTTGTAAAAGCCGAGGGCATGCACATGACACATACCGATGCGAGTAT
>PBFV01000031.1 GCA_002718935.1 Verrucomicrobiales bacterium
GTCCGCTGCCGCGCCGCCGCCTCGCTCAAGCTTTATCACCCGCTTCTTGATAATCTCCAGTTGCTTGGTGAGCTCATAGCTCGCCTCGTAGATGGCCGTCTGGGTTTCCTCGTCATCAAGAGCGTTGACCGCGGGATTCACGTGCATCATCTCCTGCGCAATGGCGGCGCAGTGGCCCTTGATTTTTTCACTGGCTTCGGCGCGAACCATTTTCATCAATATGTCGCTCTCCCACCGGACAAGTCGAACACCCCGCCCGTGGTGAACGAGCAATCCTCACTGGCCAACCACGCGACCATCGCGGCGGCCTCGTCCACTTCACCGAAACGCCCCATGGGAATCTTGCTAAGCATGTAGTCGATGTGCGTCTGCGTGCATTGCTTTAAAATATCGGTCTGGATCACGGCGGGCGTAAAGCAGTTCACCAGCACGCCGTCCTGCGCCAGCTCCTTGCCGAGGCTCTTGGTCAGGCCGATGACGCCCGCCTTGGCGGCGCTGTAGGCGCTGGCGTTGGGGTTGCCCTCCTTGCCGGCGATGGAGGCGGTGTTGATGATGCGGCCGTATCCACGCTCGCGCATGTGCGGCACCACGGCGCGGCAGCAAATGAACACCGCATTCAGGTCCACATCAATCACCCGGCGAAATTCCTCCACCGGATATTCCCACGTCTTGTAATTACCCCCCGCAATTCCGGCGTTGTTGCAGAGAATATCAATGTGCCCGAGGGCGGCGATGGTGCCTTCGGTCGCCGCCGCCACGGCATCGGTATCGGTCAGCTCCACAGTTTGTGTATCCACGGTGCCGTGTTCCGACAAACCGGCTTTGGCTTCGGCGGCCGCCTCGGGATCCACATCCCACACACTCACGCTGGCGCCGGATTGCAGCAACCGCTGGGCGATCGCGTAGCCGATTCCGCGCGCGCCGCCGGTCACTACCGCGTTCCTTCCAGAAAGATCAATCTGGTTCATGGGCGGGAGACTAGGGAGTAAGGTTGATTTTTCAAATGCCAAAATAGACAGTCAGCCCATGCACCACATCGTCTTCGTCACTGCACCCGGCCTCGAGGTAGCCCGGGAACTGTCCGCCGGCATCCTCGAGCGCCGTTTGGCTGCCTGTGCGAATCTAGTGCCTGGCGTGGAATCGCACTACTGGTGGGAGGGTAAAATCTGTAATGAAGCTGAGGTGCTGATGATCCTCAAAACGACCGAGGTGTGCTTGGCTGATCTGGAATCCTATGTGCTGGAGGCGCATCCTTATGACACGCCGGAATTTGTGACCTGGCCGATCACTGCCGGGAGTGAAAAATACCTCCTGTGGTTGACAGAAAACACTGCCCCAAGTGAATGAGCCGCCCTTGACAAGTGGCCTGTGGGACCTAGATTGAGCCCCAGATGATAAGATTGTTTTTAATGGGAATCAGCGTGCTACTGGCACTGGGAGCCCGGGCTCAGGATTCGGAGGTGGTGAACCGCGTGATGGCCGTAGTGGGCGGCATCAAGGTAATCACGCTGTACGATGTGCAACAAGCGGAAGACCGCATGCGCAATCGTTTGCAGGCATTCGACCCGAATGCCGTGGTGTCGCAAAATGCCGTGCTAACTGAGATGATCAACGAAGCGTTGCTGGTACAGGAAATTTACAGCCGCAAAAATTTCGTGCTGCCCGCCGGTATCGGTGAGGACCTCGTGAAACGCCACATCGGCGGACGCGCCGACAAGAGCCGCAGCAATCTCATTCGCGAACTGCAACGTGAAGGCCGTACCCTGCAGCGACTGGAGCAGGAGCTGATTGATGACGCGTTCCTGCGCATTGCCCGTCAGGACATTGAGGACTCCATCCAGATATCGCCGCAGGCAGTGAAGGATTATTTTGAGGCCACCAAAACCGAGATTGGCGCGGGTCCGTTCGCTAAATATCTCGCCTTTGAGCTGGCTGCCAATGAGTTCACCGAGCAACAGGTGATGGATTTGGCCAGGACGGTTGATTCCGAGGAAGCCTTCCGTAAACTGGCCGAAACCCAAACTCGGCCGCTGGCTAATGACGGCCAGACCGCCCGTGTTTACTTTGACGAGAAATTCAAGGTCACGTGGTACCTTGGTGATGGCGACTTGACGCTGAAGCTTTCCGAGCTAGAAAACGGCCAAGCCGGTTTTGAAAAAGTGGGCGACACCTATCACATGCTATTCGTGATCGAGCAGAACGAAGATTCCGCGCCCAGCCTGACCAACCCACGTGTGCGTGACCAGATTCGTTATCGCCTGATGGATGTGGAATACGCCAAGCGCCTCCATCGCAAGGTGGAGCGCCTCAAGCAAACCATCAGCGTGGTGCGTCCGTCGCTCAAGTAATTGTTCGCCATGATCCCCCGTGTTCTCATTTTTCTGGCCGCCGTGTCGCTATCCATTGCGGCGGAAGACCGCAAGGCCCTCGAAAACCGTGCCGCCAAGGGCGAATCCGAAGCGCAATATTTATTGGCCGAAAAACTATACTGGGCTGACGGCGGCCCGCGCGACCTGAAGCAGTCGCTGGACTTTGCGCGAGCTGCCGCCAAGCAGGGCAACGCCAAGGCCCAATACCGGCTGGCCGTACAGCTGCTTCTCTCGCAGGGCGTGGCACTCAGTGAGGATACCATTAAGGAGGGGCAGCAAATGCTGGATGCTGCCGCCAAGGGCCTGCCCGCGCTGGTCAAGGCTGGCGATGCGGATGCCGCCTTCAAGCTAGCATTACTTTACGAAACAGGTCTGGATCGCTTTGGCGAAGGGCGGCCCTACGAACGCCGCAGCAAGGAGACGGTTTTTGCTCTGGTGGAACAGGCGGCCAAGGGCGGGCACGTCCCCGCGCAACTTCTGATTTCTGCCATGATGCAAAACCAGAAGCATCCTAAGTACAGCCTAACGGGATCGGTGGACTGGCTGCGCAAGGCGGCGAAACAAGGAAATGCCCACGCCGCTCACAAGCTGTGGGCCATCTCCCGGCACACTCAGGGAACGGTGGTGCTGCGCGAGGAAGGCCGCGAACAACTGGCGGCGGCGGCCCGGTCGGGCTTGTCCATCGCACAGCACGAGTACGGCTCGGAGCTTAACCGGGGCACCATCGGCGGCGTGCCGGATCCAAAGGCCGGTTTGGAATGGGTGCGCAAGGCAGCCATGCAGGGCTTCGCCACCGCGCAGTTTGTGCTGGGGCTGGAATACGTGCTGGGCAAGTCGCTCGAGCGCGATATCAACCAATCGTTCATTTGGTTGGCCCGTGCGCGTTCCGGCAATCTGCCACCGGCGATTGCGCGCCGGCTCGATCTGGAAATCGCCCGGGTACGGCAGGATGTGGCCGCCGACAAGCTGCTGGGATTGATCAATGAAGCCAAGCAGTTCAAACCGCAACCCACGGCCGTCACGGAATGGCCGGAGTATGGCCTGAACAGCGCCAAGCCCGCTTTCATTCTTCAGCTCCGGCGGGAAATGCTCTCCCCCCTCACCCAAGCGGGCGAACCGGAAGCCATGTTTGTGTTGGCGGAGTGTTTCGCTGAACAAATGGAGGTGCATTTGGGGCGCTCGCTTTTCTTCAAGCAAAACAATGTGCCCGACCGCGCCCGCAACGAGGAGGAGCTGGCGCGCGAATGCCTAAAGGAAGTGAAGGCTTGGTACGCCAAGGCGGCCGAGAAAAAACACCTCGATGCCTGTGTGTCGCTGGCCATGATCTATCACGGCGGCGTGGATCAATTGGCGGCCGCGGACCCGGCGCAGGCCGGTCACTGGTATCATCAAGGCGCACTATTGGGAGATACTCTTTGCATGTATCGCTATGCTTCCTTAATTCACGAAGGTCAGGTAAAGGGCGTGGAACGCAAGGATCTGATCCCCTGGCTGCAAAAGGCCGCCGATAAAAACCACGCGCCGGCCCTCTCCATGATGGGGTTGTTTCTCATTCGCGGTGACCTGATTGCGCAGGACACAAAGGCTGCGGTTAAATGTTTTGAAAAGGCCGCTCTGCAAAATTATGCCGTGGCGCAGGGCAATCTTGGCCAATACCACGCCGAGGCCAAGCGTTATGAGGAAGCCATCAAATGGTATCGCTTGGCCGCTCGCCAAGGCGAAGCGCCATCACAATTTGCTCTGGGCCTGCTCACCTTGCGCGGCCAAGGCACCAAGAAGGATCTGCCCAAAGCTTATTACTGGTTTACCCTCGCCAAAAAATATGGCTTCCAAGGCGTGGACCGCGAGTTGGAAAGTTTGGCCAAACAAATGAGTGCGCCCGACATCCGCCAGGCGGATGCCGAGGCGGCCAGATTTGTGGCCCAGGTTTTTTATAAACCCGACGGATCTGCACCGGTGGCCAATCTTGCAGAGGTGGACCTAAAGACCCTGCAGGACAAGGCCGAAGGTGGGGATCGCGAGGCGCAATTCCAGCTCGGCCTTCGCTATGCCAAGGGCGACGGTGTAAATGTCGATACCGTGATTGCTTACAAGTGGCTGTACATCGCCGAGAAAACTGGCCACCCCGCCGCGGAGTCCGAGCGGAAACAAATGATGAAAGTGCATCCCATGGGGATCACAAAAATAAGAGCTGCCCGGGACATGGTCAAAGCGTTCCGCGCCAACAAATGAGTAACCAGTCCACTAGGTTCACAATCCTTTTGCTGGTCTGCGCCAGCCTTCAGCTGACCCATGCCATCCCGCTGGATTTGCTAAAGCAACAAGCCGCCGACGGCAATGCCACCGCCCAGTACGAACTGGGGGAACGCCTGTACGAAGCCCGCGGCGTGCCACGGGATGTGCCCGGCGCCAAGCAGTGGATTGAGAAAGCTGCCGCCCGCAGTAATGCCAAAGCGCAATACCGGCTGGCCTCGATGCAATTCACCGGCGTGGGTATGACGAAAGATGCCGAAGCCAGCCGCAAAAAATTTAAAGAATGCCTGCCGGCACTGGAGAAACTTGCCAAAGAAGGCGACGCCGACGCTCAGGGCAAAATGGGAGTGCTGCATGTTTTGGGCGTGGGGGTGGAACGGGATGACACGAAGGCCGTGGAATACTTTCAATTGGCTGCCGGTGCCGGTCACGCGAAGTCGCAGGAAGATCTAGCTCAAGCCTATCTCTCTGGCCGGGCACTGCCGCGCAATCCGACACTGGCCGGTGAATGGTTTGAGAAAGCGGCCCAAGCCGGACTGGGCCGCGCGCAAATTCAATTGGCCATCCTCTACGTGCAAGGGCAGGGTCGGCGACAGGACATTCCGGCTGGATTAAAATGGCTGGAAAACGCCAGCACCACCGGTCATCCCGCACACGCCGCTCAGGCGAAGGATTTGCTGATGCGCCTGAAGAAAAATCCGCCCTCCAAGGGGCCGGATATTGATGCGCTGATTAAACAGGCCGAGGCCGGTGACTTGGCCGTGCAAAAAAAACTGGCCTTGCGATTTCAGGCCGGTGACGGTGTGCGGCTGGATCTGGCCAAAGCCGCCAGCTGGCTGCACCGCGCCGTGCAGCAAGGCGATGCCGAGGCCAGTTATCAATTAGGCGGTTATTTTGTAATCGGTCGGCACATCCCGAAGGACATGTCACAGGCGGCTCGTTATTGGCGGGTGGCCGCGTGGCTGGGGTATCCCGCGGCTCAGGTGGATTTTGCCGTGATGTGCGCTAAGGGGGACGGTCTGCCCAAGAATCTCCGGGAGGCGTACCATTGGATGCTGATTGCCCGGCGCTCAGATCAAACACCCCGGCGCCAGCAGATTTTGCGCACGCTGCAATCGGCCATCTCCAAGGATCTGGATCCGGATCTAATTATCAATGGGCTCACCAACAGTGCAAATTTTGCCGTGCCGGCGGATGCCGCTGCCCGCGCGGCTGTGGTGAAAGCCGCTTCCGGTGACAGTGTCGCGCAATTGGCGCGCGGCAAAATGCTCGCGGCCAAGTTTCCCGTTGAAGCGGCGGTGTGGTTGCGTTTGGCGGCGCAGGCGAAGGAAGCGGGCGCGGTGGATGCCGACAAGGCACTGACTGCCAAACTTTCCAAGCTGGAGTCGGCGGAAGTTGAGGCGCGGGTCAAGGGCTTCAAGTCGCTCGGCGATCAGCCGGACATCAAAAAGGAAAAGTAGTTTACCGGTTGGCGGCCAGCTGGCGGTGAGTGCGCCAGAATTGAGCAGCCGGTTCCACCTTCACCGGGCCGCGTTCATCGTAGTGATACGAGAGCCGTTTCAGTTTCGGTAGATTTTTCAGAAACGTAATGTTGCCGTGCGTGCGCGGAAGCGTGAGCGTTTCTAGGTTGGTGCATTGGGCGAGCGGGGTGAGGTCACGCAGGTTGTTGCAGCCATCAAGGCGCAGCTCGCGAATAGGCAAGCCGGCCAAGGGCTTTAGGTTGTTGATGGGCGTGCGATCCAAGTGCAGGGTTTGCAGCGGCAGTTTGGTCAGCGGCGAGAGATGGGTGATGCGCGTGCTGCTGAGTTTCAGATTTTTCAAGGGCATGCCGGCCAGCGGCCGGAGATCTTCCACGGGTGAGTAGGCGATGGTCAGGGTGGAAAGTTGGCGGCCGCGCAGGGGGGCGAGATCACGCAGAGGCGTATAAGCCACGTGCAGCTCGGCCAGCGGCATGCGCGCCAGCGGCTGGAGATCGGACACCTGCGTACTCCAGAGGTTGAGATGGGTAACGGGCAGGCGGTTGAATGGCTGCAGGTTGTTGATGCGGGTGCCAGCGAGGTTTAGATTCAGATAACCATGCGCGTCCTGTTGCACACGTCCGGTGAGGCCGAGCTGTTTCACCCCGGCCTGAGCGGTGGTCAGGGCGGCGGCTTTTTCCTGTTTAATGCGGTACAACGTGAAGCGGGTATCCATCTTCATACCGTGCCGGTGTTGCCAGTGAGCCACCTCCACCATGCCGTGCAGAGGCAAGGGGCCGGGGCCGTGGGCCTTGATGAGCCGGTCACAAAAGGCGCCGGCCCGTTTCGCAAAATTATCAGTGGTGCCGAGGGCCTTGGCCTGAGCGAGGGATTTTCGGGCTTCAGACGGATTTTGCAGGGCCAACTGGGCGCGGGCAAGCGCGTGCCAATAGCGGCCTTCATCAGGATCCAACTGGGTGGCGAGGCGGGCGGACTCGGCGGCCTGCCGGAAATCGCCCCGGGCCATGAGTTGGATGGCGAGCTGGTGGCTTTGCGGTGCGGCTTCGACAAAGCGGGCAAATTTTTGTTCCTGCGCCTGCGAATTAAGATGCGCGTGAATGCCGAATCCCAGCGTGACGAGGATCACCACCGCGGCCGCCGTGGCCAAGGTGGCATTACGGCGGAGCGTGAGGCGAATTTGGCGCAGGGTGCCGGCGCGCTCGGCCAATGGCGCGTATCCGGCGGTGTAGGCGGCGATGTCGCGCTGCAGGGCGGGCACATCCGGGTACCGCTTGGCCGGGTTGCGGGCGAGCGCCTGCATGGCCACGGCGGAAAGCGCCTCGGGAATCTCCTGTTGCGGGCAGTGTAACAGCACGGCAGCGTCTCGTTCATCGGCATTGAAGGCGATGGGCGGAGTGATCTGCCCGGCCTTCACGCGTTCCATCAACGCGGCATCGGAGTCCTCCCCGGCGATGGGCGGGCGCAGGGTGAGAATATTGTATAAAATAGCTCCTAATGAATAAATATCGGTTTGGGCGTTGATGGCATCTAGGCGGCCTTCGGCCTGTTCGGGGGCCATGAAGCGCGGGGTGCCCATCACGGTGCCGTACAGGGTGCCGCTGCCGCCGGGATGGTTGGCCTCCGCGGGGGCATCAGCCTGACCCAGTACCTTGGCGATCCCCCAATCCATGACGAGTACCTCGCCGAATTCGCCGATCATGATATTGGCGGGTTTGAGATCGCGATGGATGATGCCCTTGGAATGGGCGTAGCCGATGGCGTCACAGATTTTCAGGAAAATCTCGAGCAGGCGCGCGAGGGGGTACCGTTCAACGATGTGCTTTTGGCCCTTGCGCAGGCTGGTGAGCACATCCTTGAGGGTGGTGCCGCGCACGTATTTCATGGCGTAATAATTCTGCCCCTGCGCGTCGGTGCCGAGGTCGTGAATGGGCACGATGTGCGGATGATCGAGCCGGCCGAGGACGAGGGCTTCCTGCGCGAAACGCCCGGCGAGGTCGGGGTTGGCGGCCATCTTNGGGGNCATTACCTTGAGGGCCACGTGGCGCTGAAGAGTGTGATCGTGGGCCAGGTACACCTCGCCCATGCCGCCTTTGGCAAGCTGGCGCACTCGCACGTAGCGCTCAGTGGTTTCGGCCTGCAGCGCCAACAGCTCAAGGGTGGTGCGGCCGAGGGTAAAGGATTGGCCGGCCTGCAGGGTGACGGGTCCGGCAATCTGCCGGTCGTCCACGCGGGTNCCNAATTTNCCNCCGGCATCCTCAAGTGTACAATAGCCGTCGGAGACTGTGAGGCGGGCGTGCTGGCGGGAAATCTCGGGGCTGGGCACGGTAATTTGGCAGGAACGATCGCGCCCGATGAGGTATTGCCCCGGCTCGAGCGCAAACCGCACCAGTTCCTGGCCCGCCTTGGTGGCGACCAGTTGAAATGCCGGATTGCCCATGTCCTCCTTGCCGCGACCCATCCTACGTGCGCGGAGCATGGAGGATACGGGAAATGACTTAAAATGTCGAGTTTCAAGGCGGTTTGCAATTGCAATGAAGGGGAATCTGAGTATTATGCGCCCCCCCAATCGCCATGCGGAAAGTCCCGATCATTGCGCTGAACGCCTTTATGGAGCTGATCCGCCAGCCGGTGTTCCTTCTGTTGTTCACGCTTGCGCCTCTTTTGTGTGTAGCGCTGGCNCTNCCCAGTTACTTTGGCTTCGGCGGCACCACTACGGGCCCGGTAAATGCAGACCTCGAAACGACGAAGGACGGGGCGTTAATGGTTGCNTTTCTCTCTGGTTTGGCGGCAGCAGTACTGTGTGCTACAGCCTCCATCTCCCGTGAGATTGAGACTGGAACCGCCCTCGCCGTTTTGTCCAAGCCCGTAGGCCGAGTCCATTTTCTCTTCGGAAAATACCTCGGCATTGTCGCAGCCCTNACNGTTGGTGCTTACCTGAATCTCATCGGNGTGCTGTTGGCCAGCCGCATGTCGCATGATGCGTATACGCAATACGACATTGTTGGAACCATTACGTTNTTAATTGTTGTCGCGTTGGCGTATCTNGCTGGAGGGTTGGTCAATTATTTTCTTCANAAGCCATTTGTGCCAAANACCGTGCTTTACCTTGTGGTGGCAATGACGGCGGGTTTTCTGATTATCTGCGCACAGGATAAAACAGCAGCCTACTATTGGATTGATGATAGCGCGGGTATTAAAGCTTCATTTTGGGAGATTTGGAAATGGACGGACACTCAAGGTTATTATCCGCCTAGGGAAGCAGGGGCGGATCCAGAAATTTTACCAAAGCTGCCGGAAGATAAGAATTTATGGCAAGATGTGGATTTCGGATTGGTGCCATTGAATGTTCTTATACTCTTTGCACTATGGACGATTGGTGCGGTAGCGGTTGCTTGTAGTACACGTCTTAAATGGATGCCTACGATGATTATTTGCATCGGCGTTTTCATGGCCGGTATGATGTCCGATTATCTGTTGGGTAAAGCCTCTGAAGGTGGCGGTGCAATTTCACCGGGCGAATACCTCAGCTATGAACCTCCTCCGCGAAAAGGCGGAGTTGTGGATGCGTTTATCATCGAGCCGCGAGGTATCAAACGATTGGACAAGCTTGAGTATCAAGTACGCATTTCCACAGGACGTAAACATGAAGGAGCACATTTACGGCGGGAAAAAGGCATGGTGAAATCTCGCTGGGTGCCGGCTGAATCCGAAGCACCCTTGACCGAAGGGATTATGTTGGATGCGGGTGCGATCGAGAATATTAACATTAGCGGTGGAGCTGGCCAGCGAAAGGAATCCGTGCAATTGGAGCATGAGGAACTACGGCTGCTGATGCGGCGCGAGCTAAAGGATCGCTGGAATCAACCTCTCCATCAGGCGATTATTTCCGTGGCCCGCGAGATAATGCCTAGCGAGTTTCCGGCTGAAGACTGGGAGACTGCTGCCTTCGTCCGGTCCGAGGAGTTTCTTACTGAAAAGGACAAGAAAATAGCCGGTTGGAAGCAACAGGCCGAGCAAGCCGGTGAGGACTACAGCCAGCGTGAAGGGGAATTGACTGCCAATCTTATAGATATTATCCGACGCGAAAAAGAGGAGGAAATGGTTCAAGAGATTTATCTAAAGCTCGATCAAAATGAAGTGGAGTTGAGGTTAGGTGAATACGAACTGGACCCTTCTGGTAAAAGTGACGACGACATAGAGGAATTCAAAGAACAGCAAAAGGCCCGTTACGAACACTTGCAGTATTTGCGCGGTCAGGCGCAAATGGACACGCTTCCAGGCCACTTGTCCTTCTGGGTCCGCCCGCAGGAAGGTACGGTCCGCAAACTCAATCGCCGTACTGGTCAGGATGAGCCCATTAGTAGAGGCTCCTCAGNGGCGAAATTCCTTTACGTTTTATTGCCAAACTGGCAGCTTTTCTGGCTTTCCGATGCCGTAAGTCCCGAAGAGGAAGAGCTNAAGGTGTTACGGCAGGATATAGAATTTAAAAAGGGTACGGTGTCGTGGAGCTACGTGCTCACGTCACTTTTTTATGTGCTCTTCTATGTGGGGCTAATGCTCTGCGGGGCATTTTGGCTTTTTGAAAAACGTGAGTTGAGCTGACATGAACCATCATAACACCAAGGGTGCCATCTACAACGTGCTCATCAGCGGCTTGGCAGTGCTGGGGGCGATTGCTTTGTCGGTTTTCACGTCGGCGGTGACGGCTAAGGCATTGTTGTTTTTCGTGGCAGTGAGTATGTTAGTGGCATTGGTCAGTTGGATTCATATGCTGCTGGCCAATAACGAGTTGAACGAGCAGTTTGAACTGGAGGAACTGCAATCCACGCGCGAAGGCGAAGGGCTTTTTGCCGATGGGGAGGTGCTACCAAGGAAGCGTTCACGAGAACAATTCGAGAAATACGGTTTGCCAATCATGGCCATACTGATGCTCGTCGTACAGATCTTGGGACTGGTGCTATTAGCCTTTGCCACAAAGGAACAATTTGCTCGTGTCTCTGAAGATAGTAATGCCGTTATCATTACCTCTGACCAGCAGATTCTGGCACTGATCATCACTGCGCTGGTGGGCCTCATCCTATTTATTCGAGGCCAATTTGCCGCAAACTATTCCAGAATTGAAAAAGCACGCCTACTCCAGCCGGCTTCAGACAGCGTACTCTTTGGGGCTTACCTCTTCATCACTATGGCTGCGATGGTGGCTATAAGCTATTGGGACCAGCGCGTAGATGCCTACGTGAGTTTGGGGCTTACAATTTTGCTTGGCTTGATGGCGCTGGAAAACCTGCTGGGCATGATCTTTGAAATTTACCGACCACGCATGCCTGACCACCGGAAGCGATTGCTTTACCAAAGTCGTCTAGTTGGTCTCATTGCCAAGCCAGAAAATGTCTTTACCACCGCCGGTGAGGTACTGAATTACCAGTTTGGGTTCAAGGTTTCTGAGACTTGGGGCTACCGTTTCCTCCGTGAACGGCTCGGGGTATTAATTGGTATACAGGTATTGCTGTTGTGGATTTCAACCACCGTTGTGGTGGTGCAGCCCTCCGAGGTGGGGCTAAAGACCAACGTATTAACCGCCGACAAGCAAGCGGATATCCTCGAACCTGGATTTCACCTGAAACTGCCGTGGCCCTTTGCCTCGGTAGATCGTTACTACCCGAACCAGATTCACAGTTTCATTGTCGGTTCTGAAGAACCCGATATGGAAGATGCTTTCCTCGGTTCTCGGCCCAAGCTTTGGCAGGACCGCCCGTGGAAAGACTATGAGGCTAATCGTCTTTCTGGCCGCCTCTATTTCATGGCTCGCCGCAGCAATGATAATAATGACACCGTTTTGCCAAACATTGTGGAAGCCAGTATTCCCCTTCAGTACCGAGTGCCGCGCGAAAAGCTGAGGAGCGGTTGGCTCAATTTCAAAAACCCGGAAGCCTTACTGCAGCATGTTGCCTATCGTGAAGTAAGTGCGTATTTTCTCGAGAACAATTTGGAAACCCTGATGCGAGCCAATAACTCCGACAGTCAAAAAGTCAAAGATCGCATTCAAACTGCATTGGCAAAGGCAGGTTTAGGTGTGGAGGTGCTGTTTGTCGGGCTCAAGGGGGTTCGGCCTCCTGCCGAGACCCCGCTCTCCATCAAGGGGGAACGTGATCCTGAAGAAAACGAGGCTCCTGGTCAGAATACTCAGGATAATCTTAGCAGTGTTTCTGTAGGTGAAGCTATCGAAACTGTTCACGCAAAACGAGTACTCGGCAAAGTAGATGAGAAAGTTGCTCGGAATAGTGAAGAGGTGGCAATATATGCCGGCGAGAGGCGTAGGGATCATCACCTTAGACGCAAAGAGGATGCTAACGCCACGGCCACAAGTCAGGCTGATGGCAAGAAGCGTGAATTGCAAAGGGAATTGCCCCTGTATAAGGTTTCCTCAAAGATCTATCGGGAATGGCGCTACCTCCATGCATTCAGTGAGGTAGTAGGGCAGTCTCGCAAATTTATCATTGCTGTAGGGCCTGATGTGGAAGTGCAAATTGACCTCGACTTGCAGGAATCTCTCTCAAAAAAAATGTATGAGATTCCGGGAGCCAATAGAGAAAACGAACAATAGACATGAAAAAAATAGTTAACATTCTTATCTTTGTGTTACTGCTGCTGGTTTTTGGATCGTTCATGTTCACCTTTCAAGTGCGGCAGGACGAAGTAGCCTTTTTGTCGACCAGCGGTGGCACTCCTGAGGTGATTAAAGGGCCTGCCTTCAAACTTCGCAGGCCCTGGCCGTTTCAAACCCTTTATAAGTTTGATAAGCGCGTACATGTGGCGGAAACAGATTATGAGGAGATGCCGACAGCTGATAAGTCCCCACTGGTCGTGCAGTTTTACTTTGGCTGGAAGATTGAAGACGAGGGGGCATCAAAGTTCTTTCAGTCTTTTAGGGGTAATAAAGGAGCCGATGCAGAGGAGCGAACGAATTTCACTCGGGACTTGGTTCGGAAAATGGTGCAGGATGCAGGCAAGGCTGAAGTTCAAAAATTAGCCAGTTCCTACCAAATGGCAATGGCGACCGATTCGAACGCTACTCAGGAGCAATGGGCAGATATGGAAGTACGTGTGACCGAAGCGGTGCAAAATCAATTGACGGAACAAGGGCGAGGGGTGGAGGTTAAGTTTGTGGGCGTGCGCCGGGTAGGTGTGCCACAGAAGAATCTTGATACCGTGCTAGATGCCATGGTGAAGGAATGGGAGAGCGAAGCAGAAACGGTGAAGAAAAAAGCCGATGAGGAAGCGCAGGGAATCATCTCTAAAGCTGAAAGTAAGCGTAAACAATTGATTGCTCAAGCCAAGCTGGAGGCGGACAAAGCAGAGCAGGCGCAGAGTCTTGGTGCCGCCACGAATATCGTGCAGTTGAAGGAAAATGAGGAGTTGGCTCTGTTTCTTTTACAGATTGAGTCTATCAAAAAATCCGTGCGCTCGGAATCTACACTAATTCTTGATGAGACGATGGGGCCTTTCCCCTTCCTTAAAGGTGTGAAGCCGGAGCTGGCCCCGGAATCCAAAAGCAATCAATAATTCCATGAGTGAACCTGTCCGCAACAAGTCAGAGTTGACGCCTGAAGAGCTTGGCCAAGAGGCCGGTTCTCGTGCGATGGATGCGGCGTTGCGCAGCAGCTTCGTGATCCTCAAGGTGGTGATTGCTGTGTTGGTGGTGTATCTGGTGTTTTCCAATACCTTCACGGTAGAGGATCAAAAAGAAGGCGCGATCGTGTTGCGCTTGGGAGCGAGTCGAACTCCCACTACCGAGGTATGGAATGCAGGTATGCGCTTTGCTCTTCCGTATCCACTGGAGTCCATCGAGCGGTTGGACCGAGAGAGCCCAATTAGTACTGAATTTGGCTGGACGCAGGATCGCCCCCTAGATCCTTCCAATCCTACACAAGACCCTAATGCAAAGCGGCGCATCATGGCGGCTAATCCAGAGGATGGCTATCTGTTAACCAAGGATGACAAAGCAATTCATATAAAAGCTAAGATGTCCTATAACATTACCGACGCCAATCGGTATGTATTTGGGTTTCATGAGCCTAAGGATTTGCTCAAGTTGATGCTTGAAAATGCCCTGACCCATGTAATTCGTCGTTATGATTTTGAGGATATAAGACTTGAGTCCAAGACCATTGAAAAAAATATTGAGGCTCACCTAAAGGCGCGAATGACTACGTACGATTTAGGGGTGGCCATCACGAAGGATAGTGTGAGTCTAGATTTTGGAGATGGTAAAAGTCTTGGTCACATACCAGCATTTGCCCGTGAGAGTTGGGATTTGTATACCAGCGCAAAGCCGGATAAATCGACAATTTTAGCCAAGGCCAACAATGTTGCTGAAGACATGACTGGCACAGTCAAGTCTGAGGTGAATCAGATGTTGGATACGGAGAAGGAAGAGGTGCGTTTGCGGCTGGAGCTGCTTAATCGTGTGGCCAGTCAGCATGCGAGTATCCTTAAAAACAATCCAGATGCAGATAGCCTCAAGGCACGGATGCGCGAGATTTACCACGAGACTATTCAAGAGCTGGCAAGTAATCCTGAATTGAAGATTTTCTTGGTGCCCAAGGGCACCGGCAGCAAACCCAACATCATCCGGTTGCAAATCAATCAGCCGCCGGCTGACAAGTAATAACATGGCCGAAGAGGAAACAGAGCAGTCCATCTTTACCCCGGAGGAAGCCCCGGTAAAGACACCGGAGTCGGATTTGTTGCCGGAAGAGAATGCGGTTGAAGAGTCTGATGAAAACAGTCATTCGACCACGACGGTGAAATTCATGTTCGCGGGCATCCTGTTTGTCATTAACGGTGTCCTGTGCAACTTAATCCTCGGTAAGGAATCGGCCGTGGGTGATTTCAGCGCGATGATTGGCGCGTTCATTCTCGGCTTCCGTATTTTCCGCACTGCGATACGCGACCTCCGAGAAGGGTTACTGACTACCAACGAGCTGGTAGCAATTGCGGTGCTCGCTACGTTCAGCTCAGGCCAGTATCAAGCTGCTGGAGTGGTTGCCTTCTTCATGTTGCTGGCGGAGTTAATTGAATCCCGCACGGCTTCCGGTGCTCAAGAGGCGATTCGGCGTCTCATGAAAATGACGCCGACTAAGGCCCGTCGCATTACTCCTGATGGTAAAGAAGAGGAGCTTTCGGCCAATGAACTTTCTCCCGGTGACCGCATTCGCGTGCGGCCCGGCGACAATATTCCCGCAGATGGTGAAATCCTCAGCGGCATAGGTTCGATCAACCAAGCCAACATTACCGGTGAATCGCTCCCTGTTGAGAAAAGTGAAGGCGATACAGTCTTTCAAGGTACTATTAATAACGACGGACTGCTTGAGGTGCGCATCACCAAGGTGGGTGGAGAAACTGAGTTTGGGCGAGTGCGTGAACTGATCCTGCAGGCCGCCCAATCCAAAACGCGCTTTGAAAAGATCGTTGATCAGTACATGGGCTTTTATACCCCGCTGGTTTTGGTAATTGGTGCCTTGGTTTGGGCTTTTAGTGCTGGTGAACCGGGGGCATTGGAGATGGTGATATCCGTATTCATTGTGGCCAGCCCGGTTGCTTTTATTTTGGCAACTCCTACAGCTATGGTGGCAGCGGTTGCAACTGCCTCGCGTTTGGGAATTCTCATCAAACAGGTTAGTGACATTGAGCTGGCGGCACGTATTAATGCTTTTGTTTTTGATAAAACCGGCACCATTACTACGGGTACATTGAGGGTGAGTCGACTGGCCCCGGTAGATGGGGTGAAGCCTGCGGAATTGCTGCTGGCTACGGCATCTGCTGAACAGTATAGCAATCACCCGACAGCCAAGGCCATCATGGTATTGGCAGAGGAGGCCGAGCTGGAGCTTACCAAGCCGGTAGATTTTAACGAGACTGCCGGCAAAGGTGTGCGCGCCACCATTAAGCAGACCGTAAACGATAACGGTGAAGAGAAAGAGACTACCTCTGAGGTGCTCGTGGGCCGTGCCATATGGCTAGAGGAAAACGAGGTGAACGGCGATCTAAAAGGCTCAGTGGATCTAGATGAGACGCAGGGTTATAGCCTGATTTATGTGTCGCGTGATGGTGAATTTATTGGATGGGTGGGGATGACCGATGAAATCCGCGAGGAAGCTTCTGAGTCGCTGGAAGAATTGCGCCTCGAAGGGGTGCGCAGGTTGGCGATTGTTTCAGGTGACCGCACGCCGGTGGCAGAGCGCGTTGCCGCCGAGGTGGGTTGCGAAGAAGTAAAGGCCGATTGCTTTCCTGGCGAGAAGGTGGATTACGTAGAAACCATGCGTGCCAAAGGCTATAAGGTAGCATTTGTGGGTGATGGCGTGAATGATGCACCCGCATTGAAAGCCGGCGACATCGGCATTGCTATGGGTGCAGCTGGCAGTGATATCGCCGTAAACTCAGCCACCATAGCACTGATGAACAACGACTTACGCCGATTGCCGTTCCTCATGCACCTCTCGCGCATGACCCGCACGGTAATCAACCAGAATTTCATTATCGGCCTACTATTTGTAATTCTTGGTCTGGTGCTGGCTACACTGAATCTTATTGGGCCGGTAATGGCTGCCATGCTCAACGTGCTGGGCTCATTGATTGTGGTGTTCAATAGTGCCCGTTTGGTGCGTGAGGGCGAGGAGTTTGAAGCCTTTGAACAGGATGACGATACCGCACCTGATGAAAGGCCTGTAATTGAGACTGGTGAGCTGGCCGCTGAAAGTAAATAAATGCCATGGCTGAAAACGAAACGACCATTACAGAAGAAACGCAAACCCCACCCACGGATGACTTTGTGGAAGAGGTTGTGCAGGTGCGCGGCTTAGAGAAAGTGTTCCGTGATTTCTGGGGTCGGGATAAAGCTAAGGCGGTGAATGGTGTGGAGTTTGAGGTGCGTAAGGGGGAGGTGTTTGGCCTTTTGGGACCGAATGGTTCAGGTAAGTCAACGACTATTAAGCTATTACTGGGATTGCTGCGCCCCACCAAGGGTTTCATCAAGATATTTGACCGTGATCCTGATGATGTCCGCACCAAGGAACGTATCGGTTATCTTCCAGAAGAATCGTACCTTTACAAGTACCTCGATTCAGGTGAGACACTCGATTTTTTTGGTGGGCTTTTTGCGCTAGACCCGAAGGAAAAGAAATTACGCGAAAAACAGCTGCTGGACATGGTTGGCCTGAGCGGTGTGCAACTGAGGACGGTTGGTGAGTTTTCCAAAGGNATGCAACGCCGCATTGGTCTGGCGCAGGCACTGATTAATGACCCAGACCTTGTCATTCTTGACGAGCCTACCAGCGGCTTGGACCCCGTAGGCTGCCGTGAAATCAAAGATCTTATCCTAAACCTAAAAGCACGTGGTAAGACCGTGATTCTCTCCAGTCATTTACTGGCAGATGTTGAGGATGTGTGTGATCGAGCTGTTATTTATTANGGAGGCAAGGTNCAGGANTATGGTACTCTGGAAGAGTTGCTTACCGAGCGCGACACTGTGCGCTTCACATTGCCAGCATTGAATTCCGATGCGCAGAAAGAAGTGCTCGATGTCATACAAAAACACGTCAGCAAGAATGACGTGCGCGTTGACAACCCCACACAAAATCTTGAGGGCTATTTCCTCAACGTTGTGGAGAACGCGATTGCNAAAGATGAGGAAACTTCCGGGGCTACCGCCAATCATGAAGTGGCAGACTTCCTGAAAGCTGACAACCCGCTGCCTACACAGGCAGAGAAAATGCTCGACCGTTTAGCTGACAAGGAGGCCGCCGAGCCACCAACTAAGGTTGAGAAGGAGGTGCGAGAGTCCAAGGAATCAAAGGTTGATTTGGAGAAACTGGATTCTCTGACTGAAACTGCTGATTCAGCTGATCATAAGGAGGGAAAATCCGAGGATAAAGTAGAGGTGCAGAAAAAGAAACTTGATGCTGCTGATGANAAATTGTCAGGATTGCTGGGTGGCGATTAAGAGTGTTTGGGCATGAACCTTTACAAGCTATATTCTGTGTCCTTGGCCTTGATTTCGGCCGTAGCACTTATAATCGGGTCCGAATTCTTGGGTATACCAGATAATTTGAGAGTTGCTCTCTTCGTACTTATTTTGGTGGGTTTAATTCTCTTTTCGGTCCTTGCTGTCTATGAAGGGCAGNTTGAAACACTCCTTTCNCANGCAGNCGGGGTAATAGGGATAGTAGCTGTTGTCGGTATAGTTAGTTATATTGGAGGAGCTCGTTTTCTAGGGCTNTTAGGGTTGGTTGGTGTGATTGGGTTAATTGGTTACTGTATTTATAACCCATGTACTCGCGCCATTTCGCGCCTCACTTGGAGATCTGCTTTCCGATTTCGTTTCTTCTGGGCCATGGCTGCATTACTGGTGCTTTCAGTGATTGGTTTACCTTTGATGGTGAAAGGAGACGGCACCTCTGAGGGAATGGCGCAGATACTGATCAATTACACCCTGAATTTTTCTTTCTTTTTTCTTGGTGCGGGCACGCTGTGGTTTGCTGCCGGATCCATGGCTGGCGATATTGAGGATGCGCAAATTCAGATGATTGCCACCAAGCCTGTGGCGCGCTGGCAAATATGGCTGGGTAAATGGATTGGCATTATGGGCTTAAACGTAATGCTCCTAGCCTTGGTGTACGGTGCGGTGTACGGGATGGTGAAATACAAGGGCCACGAGATGACATCCAACCGACTGGAGGAATTGAAGGTGGAAGTCCGTTGGGATGATCAAAACCAGAGTACTCAAGACCGGGACATTCAAATTTTCCGGATGGCTTTGACTCGAAACTTGGAGGTGTTTGAGCGGGATGAAGAAGGAAATATGATTCCAGCTGGAGAAGATTTGGGAGAGCGCAGTCGGCTGGAGAGTTCATATGATGCCATAGTAATGCAACGGCCGGATGTGGCTCGGCATATCACTCGATTCATGGATCAACAGCGCAGCACAAATGCACGTCCCAAACTGAAATCTTCAGAGACTTTATTGAGTGAAATAGCCAGCATTCAGGAAAATAAAATGCGTAAACAGGTTCTTGTGGGACGGGATGAGTTTAGACTGAAGGATGTGAAATACGTGTTGGGTCAAAATGACCCCATCGTACCGCTAGAGGAAAATATAGATGTTGAAGGGATGAAGGCAGCCATCAACAAGCAGATTCAGGGTGTTCTTGCTGAGCGACAGCGAATGGGGCAAAGCATGGCATCCAAAGGAGGGGGATTAGAGATTCCTCAGGAGTT
>PBFV01000032.1 GCA_002718935.1 Verrucomicrobiales bacterium
AAAACCGCTCCATTTCCGATTTCTTTTCATCCTCACGTTTGGCGTGCAACTTGGCGAGTAGCAGACGCAAAGCCGCGGCACGGTTCTGGTGCTGACTGCGCTGGGCCTGACTGGCAGCCACCAAACCGGTGGGCTCATGGGTGATGCGGACGGCAGTTTCGACCTTGTTGACGTTTTGCCCGCCCTTGCCGCCACTACGATAAGTATCGATGCGCAATTCGGAAGGATCTACTTCAATGTCGCCGTCTTCCTCGATATCCGCCAACACATCGACGCTAGCAAAACTCGTGTGGCGGCGTTTGTTAGAATCGAAGGGTGAAATCCGAACGAGACGATGCACCCCGCGCTCGGCCTTGGAATAACCGTAGGCGTTTTCGCCGCTGATAAGTATCGTGGCATTCTTGATTCCAGCAATTTCCCCGGGCATCAACTCCTGCACCTCTACTTTCCANTCGCGGCTNTCGGCCCAGCGNTGGTACATNCGCAGAAGCATTTCGGCCCAGTCACAACTCTCGGTGCCGCCGGCGCCGGCGTTGATGCTCAGCACGGCGCCGAATTTATCATTCGGATCACTGAGCATTGCCTGCAGNTCNAGCTCATCNAAGGTGGCCACGAGNGTGGCGGCATCCGNNGCNATCTCCTCGGCAAGGGNGGCNTGNGTNGCNTCGTCCTCNGCNTGGCCNAGNTCCACCATGCCCAGTANNTCNNCGAGCTGNCNTTCGGCNTTGCGNAAGGGNTCGGTGCGNTTNCGCANGCGGGCGGCTTCTTCCACNACCTTTTGTGCNGCNTCGCGNTGATCCCAAAANTNNTCNCCGGCCATTTGNCCGTCNAGCTCCTTTAAGCGNGCTTCATTTTGCTCGACGTCAAAGAAACCTCCGCAGCTTCGCCAAACGCGACTGGGTTTCGGTCAACTGAGCTTGCACACTGTCAAACATGGGCGGTTCATTTAGCCGNTTCCGCGTCTTCTGCCGAGTCCTTTTTGCGCTTCAACCACTGCCGCCCCAGCAAAACCACGCAGGCGACCACGGCGCCCCACGGTAGCCAGTCGCCGGTGCGCTGATAAAATGTCNGGGTCCGTTGGCCTTCGCGNAACGGCACACTTACACGGCGGATTCCCGGCGAATGCACCGGCATGGCTTTGGCCCCGAGATGAAACTTACCGCGTTCATCGATCCAGCCGGTGATGCCGTTGTTGCAACAGCGCACCAGCGGNCGGCGTGTCTCGATGGCCCGCCATGCGGCTGACCGCGCATGCTGCCATTGCTGATGGCTGTCGCCGAACCACCCGTCGTTAGTGAGGTTGAGCAAAAAATCCACCTCCGGCGTGGCCGCNCGCCGGGCAATGGCCGGCACCACATCTTCAAAACAAATGATGACCGACGTGCGCGCTTTTCCGAGATCGAATACCACCGGCCCGGTGCCCCGCCCAAAATTGCCGACCGGGGCCAGAGATTTTAAAAAGGGGAAAACCTCCCCCAGCGGCACGTACTCGCCAAACATCACNAGGTGCTGCTTGCTGTACAGCGGCCGCCCCAGATGGGCGGGATTGGCGAGCACCGAGGTATTGGCATCAAGCAACACGGCGGAATTGTACGGCACGCGGTTGGTCGCGGTATCCGCGCCCCACACACGCCAGGCNCCNGTGCGCGCCACCTGTGCTTCNANGCGGTTNATGCGATTGGTGAGGTGCGAGATGTCCAGCGCCAGCCACGGCGGCTGCGCGGCTTCCGGCCATACAAGCAGCTCCGTTTCCTGGCTCAACGCGCGCTCGGACAAATCCATCAACTGATCAAACCGGTTNGCTTGCGCTTCGGCATTGCCCACATCCCACAGCACCGTTTGCGGAATGGCCGGCTGCACNAGCGTNATCTCCAGCTGATCCCGCTCCTTGGCCAAGGGCCGGCTCAGTTCAAGGCTGCCCAACATNACGGCCACAAAAAGCAGCCCAGCCGGGGCGGCCAGTTCACGCAAACTCCCCATCTGAAACCGACCCTCAAAACGCACGTGCAGCACCGCCAACATGCCGCCCACACTGCACCACGCCACAACCAGCGACACGCCGAGCACCCCCGTCCAAGCAGCCACCAGCGCAAGCCGCGTGAATTCCAGTTGCGNCGCGCCGAGAAAATTCCACGGAAACCCCGTGATCACCCAGCCCCGCAAACATTCCAGTGCTACCCAACCTGCGGCACACGTGGCGCCCCAANCCAATCGTGCGCGAGGCGACAATTCNGCAAGGCCGTCCACCAGTGATTTCTCACGATCGCCCNGATACAACCTCCAGCAAAAAGCCGCCCATAGCGCGGGGTAAAGCGCACAGTACGCACTCAGTGCCAGCCATCCGGCGTAATTGCCCGGCTGCACCGGAATATAAATGAGCCACGAAAGCGAANAAAAATAATGAGCCGCCCCGGCTANCCAGCCCAAGCCAAACGCCCGGCGCGGTCGCCCGCGCGTGGCCCACAACAACAGCGCTGGGGCCAGCCAAGCCGCGGGAAGAAATGTCACCGGCGGAAAAGCCGCCGCCCACACCAGCCCGGCCACCGCCGCCAACGCCCACGGCTTGATGCCTCCCCGCTCGTTCACGCGCGCAGTGTGCCGCAACCCAAAGCCAAGGCAAGCGCGGCCTGTTGACAGCGTTTAACCTTGCACGCGCCCCCGGTTGCCGTACCGTTTGCACACCCCCTGTTATGGAAAGAGTGCGCATTGGTTCCAGCACGTTGAAGACGTCACCNCTGGCCTACGGNTGCTGGCGGATTGCCGGCACATGGGACGCCCGGAAAGTCACCGCCAAGGCTCGCGAAGCCGGCGTGAAGGCCATCCTCGCCGCCCACGAGGCCGGCTACACGCTATTTGATCACGCCGATATTTATTGCGACGGCGTGGGCGAGGAACTGTTTGGACTGGCTCTCAAGCAAAGTAAAACCCTCGCCAAGGAAGCGGTGATCGCCACCAAGTGCGGCATCCGGCCGCCGGAGAAAAATGAACCGTACCGCTACGATCAATCCGCCGCGTACATCATTGAAAGCTGTGAAAATTCCCTCCAGCGCATGGGCATTGACTGCATTGATATTTATCAACTGCACCGGCCGGACTGGCTGATGNACCCAACCGAGGTGGCCGGCGCGTTTGCCAAGCTGAAGAAGGCCGGCAAGGTGAAATACTTTGGTGTGAGCAACTTCCGGCCGTCGCAGGTGACGCTTTTGCAAAGCGCGCTGAAGACGTCTCTGGTGGTCAATCAGGTGGAAGCCAGCCTGTTGCATCTCGAGCCGTTTACCGACGGCACACTGGACCAATGCCTCGCAGAAAAAATCACCCCCATGGTCTGGAGCCCCCTAGGTGGCGGCTTTCTTGGCAAAGGCAAAGGCGCGGTGCTGCCTTCGCAGGAAAATTACAAGCCGGCAAAGGTACGGCGCCGACTGGATCTGCTGGCCACGGAACTGGGCATCAGCCGGGCAGCCGTTGCNCTGGCGTGGCTGCGCCGGCATCCGAGCGGCATCATTCCCGTGGTGGGCACCACGCAGCCAGACCGCATCCGTGAGTTGACCGCAGCCACCGAGATCAACCTGNCCCGTGAGCAATGGTACGCGCTGTTAACCGTAGCACTGCGGGAGGATCTTCCCTGACTGTACCGGCGGATAGTGGCTTTCGCATGCCCGCCGAGTGGGAGCCACACGCCGCCACTTGGTTCAGTTGGCCCCGCCGCGAAGGNATCAGCTTTCNCNGATTGTTCGATGAGGTGCTCCCGGCCTTTGCCGCCATGGTGCGCGCGCTCACGCCGGCGGAACGGGTTTGCATCAATGTGTGTGATGCTGCACACGAAAAAGAAGCACGCACTGTGTTGCAGGCCAACGGCGCCTTGAACGAGCGTGTGGAGATTTACCATCACCCAACGGATGAACCCTGGTGCCGCGATCATGGGCCGGTCTTTTTGAAGAACCAATCCAACCACGCGGTTGTCGATTGGGAATACAACGCGTGGGGCGGCAAATATCCGCCTTTTGAGAATGACNATGCCATTCCGGCTCNGATTGCATCTTTGCGCGGACTNCCGGCATTCAAGCCGAANATGGTTTTGGAGGGCGGCTCGATCGAGGTAAACGGCGCCGGCGCGTTGCTCACNACGGAAAGCTGCCTGCTCAACCCAAACCGCAATCCAAATCTGTCGCGTGAAGAAATTGAGCAACGCTTGCGAGACTTTCTCGGCGCGAAGGACATCCATTGGCTGGGCGAAGGAATCGTGGGTGACGATACNGACGGNCACGTGGACGACCTCACGCGCTTCGTCAGCGCGGACAAGGTGGTGACTGCCGTGGAACTAAATCCTGCTGATCCCAACCACGCCGCCTTGACCNANAACCGACGCCGCCTTGAGGCGCTGCCGTTTGAGGTGATAGAGCTGCCGATGCCGCCACCGCTACATCATGAAGGCGAACGCCTTCCNGCCAGTTACGCCAATTTCTATATTGGCAACGAGGCGATTCTGCTGCCCCGGTTCAAGGCGCNNACAGATGATGTTGCCNCCAACATCCTTGCGGATTGTTTTCCGGGCCGCACCGTTGCGCCCATCGACTGCACCGCNCTGCTTTGGGGATTGGGCGCGTGCCACTGCATTACGCAGCAGGAGCCATTATAATTTCACTGTGTTTTTGGAATCGTTTTCCCTTGCCGGTGCCGCGAGGGATTCGGTTCAATGGGGCATGAGTTCGGTGGACGAGTTTGAAAGTGTCTTCAACGCCGCTGCCAAACCGGTGTTTCAACATGCCCCGCCGCCGCTGGGCAAGGCGCTGGTGGTGACGGATTTGCAAGGGGCACCCGCGGAAACATTTTCAGGGTTGGCCCAAAAATTTCTCAGCCCNATGCAAGGCCCNTGGGAGACCCTCGACGGCGGAGAATTTCAAACNGTGAAGGAACTGCTCGACGCCGTCAACGCACGCAAGCCGGACCTCGTGGTGACCNATCGCCACCTGCAAAGCCAGGCCTGGCGCTGGCCCTACAGCCTTGGGGATCATCTCGACGTTCTGATTCAAGTGGCCCAACCGCCCGTCGCCATCCTGCCCCATCCGGGCGAAGACGGCACCCCTGAGACGCCCCCCAAGAACACCGACAGCGTGATGGCAATCACCGATCATTTGGCCGGCCTAGACGGGCTGGTCAATTACGCTGCCGCCTTCACCAACCTAGGCGGCACGCTGCACCTGACCCACGTAGAATGCGCGACCACCCTTGACCGTTATCTTGACGCCATCGGCAAGATTCCGGAAATCGACACAGACATTGCCCGCGAAAAGCTCACCGCTCAGCTATTGCGCGAGCCGNCTGCGTANATTGAATCGTGNACCGAGGTTCTTNAGGAAAACGGNACGGACCTCACAGTGGCCCCGCACGTGGAGCACGGCCATCGGCTGGAGGAATTTCGCCGGGCCGCCGANGAAAATGCCGTGGACCTCGTGGTCTTGGAAGGCCACGACGAGGATCAACTGGCCATGAACGCCACCGCCTACTCACTGGCCGTGGAACTCCGCAACACCCCCGTGCTGATTGTCTGACATGAGCGAACCCAACGAATCCGCCGCACCGGCACCGGCCAAGAAACTCCACAACCCGCTCCACGTTACCATCGTCGCCGTGCTGGTGACCGGCCTGTGCGCTTTTTTGCTGAACAAAGGCACAGATGAAGATCAAAAATACGTATTCGGCATCCTGCTCGCCGTCACCCTCGGTATGCTGGCTCTGGAGAAGATTAATAAAGCTATCTTGGTGCTCCTTGGCGCCGGCATCGCCCTGTTGCTGGGCACAGGTGCGGGCATCGTCAAGGGTGGTGAAATGCACGGCGGCCATTATCTGCCGACGTACATCAAGATGGTCGATTGGGGCACCATCGGCATCATCATTGGATCCACCATTTTCGTTGAGCTCATCTCACGCAGCGGTTTGTTTGCGTGGATCAGNGTNAANATTNTGAAAGTNTCCAAGGGCGATCCGTTCAAGCTGCTGATTTGTTTTTCCGGACTCACGGTGGTGTTCAGCGCGTTCCTAAACAACGTCACGGCCATGATTATTGTCGGCTCCCTCACCGTGGTNGCCTGCAAAAAACTAAAGCTTTCCGCCATGCCATTCCTGTTGGCCGAGGGCATCTACACCAATATTGGCGGCTTGCTNACGCTGATTTCCTCCATNCCCAACATCATCGTGGGCACCGCCGCCAAGATCGGCTACGTGGATTTTTTGAAAGTCGCGGGGCCTTACTGCATCATCGCCTTTGTGGCCACGCTCTACTTGGTGCGGTGGCTGTTCAAGATCAAGCCGCTCACCGACGAGGCCGCCAGGTCGGAGGCCCAAACNATGGTCGATGCCTTTGATGAATGGGAAACGGTCAAGNACCGTAAATTCTTTTACCTCTCGGCCTTGGTCTTGGGCGGCATCATTCTTGGCTTTGCCCTGCACTCTTCCATTCCTGTGCTCAACAAGATGGGCCTGGAGGTCATCGCCATCATTGGCGCTACCGTCATGCTGGTGATTTACCCAACCGATGTGGAAGGCGTGCTCAACGAAGTGGAATGGACGCTGGTCCTCTTTTTCGTCGGCTTGTTTGCGTTACTCGGAGTCATGGACAAAGCCGGTGTTCTGACGATGATTGGCGAATGGCTCCAGTCACCCCTCAGCTCGGGCGAATACACCGGCCCCATTGCGATGATGTGGAGCAGCGCTTTCTTTAGCGGGTTGACGGATAATATTCCCTTGGCCGCAGTACTCGCGAAAGTACTCAGTGGGTTCCAAACCGGCATGGCTGATCCCAGCCTCGCTTGGTTCCAGCAATACGGTCACCTGCTTTGGTGGGCGCTTATTTTCGGTGCCGGCTTAGGGGGCAATTTTACCCCCATCGGCAGTGCCTCCACCGTTGTGGCCATTGGCATCCTCAAAAAACAGGGCTTCGCCGTCACGTTCATGCAATACGTAAAGATTGGCGCCGTGGTTGTGCTCGTCCAGTTGGCGCTGGCGACNGGATACCTNTTTGCAGCAGAAAAAGCNGGGCTCATCACCCCCTTGCCACCACCGGCCGATGCGAATGCCACNCAGGCGGANGCCAACTCNACTGACGCCAATTCTTCGGCCGCACCCNACCATTGACCGGCGGCCGGTTTCCTGCTATGACTCCGTNGATNACACGACTGANGGTAATTTTGCCCAAGGTTCCGGTAGTGCTTGTACGAGCGCGCGCCGCNGGGTTGTGTCGAGGATAACCAAGAATTTCGACAAGGACCCGCGGCTGGCAACGGTCGTGGGTCTTTTTCTTGCGCNGAAGACAGCCGCCAGAAACACCGCACATGAGCAAAGCTAAAACAACCAAGAAAAGCGCCAAACGCAAGACCGCCAAGCGNGCGCTGGGCCGGCCGATGAAAGGCTGCGAGATCCTCGTGGAAGCCCTGGAACGCGAGGGCGTGGACAACATTTTTGCCTACCCCGGCGGCGCCAGCATGGAGCTGCANCAGGCGCTCACCAAGTCCAAACAGATCCGCACCATCCTGCCGCGGCACGAGCAAGGCGGCTCCTTTGCCGCGCACGGCTATGCCCGCGCCACCGGCAAAGCCGGCGTTTGCATGGGNACCAGCGGCCCCGGTGCCACCAACCTCGTCACCGGCGTGGCCGATGCTTGGATGGACAGCGTGCCCCTNGTCGCCCTNACCGGCCAGGTGCCGCAGGCAATGATCGGCAAGGGCGCGTTTCAGGAAACTGATTTTTACGGCATGACGCTCGGNGTGGTGAAGCANAGCTATCTCATCACGGACATCNGTGAAATTCCGCGCGTTGTGAAGGAAGCCTTTTACATCGCGCAAAGCGGCCGGCCCGGACCGGTGGTGATTGATTTCCCGAAAAACATCCAGCAACAAACCGCACAGCCGGTGTGGCCGACCCANCTCGACCTGCCCGGTTATAAGCCCAACCCCAAGGCGGACGATCTGGAACTCAACGAGATCATCGGCCTCATCGAAAANGCCGAGCGCCCNGTGCTTTACGTGGGCGGCGGCATCATCACCGGCAACGCCGCCAAGGAATTACGCGCGTTCGTGGAGGCCACCAAGATTCCCGTTACCACCACCATCATGGGCGTAGGGGCGTTCCCCGAGGATCACCCGCTCTCGCTGCGCTGGCTTGGCATGCATGGCGCCGCCTATGCTAACTGGGCCGTGAGCGGTGAGCTGCGCAAGGATGCCAAGGGCAACATTCACAAGATTGCTGAGGGCGCGGACCTGTTGCTTGCCTTTGGCGTGCGTTTTGATGACCGGGTGACCGGCAAGGTGGACAAGTTTTGNGAGCANGGAACGATNGTTCACNTGGACCTCGATCGCTCGGAGCACAACAAGAACCGCAAGGTGCAGCTCCCCATCCACAGCGACGTGAAATACGCGCTAGGCAAATTGGTGAAGATGGTCAAGGCCCGCCCGATCAAGGCGCGGTTCAAGCCGTGGCACAAGCAGATTGCCGAGTGGAAACAGCGCGCGCCGCTGCGTTACAAGCTGACCGGCGANGAAATGCGGTCCAACCACATGAAGGACCCGCTCAAAGGCCGCGAGGATCAGGTGATCCTGCCGCAACACGCCATCGCGGCCTTGTACGAGCTGTCCAAGGGTGAGGCGATCATCACCACCGGCGTGGGCCAGCACCAAATGTGGGGCGGCCAACATTACCTGTACAAGCGCCCGCGNCAATTGCTCACCAGNGCCGGCTTGGGCTCNATGGGCTTTGGCTACCCCGCCGCGCTTGGCGCCAAGGTGGCGTTTCCCAAAAAGGAAGTGATCGACATCGACGGCGACGGCTCGTTCCTCATGAACGTGCAGGAACTGGCCACCGCCAAAATTGAGAAGATNGCCGCCAAGGCGATGATCCTCAATAACCAACACCTCGGCATGGTGGTGCAGTGGGAGGACCGTTTTTACGAAAGCAACCGCGGCCANACCTACCTTGGCAATCCCGATGANCCGCGCGCTATTTACCCNGACTACCCGACCATTTGCGCGGGCTTCGGCGTCACCTGCGAGCGGGTGATGTTCGAGAAAGACCTGCGACCGGCCATTCGNCGCATGCTTGCCGCCAAGGAGCCGTANGTNCTNGATATCATCACCCCGTACACCGAGCANGTGCTGCCATTCATTCCCGCTGGCCACACCGTGGCGGACATGATTTACTAGGCCATGCTTCGCCGGAGCAGCATCATCTTAGGATTCATACTCACCGCCACCCTCAACTGGGGCGCGCCAAAGCCACTAACCCTCGAAGGTTTTAAGCCCGGCCCCCTCGCCGGGGTTAAGAGTCGCGCCGTGGGCCCCGGTGAAGCCGGCCCGGCCAAGGTGGTGAAACTAAAATCCGGCGATACCGCCATCGAAATCACCGGCGGCGACAAAGCCTCTGGTCATTACACGTTGTACCGGTTCGAGCAGCCCGTGCCGGGCGATTGCTGGGCGCGGGTGCGGTTTCGGTTCCTCGGCGGCGAAGGTGTCCAAGCCGCCGGCATCTTTTTTCGCATGAGCGAAAACCAAAAGGACTACTACCTGTTCTCCGCCAAGCCGGCTGACCGCAAGTTTTACTGGACCGTGTTCAAAGATGATGCCGCGGTGAAAGGAACTTTTGACAACCAGATTTTACCCGCGCGAAACGGCTGGCATGAATTGCAATTCACCGCGGTTAAGAACGAATTGAAATGGAACTTCAACGGCCGCGACCAGTTTTTCACGTACAACCCGCTGGACGTGCCCGACTATCGCGNCGGGNCAATGGGCTTTTGGGTGCGCAGCGATTCACGCGTGCAATTTGCCGGTTTGGAAGTGATGACCCCNGAGGCCGCCGANCGCCGCGAGCGACTGCGCAANGTGATCGCGGATGTCGCAAAAGCAAATCCCATGTTGATCGCCATCCAGATTGCCGCCACGCCGGTGCCGGGAAAGGAATCGATGGTGTCCGGCAGTCTTGCCCCGACCGAAGTGGGGCGCCNGGCCCCCAAGGCCATGGCCGAGGCAATGAAAGCCGATGAAACATTTCACGGGCTGGTTGCCGGGGGTAAATTCGCCGCCATCACTGTGCCCCTGCGGAACAAGCAATCGAAGGTGTTTGCCGCCGTGCGCCTGCGCACGCGGATNAAGCCCGGTGACACGAAGGAAAAGGACATCACCGCCGCNGAAGCCATCGCGCGCTACATNGAAAAGCAAATCCCCTCGCGCGATCAGCTATTTGTCCCGGCCCCCTAGCTTCGCGTTGATGGGCGCGGGATAATCCGTCACGGCTACCTGCCGTTCGCCGCCAACCACGAGAAAGCGCCCAATCGGATCCACTTGCAAATCCGGCGCACCGCGGCCNCGCGCGTAGGTTTCCCGCTTACGCAATTCACCGTTCCCATCCACTTGACAGTAAAAATAATGCTGCCCGTGGCTTTGGAAAAACACGTGACTCATCCCGTCACTATCCAAGCCAAAGCGCGGCCGCGCCTGATGCACCATTACCCCCAGCGGCGCCACGTTGTAAATGACGCGCGGTGGCTGATGATGATCGGTCACGCGCAAAAAGAGGTTGCTCTTGCCTTTCACGCGGGTGGTGAGCAGCGTGTAGCGCCGCACCTCCGGCGGTTCGCCCGGTCGCACCGCCGGCATGCCGCGCTGCCGCTCCTGCAACACGCGTCCGCGCACCACTTGAATCTTCACCGGCGCACTTTCAAACCGCAGGTCAGNCCAGTTCCGGTTCGCCACNCTGGCCTGGATGGTGTATTCGCCCGGCTCGCTGAAATCAAAATAAGGCTCCAGATTAAACGTGCGCATGAGCGATCGGCCGCGCCCAAGGACGAAGAGGTTCCCGCGCGGCATGCGGGCATTNACGCGCACNGGAATGCCGCGGCCGTTGCGAACCGAAAAGCGTATCCAGCCGTCATGATCGCCCAGCACAATGGCCCCGGCGTTGCGGCTGATGAGATACGTATCGATGATGATCGGCTCGTGCTGGATGTAATTGTCGCGCTCCGCGCCCANCCGAACCTGTAATTGTGCCGAGACACACGGGGCAAACGCCAGCACGCCCATGATCCATCCGAAGACCCACCTCCTCATGCATGCAGGCTTGCATAAATGGCCGCGTTTTTCGAGCGCAGAGCACCGGGTGGNCGGGCAAGTTATCCACAGGCCGCCACGGCCTCGGCCACATTGGACGGGCTAATGTCGCGCAGGCAAGCCCGCTCCACTGCGTGTTCACAATGCCGCGACAAGCACGGCACGCAATCCAATTCCATTCGCTGCAACACCGCACCGTTGGCGCGGTATGGCCCGGTGCGTTCGGGATCCGTGGGGCCAAAAAGCGCCACCACCGGNGTGCCCAACGCGGCAGCNATGTGCATCGGGCCACTGTCATTGGTCACCAGCACAGCACACGCACGGAGCCACTCCACCAGCTCNGGCAANGTCGTTTGGCCGGTTAGGTCGAGTACGNGCTCGCCGNCNAGTTNCCGGCCCAGCCCGGCATCGTNCTTGCCACCNAGCACCACGAGGCGGGTGTTCGGCGTTNCCATCAATTGATCACGCAAGGNCACAAAATGTTNGATCGGCCAACGCTTTGTTTCCCATCGAGCACCGGGGCAAAGGGCGATCCAGCGGGCCGNCGGNTCGTGNCCCTGTTCGNCNAGCTGTTCGGCCANCCAGGGGCGNGGCGGCAGCCANTCGAATTCGCCTTCCNCCTCCAAGCCCAGCTCCGGCAGCACGGCCCGNCACCAGTCCACCGCGTGCGCCCNCANGCCGGGGCGTTCCACNGAGGCATCGTACCACGCGGCGGCACCGTCGCGGTGCTGGTGNAGGCCAATGGTGTATGCGCCGTTGGCGGCCCATCCGTGCAGGGCGCTNCGGGCGAGGCCNTGCAGGTCGATNACNACGTCAAATTTTTCGCGGCCCAAGGCAGCCATGCCGNCGAGCCCNTTGGCCAATCCGGNAGGCGTGCCCCAGCCGCGACGGTGGAAAGGGTGCAGCGCGGCGATGTCCGTATCGCGCTCGAGCAGCGAGGCAAAGGGTTCGGCAATCCACCAGTGCACCTGCCAATCGGGGCGTTGGCNTTTGATGAGGCGCAGGACGGGCAGCGCGTGGATGATGTCACCGAGGGAACTGGGCTTGAGGATGAGGACCTTCACGCCAGGCCGCGGGGTTAACGGCCGTCGGTCAGCCGGGAGGCCAGGCGCTCGGGCAGNCCGGCGGCGAGGATCTTGGCCTGNGTAAGCTCGATGTCGTATTCCAACCGGAAGAGNTCAACACTTTCATTGGCGGAATCNTACATGCAATAGGCCGCACGCCAGTCGCCATCACGNGGCTGGCCTACACTGCCGACGTTGATGAAATAGCGCTGGCCGACTTCCAGTTGCAGGTGGTCAAAGGTGCCATGTTCAATGTCCACTCCGTCATCAATGAAAGCCACCGGCACGTGGGTGTGGCCGTGGAAGCAAAGGTTGGTGCTTTGGTAGGTGAAACTGGCCGCGGCATCGTTGACATCCTGCACGTAGCCCCAGTAGCGCGGGCTGTCCATGGTGCTGTGCACGATGGAAAAGTGATCGACCAGCCGCACATAGCGCAGCTCGCGCAGCCACAGGCGTTCCTCTTCGCTAAGCTGGTTGCGGCACCAAATGACCGCTTCCTGCGCCACGGGGTTGAAGGCGGATAGATCGCAGTCCTGCCCAATGTACTCGTCGTGATTGCCCATCACACAGGGCATGTCCAGCGCGCGCACGATATCCATGCATTCCTTGGGATTGGCGTTATAGCCGACCACGTCACCGCCGCACACAAACTTCTCCGCGCCTTGCGCCTGGGCATGCTCCAGCACGGTGTTCAGCGCCTCGAGGTTACCGTGGATGTCGGATATGATCGCGTATTTCATGAGCCGGCGTTTATCGGGTGATCTCGAAAGACCGAAATTCACCCGTGCCTTCGCTCCAATCCGCTTGGGTCTCGCGGATGAAGCGGCGCAATCCTGCATCGGGAATAGCGGCTTGAAAAGCTTCTAATTCGTCACGGGACCCCTCGGCAATCATTTCCACCCGGCCGTCCGGCAAATTTTTCACCCAACCGGTCACCTCAAACTCCAGAGACAACTGCCGAACCTGATAACGAAAACCCACTCCCTGCACGTGGCCGGAAAAGTATTGGTGCAAACGCTGCCTTGGTTCCGGCATTACATTCCCCGATCCGGCTTGTGCACCTCGTACTCGCCCTTGCTGGATTTCTTGAGCACGGTAAAGCCCGCCTCTTTCGCCGCCCGCACGTTGACCTTCTTAAAATGGTTAGGCATGTAAAAGCCGCCATACACCCGCCGCACCGGCTCCTTGCACACCGGGCAATCCTTCAGCTCCGGCTCCTTCAATGGCCGGTTGAGCTCAAACCGCCCACCGCAAACGGCGCAATTCCCCTCGCACAGCTCGTACTCGTAAATCGGCATGCCGCAGCGTAGCGCAAAGGGCCCCGCGTGAAAACCCTCGACTCCACCACCGCCCCCGCCGCACACTCCGCCATGGCCGTGGTGCGCATATTGGTGGATGGATACAGCCTCCTGCACGCCTGGCCCGAGCTGGCACGAGGCGAACCGCGACATTCGGCGCGCGCACGCGAAGCGCTCATTCGCGTGCTCACCCAATACGCCGACAGCGTAGGCACGCCGGTCACCCTGTTCTTCGACGGCGCCGGAGCCCCCAAAGACGTCCCCGAAAGCCTCTCGCCTGATTCACTGGAAATCCTTTATTCGCGCGACAGCAAAACCGCTGACGACCTGATCGAGCGCACCGCCTATCGCCTCAAGCCCTATGGCGAAGCGCTCGCGGTCACCAATGATTTTGCCGAGCGCGATACGGTCATCTCAATGGGCGGACTCGCCCAAAGCTGCGAGGATTTTATCCGTGAGATTGATCGCGTGTTGAAGGAACGCGATGATTTCGTAAAAAAATACAACCGGCGCGAAGCCAACCGTTACAAGAGCTAATCCTTCAGGATTCGTTTTACTGCCTTTAATAGGGCCGCCATCTCGCGCTCGCTGCCAATGGTGATCCTCAGATAATCCTTCACTCGCACGTCAGAGAACCAGCGCACCAAGATTTTCTTTTCGCGCAGCTTTTTCAGCCACGTGCGTGCCGCAAAGCGAGGCGGTTTGGTGAGAATAAAATTTGTCGCACTTGGCAGGGTTTGAAATCCAACCCCCGCCAGTTTCTCCGTCGTCCACTCGCGCAGCTGAATGATCTTCCGAAAATTAGCACGGTAATACGACAACTGCTTGAGCGTTGCTTCCGCCGCCACCTGACCGAGACCGTTGACATTGTAACTGTCCCGGATTTTGTCCAACGCCTCAATTAACTTTGCCGGGCCTACGAAATAACCGATGCGCTGGAAACAAAGAGAGTACGNCTTGGAAAACGTGCGACTCACAAGCACGTGGCCATGTTGNCTTGCAANNTCNATGGCATTTTNCGGCGCGAAATCCACATACGCCTCATCCAGAATCACCACACCCTTTTGCGCGCGACACAGAACGTCCAAATCGGCGGTGGCATAACCCCGCCCGCTGGGCGCGTTAGGCGTGGTCACGAATGTCAGGGCTGCCTTAAAATCCCATTGCTTGCTCGCGCGGAGTTCTTTAACGGACGGCAAACTGAAATCCGCAGGCAACGGCACTTCGTTTCGTCGGGCGTTATGAATGTCCGTTAGCACGGGATACAAAGAATAGCTTGGGGTAAAATATTGCACGCAATCGTTCTCTGGCTCTACAAACGCGCGCGTGGCCAAAGCCAACAGTTCGTCCGAACCATTGCCCACAATCACATTTTCAACACCGACACCGTGCAATTTCGCCAACCGAGCTCGCAACCCCTGTGCGGTGGGATTCGGATACAAACGCAGCCGCCCATCCACGGCCTGTTGTGTTGCCGCCAAGACTTTGGGNGATGGCGGATAAGGATTCTCGTTGGTGTTGAGCTTTATTAAACCACGCACNTTNGGCTGTTCGCCGGGCNCNTACGGATGCANCCGCTCCACGTGTTTGCGAATGCGGCTCATGAATCNAAGCGAATGGACGCTGACCGGCCGTGAGCGTCGAGCCCTTCCACGCCCGCGAATTGTTCGATCGCCTCGATCGATTTGCGCAGCGCGGCCGGTGTNTATTCCACCACGCTGGTGCGCCGTTGNAACATGTCCACCGTGAGGCCCGGGAACGACGCCCCNGCGCCGCCCGTGGGCAGCGTGTGGCTTGGGCCGGCCACGTAATCACCGGTGACNGTCGGCGATGTGTTGCCGAGAAACAANGCGCCGGCCGTCACGATTTCCTTGGCCGCTTCCCGTGGATTTTTGACCATCACCTCGCAATGTTCCGGCGCCAGTCGATTGGCCAGCGCAATGCCTTCGCCCCGGGATTTCACCTGAATTAACCAGCCGTTGTTTTTCAGCGCCTTGCGGATGTAATCCGCCCGTGAACGGTCTGGCAGTTGCTTTTGAATCTCCNGNTNNACNGCCTTAATCANGCGTNCGGAGGCACTCACCAGCCAGCAGCGTTCATGACCGGANCCATGTTCCGCCTGGGCCAAAATATCCGCCGCGGCAAAAGCCGGATTGGCCGTTTCATCCGCCAACACCAGCACCTCACTCGGCCCAGGCAACAGATCGATCGATACGTGGCCCACCAGCAGCCGCTTGGCTGCCACCACATAAGCATTGCCCGGGCCGAATATCTTTTGTACCGGCGCAATGGTCTTGGTGCCGTGTGCCATCGCGGCAATAGCGTGTGCGCCGCCCACCCGATATATTTCTGTAGCCCCGGCTACTTTGGCCGCATGCAACAGGCCGGGATTTACCGCTCCGTCTTTGTCACACGGCGTGCAAACCACAATCTCCTTGCAGCCNGCCACCTTGGCTAGCGTCACCGTCATCAAGGCCGTGCTCATCAACGGCGCAGTGCCGCCGGGGATGTAAATNCCCACGCGCTCGAATGCATCAAACTTTTCACCCACCTTTGCACCTTGGGCATTGCGTCCGCTCCAGCCTTTCCGCAGGCCTTGTTTATGAAATTGGCTGATGTTTCGGTGAGCAAATCGGATGGCGCGTTTCAGCTTGGCGTCCAACGATTTGCCGACCGCCGCCAGTTCGGCATCAGGCACGCGAAGGGTTTTGGCAGTGAGCGTGGCGCCGTCGAATTTCTTGGCGAACTCGATCAACGCCGCATCGCCCTTGGCCGCTACACGTTCCACGATCGACCGCGCGCCTGCCTCAATTGTCGGGTCAAACAAACTCGAGGTTGCACAGAGCTGCTTCAGCCGGCGCGCGTAATTTTTGTCCGTGTGTTTCAGTAACTTCATTGCTCAAAGACGCCGCGCGAAACTAGTGTCCATGGTTCAGGTGGCAAGCGGAAAACTTATTCGGGCAAGGTCAGCGAGGTAATCTTCCCGGAGGAACCCGTCTGAATCCAGCACAGGTTGGCCGGCTGTCCGACGGCAATTTTGTTGCTCAATCCCATCATCGCCGCGGGACGCGTGGAAAAGCCGTCCCACAATTCGCGCCAATCCGCCTCAATCATTTCCGCCGCCCGTTGGACTCCCTGAATCGGCCGCAGGGCCGACCCGGCAAAGTTCGCCTGTCCGGGCAGCCGGACCACTTGATCCTCGCCCACATCAAATTCCTGCGCGCCCACCGTGTAACGCCCTGGAGGTGCTCCGGCCGCCGACATGCAGTCAGTCGTGTAATAGATGCTGTCGCGATGCAANATTCGATGCAGCAAACGAAAAAGGACCGGCGAAACATGAATGCCATCAGGAATAATCCCGGCGTTGAATCCGCCATGATCCGCCACACGCCAAATAATGTTATCGTGCCGGTCAAGTTGCTGCGGACAGCCATTGCCCAAATGAGTNAANCCCACCGCCCCCNCGGCCCGGGCGGCTGCCAGTTGTTCGGCAGAGGGATCGCAATGACCGAGGCTNACGCGGAACCCCAAGGCAACAGCGCGTTTAATCGCCTCCACCGCGCCTTCGCGCTCCGGGGCAATGGTGAAAAGNAGCGGATCATCNCCCACCGTTTCGCCCAGACGCTCAATGTCCGCCACCGTGGGATCGCGCATCACATCNCCATCATGCGCTCCGCGATAGCCGAGGGTCGGCGAAAGAAACGGCCCTTCAACGTGCCACCCCACAATGGCTTGGCGCAGGACCGGGTCGGCATCACGCAATTGCTTGAGGTGCGCCAATCGCACGAGCAGCCGATCATAATCGTCCGTGATCAATGTCAAAAGCCANCGTGGNCAGCCGNCTGCACGCAACCCATTCGCAGCCAGTCGGAGATCACTCGCCGTCAAACCATCCCGCTGAAAATCCACTCCAGCATAGCCGTTGACTTGCGGATCAAAAATAGCCGGCGCCAGCCATTGGCCGTCCGGCGCTTCGGCCGGCTCAATCGAAGCCACCACGCCATCCTGCTCAACTATCCGCAGGCCCTCGCCAGTTTGATAGTGGAGGCCAATCCATTCGGTTTCTTCTGGCACGGGCCGAGTATGCCCATCCGGGCCATGCTACGCAATGCGCGGCATTCGGCTTGACCGGTGGACTGGGTGGATTACTGTGCGCCCTCCCCATGAGTGCCGAACCTGTGAAATCTTTTGAAGTCGATTCGTTGCCAGTGCACGTGTTTGCCAGTCAGGATGACATGGCCACGGCGGCGGCAGCGGAGGTGAATGCCTATCTCTGTGACGTGATTGCCAGCCAAGGCNGCGCCGCGGCGATTTTGGCAACGGGCAATTCGCAGATCCAATTTCTCAAAAAGCTCGTCGCCATCGGCGAGGTGGATTGGAGTAAGGTGACGCTCTTTCANATGGACGAATACCTTGGCATTGACGGCNNCCACACGGCCAGTTTCCGGCGCTACATGCGCGAGCGTGTGGAGGAGACAGTGAAGCCGGCGGCGTTTCATTATTTGGAAGGCGATGCGCTGGAGCCGATCAAGGAATGTCGGCGCTACGCCGATCTGCTTGCCGCGCAGCCGATTGATCTCTGCTGCCTTGGCGTGGGCGAGAATGGACANATCGCGTTTAACGACCCGCCGGTGGCCGATNTNAANGANCCGGAGATGGTGAAGATTGTGCAGCTCGATGACGCCTGCCGCCAGCAGCAGCACGGCGAGGGACATTTCCCGACATTCGATTCCGTGCCGCAATANGCGCTGACGCTNACGGTNCCGGCGTTGTGTCAGGCCAAGAAGATGGTTTGCCTCTGCCCCGAGACGCGCAAGGCACAGGCNACCAAGGATGCCCTGCAAGGCCCCATCAGCACCGCCTGCCCGGCCTCGCATCTGCGNACNCANCCGCAGTGCACGCTGTACTTGGATACGGACTCGGCGAGCTTGCTCTAAGCGCGCACTTCCTCGATTAATTTTTCCAAGCGGCGACCGTACTCGACGTAGTTGTCAGCCATGGCCTGCTCCGGTGCCGCGCTGNCGNTGTCATGAAACACCACGGTCATGTGCGGTTCAATGGAAATGCCGGCATCATAACCTCGCGCGAACGCGTCTTTCAAAATATCGCGCACGCGGCCATCGCCTTCGCCGGGGAAATGATATTCCTCACCGTCCTCCGTTTTCACCGCGTCCTTGATGTGAATGTGCGCGGTGTGATCGCGCATGTGCTCCCAGAATTCCCACGGGCACTGCATGCCCCACGGCTGGTCGCCGCGACGGTCGGCGTTGAAAATCGGATTGGCGGTATCAAAAACCCACTTGAGGCCGGGCACCTTTTCCAAAAGCTCCTCGGCATGCTGCCAACTCATGCCGCCGTGGTTCATGCAGTTTTCGTGCACGGGCTGCAGACCTNCATCCAAGAATCGNTGCGTCACTTCACCCACGCGCTCGAACACTTCCGGTGGGGTCACAGCGCAATCGTCACTGGGCTTGAAGGACATGATCCGCACGAACTGTGTGCCCAGCCGCTTCATCCGCGGGATGGCGCGCTCCACCTCGGCCAGAGTCACGTCGAACGGCGTCTCCACTGTCTTCTGCCAGTTGCAAATCGTCGATCCGAGCGCGTANACGCCCACGCCGGAGTCCTCCAGCTTGCCGGCCACGATATCGAACGCCTCGTCCGGGATATCGTGCAACGGCCCCTTGTCGAAGCCCTCCACCTGCACCGNGCGCATCTCGATCCATTTCCAACCGAGCTGTTGCGTCACGGCGATCTGGCCNTCAATCGAAACGGCCCCTTCATCGGCTATGCCCATTAATTCCATNATNGTTCCTTTAAATTATTTGCGAAAACTGGCGGCGAAATCTTCGCTGCTCACTTCAACCACTTTCTTTTCGTGCGTNGANTTGGCGATCANTTCATTGAGCTTCGCCTCCCACGCCGCGCCGTCCATTGGCANATCCACCGACTCATTGAGCAGNCCCGAATACACCATCACATTGGCCAACTCCACCGAGCCCAACCCTTCCACNCCGGGCGCNATCAGCGCNTCGCCATCGAGAATGGCNTTCACAAAATTCGTCATCAACGTGGCATGCGCNGCNTCNGCGCCGGGNATGGGAATCTCCTCCACGGTCGTNTCCGGTTTTTGAAAACCGATCTTNGANGTCTTGCACCATTCATCGGAAGGCACCTCATTGCGNGTGAGCGTGAGCGTGTCGTTTTCCANAATCAACCGCCCCTTGGTGCCGGCNATTTCAAACCGGTTNCTGCCNGGCGTCTCNCCNCTGGACGTGATGAACNCGCCCGTCGCGCCATTGGCAAACTCCATGTAACAGGTCACNTCATCCTCCACCTCGATGTCGTGCCATTTNCCAATGCCCACGTGACTNCGCACCTGNCTCGGCANNCCGGTGATCCANTGCATCGCGTCGAGCTGATGGAGGCATTGGTTCAGCAGCACACCGCCGCCCTCGCCCTTCCACGTGGCGCGCCAGCCGCCGCTTTGGAAATACGCCTCGCTACGGAACCAATCGGTCATCACCCAGATCACCCGCACCAAATCTCCCAGTTCACCGCCCTGCACCAGTTCGCGGATCTTTTGGTAGCGCGGCTCCACGCGCAGCTGAAACATGCCACCAAATTTTAGTTCCGGCCGGGCCACCGCCGCGGCAATCAACCGTTCTGCATCCGCTTTGTGGGCTGAAATCGGTTTCTCCACCATGATGTGAAGACCCGCCTCCAGAGCCGCGATGCCAAGGCTCGTGTGCTGATAATGCGGCGTGGCAATCAGCAGCGCATCAATCGCCCCGCTGGCGATCATCTCCTCGCCACTGCCGAATACCTGTACCCCTTTTTCCTTATATTCCTCCAGCTTGTGCGGTGACGTGCTGCCCACCGCCGTCAGCTCGCCCCGCGCCACCTTGCCCTCGAGCAGATCGTTTGCATGGAACCGCCCCATGTTGCCCATGCCAATAATGCCAATGCGTACCTTGTCCATGATGATCCGTTATTCGGTGAGCGAATATGGCCGGAAGCGCAGCCAATTTTCAATTATCAAATCTCAAAGGATGCGTCGGCCTTGGTCCTTGAAAATTGGGAAACGAAATTTACCCTACCCCCATGACCGCCCTGCGACTGATCCTTGCCCTGCTTCTGCTTCCCCTTCCGCTCACCGCTGCCACATGGAAAGCCGGCATGGCCAAGGCGGATATCACGCCGAAGAAACCCATCTGGATGGCCGGCTACGGTGGGCGCTCGAAGGAAAGCGAGGGCGTGCTGCATCCGCTCTGGGCCAAGGCGCTGGCGCTTGAGGATGCCAAAGGTAAACGCGCGGTGATCATCGCCACCGACACCCTCGGTATGACCCGCGGTATTTATGCCACCCTCAAAACGCGACTTAAAAAGGAGCACAATCTGGACGCGGACCAAATCATGCTCAACGCCTCGCACACGCATACCGGCCCTGTTTTACGCGGCGGATTGTACGACATTTATCCGCTCGACGACGCGCGCATCAAGCGGATCGAGGAGTATTCCGCGCGTCTCGAAAACGAGATCGTGCGCATCACCGGCGAGGCGCTCAAAAACCTTGAGCCAGTGATCCTCAAGCACGGCAACGGCATCAGCCGCTTTGGTGTGAATCGCCGCGAAAACCGTGAGAGCCAAATCCCCCAACTCCGATCCGAAGGTGCCTCCTTGAAAGGCCCCTTCGACCACGATGTGCCCGTGCTGGCCGTTTACAAGGGGCTCCAACTCAAGGCCGTTGTTTTCGGCTACGCCTGCCACAGCACCGTGCTCAGCTTTTATCAGTTCAGCGGCGATTACTCCGGCTTTTCACAAATTGCCCTAGAGAAAAGTCATCCCGGCGCCATGGCCCTGTTCAGTCCCGGTTGCGGCGCGGACATCAACCCTCTGCCCCGCCGGCAAGTTTACCAAGCCGAACGCTACGGCAACATGCTCGCGGCTGCCGTGGAAGAAGTGCTCCTGCAAAAAATGCAAACGCTCCATCCCTCCCTCACCACGCGCCTCCAAACGGTACCACTCGAATACGGCGCGTTGCCCACGGATGAAGCCCTCGCCGCAGCCGCCAAAAACACGAAAAGCTACCGCGGCCGCTGGGCCGCCCGCATGATCCAGCTCAAGATCACCGGCAACCTTCCCAAAACTTACCCCTACCCCATGCAATGCTGGCGTGTGGGCAAGCTGCTTTGGCTGAGCATGGGCGGCGAAGTGGTCGTCGATTATTCGCTGCAATTCAAAAAACAATTCGGCGCCCGCACCTGGGTCACCAGTTATGCCAACGACGTGATGGCTTACATCCCTACCTTCCGCGTCCTGCAGGAAGGCGGTTACGAAGGGCATACCTCCATGGCCGTCTACGGCCTTCCCGCAGATCGCTGGAAACCCAACGTGGAGGAATTGGTCAATGCCGCCGCCAAAAAGCTGGTTGAGAAAACCAAAGATAAAGGCGAATGAGCGAGCCCGCGCCCCCTCGCAACTGGAAACGGATCGGTCTCATCGCCGGGGGCGTGGTGATGCTGATCACCATCGCCTTTTGGCTCTGGCTCCCCGTCAATGGCCTTCCGGCGGCCGGCAAGTTTCTGCGCTGGAAATTTGATGACGTCCAGCATCGCGCCCCTGCTCAAATTGCAAAGCGGCCGGACAATAACAGCACGGTCTTTTGGGACATTCGCCGCGCCGACGAATTTGCGGCCAGCCACCTGCCCCATGCCCGCCATGTGCCGCCGGACACTTCCGATTCCGATTTGCAGATCCTTCTGCCCGACGCCAACCAAACCATCGTGGTCTATTGCGCCGTCGGCTATCGCAGCGCGCAAATGGCCCGCCGCCTGCAAGCCTTGGGCTACACCAACGTCATCAACCTCGAAGGCGCNATCTTCNCCTGGGCCGANGCNGGTCTCCCTTTGGAAGGCGGCAACAAGGTGCATCCATACAACGCCATGGGCCGGCGAATGCTACGGGATGATCTGGAGGCTGAATAAACGGGTGCGTCACACTACCCGTAAAAACCGCCCCTCCCTAAACCAACCACCAGTAAGTCAGCGCCGGCCCGATGATCAACGCCGGCAGATAATTCGCCAAGGGGACTTTTTGAATTTCGAGGATCACCAACACAATCGTCAGCACCAGCATGCCGCCGATAAGGTTGAAAATAGACAGCAGCAATGCCTCATCACGCATGNATTCCAAATGTGAAGCCAGCATGGTGACGGTGCCCTGATAGGCAAGCAAGGGCACTGCTGAGAGCAGCACCCCGGCACCAAAGCGCGGGGCGAAGCAAAGCGTGGCGATGCCGTCCATGACCGATTTTACGATCAGAATGGTGGGCACGTTGCCGAGCCCGTCCTCCACGCANCCCAGAAGCGACATCGGTCCCACAGTGAAGAGCACGGTNCAGGTCACGAACCCGTCGCTGAACCGGTTACTGTCATCGTCTTCCGATTTGGTNAGGCGACGCTTGGCCTCAGCTCCCAATTGATCCAATCGTTGCTGCAACCGNAGTTTGGTGCCGATCAGATTGCCAAAGCAAATGGAGAGCACCGCGATCAAGCCGAGCAACAGGAACATCCAAAAATTAGGCGCCCCCTTCCAGCCGCCGTNCAGGCCCTGCGCCATCATATAACCACCGGCGATCACTGTGAGCCCGGCCAGATACCGCCGAATGCGGCGCTGGGTACTCTCGGGAATCTGCCGGCTCAACCACAACCCCAACAGGCCACCCACGAGAATACAGATGACGTTGAAAATGGTGCCGAGTGGCAACCATGGGATCTGGAGCCACTCNTCCATGGGCTCATGAACGCAGCTCTTCCGCGACCGCGGCGCCCAAGGCTTCAGGTTCGCGGAGTTCGCCGGTCTGNTCCGTGCGNTGNACNCCCTCGNNAAGGAATGACANCGCCTGCATNCGGAGCGTGGTGNCTTCCACCNCGGCATGNGCNCCNACCGGCGATTGGCAACCACCGCCCATNCCNCGTAGGAACGCCCGCTCAGCCGATACCGCCGCAAACGTGTTGAAATGATTCAGGCGCTCGATGATCTTGCCGATGCGGCCGTCATCCGCGCGCACCTCAATACCGATGGCCGCCTGGCCGACACACGGCAGCATCAGGTCCGTGTCCAACGCCACGGCANGGATCCCCTCGGGNACTGCATCNCCTTCGAGTGTGCCGTCGGGTTTGATGGAAAAATGCAACCGGTTCAGACCGGCNGCGGCAAGAATGGTGCCNGCCATGCCGTCATCCTCAGCGAGTTTCTCAAGCCGCGTGGGGACGTTGCCGCGGATTTCCTCCAACTGCAGATCCGGNCGAGCCNCCCGCAACTGCGCCTGCCGCCGCGTGCTACTNGTGGCCACGNGCGCGCCGGAAGCGAGTTGNGGGATGGGCCCGTCCTGCTGNGCGTCGGTTTTATAAATCAATACATCACGCACGTCCTCCCGCTTGGNGGTGGCGCCGAGNGTGAGGCCGGCGGGCAGTTCGGTNGGCAGATCCTTGAGACTNTGNACGGCNAGATCCGCNTTTTGCCGCACCAGCGCCACCTCGAGTTCCTTGGTAAACAGGCCCTTCGGCAGCGATTGCCCGGCTTGGGCCAGCGAAGCNGTTTGCAGCTTGTCNCCNGTGGTCTTGAAAATTTTGATTTCAAANGCCAANCGCGGAAAGGCCNCNCGGCATTNGTCGAAAATGAAATTCGCCTGCGCCAANGCCAGTGCACTNCCGCGGGTGGCGATGATGATGGGAGGTTCGGGCATTAGCTGTTGGCGGCCGGAGCCTCNCCGGNTGAGGGAAATGACANATCCTGACGTTGGGGTGNCGCCTGAACGTTGAGCGCCTCAACCAATTCGCGCGTCTTGGTGTCCACGATCGATTCACACTTGGCGATCTCCTCCTCCCGGAGACGGAGATAATCGTCGGCAATGGCCTGGAGATCGTCGATATTGTAGAGGTAAACGTCCTCGAGAAAATTAACTTCTGGCTCAATATCNCGCGGCACAGCGATATCCACCAGCAGCAACGGTCGATGCTGNCGGCCGGCCTGCAGAGGCTCCAGTTTTTTGCGATCGATCACATAATGCGGCGCACTGGTGCTGCTAATGATGATGTCAATGGCGACAAACTCGCTCTCCCAATNATCAAAATCCACCGCCTTACCGCCCAGCTCTGAAGCCAGTGCCTCGGCGCGGTCANAAGAGCGATTGGATACAATCACNCTGCGCGCACCACGACTGAGAAGCGCCCGCGCCGTTTTTTCGCTGGTATCGCCCGCGCCAATCACCATCACGGTCCGGTCGTTGAGTTCATCAAAAATCTTGCCGGCCAATTCCACCGCCACGTTGGCCACGGACACGCTGCCACGCTGGATGTTGGTTTCCGTCCGGATTTGCTTGGCCACGTTGAAGGCTTTTTGGAACGCTTTATTGAGCCGTCCGTCGGTAGCATTTTGCTCCAGCGCCAACTGGTAGGCGGCCTTGAGTTGGCCGAGAATTTCCGTTTCGCCGAGCACCATCGAGTCGAGCCCGCTGGCCACCTTGAACATATGCTGCACGGCCGCTTCGCCGGCGTACTCGTAAAGAACCTCATCGGCATCGCTCTCCATTTCGCGGTCCTTTAATAAAAACGTGCGCAATTCATTGAGTAATCCCTGAGGCTCACCGGCGGTGGCGGCATAGATTTCCACGCGATTACAAGTGGAGAGAATTACCGCGCCATCAGCCGCTGTATCTTTTTTCAAAACTGCCAGCATCGGCGGCAACTCCCCTTCGGGCAAAGCAAACCGTTCGCGCACGGTAACCGGCGCGGTGCGATGGTTGAGGCCAAGGCAAACGATGGGCATCAGGGTGCAGGGGGTGGCGGTTGATGGAGNGGCGACAATAGGTAAACACCCCAGAATGTGAGAAGCACAAACAGGAAACTTCCCAGCGTGCCCCAGGCAAAGCGTCGTCCACTTTGCGCATGGCGCTTTTGCAGAACCAGCAGCACGAGATAAAATAGCCACACGCCGATGACCCAAAGCATTTCCGGATCCGCCTTGAACCAGACGTTGTGTTTTTGATGCAGGTACGCACTACTCGTGGCTAACCCGGCGGTGAGCAGGCCGAAGGCGATCCACACGAGCCGCGTCATGGCCTCCTCAAGCCGCTCGAGCGAGGGCAGCTTGGAGAGTATNGCACGGAATTTATGCAGCTTGAGATCCTTTTCTTGCGTGAGATACATCACCGCTCCCACTGCGCTAAGGCCGAAGCCGCCAAAGGAAAGCAACAACAGCGCCTTGTGCAGACTGCTAAGGGCTCCGGAAAAATTGTGGGCGCCTTTAACCTTTTCAGGATCCATGTCCGGANTCAGGGCAAACACACCCAGCACAAAAAGCAGCGGCGAGGCAAAAGCGCCGANAAACCGAAACCGCTGCCAGGCACCCACCAAAAGGTAGCCTGCCACCATTGTCCACATTATGAATGCAGTCGCCTCGTAGAGATTGGTGATCGGGCAGGCGTTGAGATTAAATCCCCGCTTGGCCATGGCGATCGTGTGCAGTACCAGCCCGGCGGCCAGCACGCCGTACACCACCCAGTCATCCCGCCGGAACCCTTTCCTCCACAGAAACAAGGAATAAACCATCGCAATGCCGTACAAAGTCACCGCGCAGCAAAAAAAAGTTTTATCCGTCCAGTTCAAGGGAGCGGAGACCTTTGCCACACAATCGCCTTTTACGCAATGCAAATGGAGCTTGATAACTCTCGCTTGTNTGGNCGTCNAATGAGCGGTTAATGAGGCGTGTGCGCTGGATAACATTCACAGCAATGCTANTGCTGGGCGGGCAACTNCCGGCNGCNGAGGTACGTTATGACGCGGTCAAGGGCGTGACGGCACCGGCGGTGATGCGGGAATTTCGCGGCGCGTGGATTGCCACCGTCAACAACATCGACTGGCCATCGCGCCCCGGCTTGAGCACCGCTGAGGCGCAAAAGGAATTGCGCCACCTCATTGCCACAGCCGCCAGCCTAAACCTCAACTGCGTGATCTTTCAAGTGCGCCCGGCGTGCGACGCGTTATACGCCTCCAAGCTCGAGCCGTGGAGCGAGTATCTAACCGGCCAAATGGGCAAGGCTCCGCACCCAGCGTGGGATCCGCTCGCCTACGCCATTGCCGAAGCGCACAAACACGGGCTGGAACTGCACGCATGGTTCAACCCGTATCGGGCCCGTTACAAGGCCGCCAAGGGCCCCGCCGCCGCCAACCACATCAGCAAGACTCAACCGGCCCTCGTAAAAACCTATGATGGCTACCAATGGCTGGATCCCGCTGAACCCGCCGCCGCAGCCCACTCTCTCAAAGTGATGCTCGATGTTGTACGCCGGTACGATGTCGATGGCATTCACATCGATGATTATTTTTACCCTTACCCCGATTCCAAACGCGCGCCGTTCCCCGATGATGCGAGCTGGAAAAAATTTCGCGGCGACATGGAACGCGGCGACTGGCGCCGCATGCACATCAACAATTTCATCAAGCGCCTGAACGCTGAGATTCACAAGATCAAGCCGCACGTCAAATTTGGCATCAGCCCCTTCGGCATCTGGCGCCCCGGCCACCCCGCCCAAATCAAGGGCCTCGATGCCTACAACGTATTGTACGCCGATGCCCGCCTGTGGCTGCGCGAGGGGTGGCTGGACTACTGCGCGCCGCAGCTTTACTGGCGCATCGAGCCCAAGGCGCAGAGTTACCCCGTGCTATTGCAATGGTGGCACGAGCAGAACCCCAAACGCCGCCACCTGTGGCCGGGCAATAATTCCGCCAAGGTGGACCCGTGGCCGGCCCAGGAAATTGCCAAGCAAATCCAGCTCACCCGCAAGCATTCTGGTGCGACCGGCAACATTCACTGGAATCTCAGCGCGCTGGTTGATGACCGCGGCGGACTCGGGCGCCTGTTGAAAAAGAGCGCGTACACCCAACCGGCTTTGCCACCCGCCGCCCGCTGGCTGGATGCCCGGCCACCGGCCACGCCTACGGTGACCACACATTGGGAAGAACGCACGCGAATGTTGCGGGTGAATTGGCGGCCGCCAAATAAAGATACCGTCAGACGCTGGGTTTTTCAGATGCGCGTGAACAGCCAATGGCACACACGGATTTTCCACGGCAGTCAACGCTTCGCCGCCGTTCGGGTAGCGAAAAATTTTCCCTACATGCTGGCCATCACGGCCGTGGATGCCGCAGGCAATGCCAGCCCGGCACGTGTGCTCCGCAAGCGCTGATCACTTGGCCGGCGCAAGATTTACCGACAGCACCTTATCACCCAGCGTAGCGATGGCCTGTTTTTTTCGGGTGTTACCAGCGTGCTGCCCATGGCCAGATAATTGTGGTCACGATTGTCCGCCGGCCGTTTCTCCATCAGGTAGGCGCTAAACTCCAGCAGCAACCGTCTGCCATCGTCCATCGCGCCCAGCATCCCCTTCACTTCGAAGGAGTTCTCCACGTCCGCATTGTTGACGGCGATGTTCAGGAGTTACTTGCCGGCCAGTGAGGAGACAAAAATGGTTTTGGCATCCATCGAGAATTCAATCTTGTACGCCACCGACTCCGCGGCAGGCACCAGCTGAACGGCAAGGAGAAAGAGAGCGGCGAGCATGGTTTTCATGCCGTCAACCTGCCGCGAGTTGGGCAGCTTGGCAAGGGGGATTAAAATAAGGGCAACGGCTTGCCGTCGCAAATGGGCAACGGACGATCGTCGCGATCGTGGATCATGGTTGTGCCCGGGTCGATGCCCATGGCGTGGAAAATGGTGGCGTGC
>PBFV01000033.1 GCA_002718935.1 Verrucomicrobiales bacterium
GAGGGCGGCAAACCCGGTGAGGGCGGCAAACCCGGTGAGGGCGGCAAACCCGGTGAGGGCGGCAAACCCGGTGAGGGCGGCAAACCCGGCGAGGGCGGCAAACCCGGCGAGGGCGGCAAACCCGGCGAGGGCGGCAAACCGGGACAGGGTGGTAAACCCGGTGAAGGGTCGGAAGCTTTGATGGAAGCGGCGATGGCGGCGGCGCAGGAGATGGCCAACGCACGTTCGCAGGGGCTGAAGCCCGGTGAATCGGCTTCCGGCAATGACGGGGTGCCGGATCACAATGCGCCGCGTGTGCCGCTGGAGGAACAGCCCGTGCAATTTGATCCGGAGAATCTGCCGGACCTCAAAACCATGGGGCTGGACGATTGGGCCAAGCTGCCGCCCAAGGTGGCTGCGGAATTGCTCGAGAGCCAGCGCGAAAATCTGTCTCCAGAATTCCGTCAGCAGATTAATCATTACTTCCGCATCATCGGCGAACGCGCGCGTTCGCGTGATCAAAAAACTCCCAGCAAACCCTAGTTGATGTTGTTGCCGTGTCACGAACTTTCCCGCCGTAAGGCCGCCTTGCTCGGCATGGCATTGCCTTCCGCCGCGTGGGCGGCGGCCGGACGCAAAAAGGACCGTGTTGACATCGCCACAGACAAGGCGGCGGAGTATCTGCTGAAATCCCAGGAACGCAGTGGCGCTTTCAACGATCCGAATGCGCGGCAATCGGCGAGGAACGGATACGCCATGACGGCACTGGGCATCATGGCGCTCGCCTCCATCGGGCATCAGCCGGTGGATCCCAGCCCTCAAGGGCGGGCGATCAAGAAGGCCTTGGATTTTATTTTACGCAACGATCCGCAACGTGGCCGGTTAGAATATTTTGGCTGTGATGGTTCGCGCATGTACGGGCATGGCATCACCACCCTATGTCTCACGGAGATGATGGGGATGGGCGTGACGCGCGCGCAGGAAAGCCGGTTGCGTGAGGTGACCGAGAAGGCTTTGCAACTCATTCTTGTTTCTCAACAACAACCCAAGCGCGACCCGCGCCATCGCGGCGGTTGGCGGTACATGCCGAAGTCTCAAGACTCAGATTTGAGTGTGAGCGTGTGGCAAGTGATGTCCCTGCGCTCGGCGAAGAATTCCGGCTTGGATGTGCCCAAGGATGCGATCGACATGGCGGTGCGCTATCTCAAGCGCAGCTACTATTCCCCGCGCAACGCCCGCGGCCTGCCCACTAATCTGCGCAGTGGTTGCGGTTATTTGCCGGGGCAACCACCGCGCTATTCCACCGCGGCGGCCGGGCTTCTCAGCCTGCAGGTGTGTGGTGAGTACGACACGGCGGAAGTGCGCGGTTCCACCAATTGGTTGGCCAACAAACGCGTGACCCCGACGGAGCAGTGGTTTTATTACGGCACCTATTATTACTCGCAGGGCATGCAAAAGCGCCCGCGGCCGATCGCTGAGCGCGCCCGGCAGATTACCGAGGATTTGCTGCTTAAACTACAGCGTGCGGATGGTTCGTGGAGCGGCATGGACGGCATGGAGCGCGGTGCCGGTCGTGTGTATTGCACGGCACTGGCCACCCTGAGCCTTTCGGTGAAGCATCACTTCCTGCCCATTTACCAGCACTAGGAATTAGGGCACAAAAAAACGCCCGCATTTGCGGGCGTTGCCAAAGTTTTTTCACTCACCGCCATCAGGGGGTAGGTCTGGCTTGCCTGGGGCAGGCGGGGCCTTTTTTTTCATCGGGCTTTCCTCCTCAGCACCACCGCAACCGAGCAACACGCCCGTGGCAGCTATGGCCAATGTAACGGCTGAAATAATCAGTTTCTTCACGGGCTTAATTCTCGCGTACACGTGGCATGCAGTCAATTATTTGCTTATGGCTTCTTTTTCGGCGTAGGCAGCACTGCAGGAGTCTGCCAGCGCTTATGCCACTCGAGTTTCCATAGTTCCTGCAACGGCACGGCTTCGACGTGGCCGTCGTTAAAGGATACATTGATGGTGCCTCCGTGGCGATCGGTGCAGAACCGGCCCATGCTGGAGTTGTTACTGCCGTGGTAGGTAGTGGCGGGGGCGTTATTTTCCATCGGCCATCCATCTACCCAGATGCAGTCCGCAAACATCGGTGCTTTGGAAGGATTACCTTCCTCAGGGGTGATATAAAGCATATCCCAGTTCCGGTGATTGGTGCCGTACATGTCTGGATGATTCCAGCCGTTGAACCCATAGCTGCCCGGCACACGACGGCCACTGTTAACCTTAGGATTGTTGTTCCAAGCGCACCAACTGCGTTTGTCATCCCCCCACCAGCCGCGAAGATCCGCGCTTGTGCTGGGGCTGAGGATGATTTGGTGGGCATTCTCAACGTAATCAAAAACCTTGTGGTACCAAAAGTTATTGTTCCAGTTTCCCCCCGCTTTATGGCCCGGATCATAGCTTCGATTGCGATAGCCGGGGTTACTGCCTTCGTTATCATCAGACCACATTTTGATGCCCTGCTGGATGCCTTTCAAATTGTTACGGCTTTTGGCGGCGTTAGCCTTACCCTTGGCGCGGGCCAGAGCGGGGAGCAGGAGGCTGGCGAGGATGCCAATAATGGCGATCACCACTAGCAGTTCGATGAGTGTGAATCCGCGGGTGTTGCTTTGATGTAATTTCATTGAGGTATAACTGATTAAGTTAGCAATCTGCCGGGTATTTAGCACAACACATGCCATAAAACCACGACGAAAACTATAGGGAATTGGCGTTTTTTGGATGTGCAACGGCCGTCATGCGTGGATATGACACATCCGGTAGCAAAATCCGCGCGGGTTTCCGGATTGTCCGTTGGCCGGTTTGGGCCTACCTTTCGCGCCATGGCCGATGCCTCCATCCTCAATGCGCCGCCTCCGGGCTTGTCGGATCAGCGCCGTTCCGATGAACCCTGCACGATTGTCATTTTTGGCGCCAGTGGCGATCTCACGTGGCGCAAACTGATCCCAGCCTTGTATCATCTGTATTGCCAAGGCCAATTGCCATCGCCGTTTCGGGTGGTTGGTTTTGCGCGGCGGGATAAGACCGATGAAAGCTGGCGTGGCGAAATGCGTGCGGGTGTGACGGAACATGCCAATGGGCCACACGACGGGCTGGAGCGTTGGGAGGAATTCGCCGCGAACCTCAGCTACCTGCGCGGCGACCTAAACGATTCCGAAGCCTACACTGCGCTGGCCGCGCGGCTGGAGCAGTTTGGCGAGCCGGCGTTGCGGGCGAACCTCGTCTTTTACCTCGCCATATCACCGAGCCTGTTTGGCCTGGCGGTCGATCAATTACACGAGGCGGGTTTGCTCGAGCGATTGGAGGATGATGCCGCCGGATGGCAGCGTGTGGTTGTCGAGAAACCGTTCGGCAAGGATTTGCAATCGGCGCAGGAACTGAATGCCCATCTGATCCGGCATGCGCGCGAGCGGCAGATTTTTCGCATCGACCACTACCTCGGCAAGGAGACGGTGCAAAACATCATGATGTTCCGTTTTTCGAACGCCATTTTCGAGCAGCTGTGGAACCGTGAGGCGATTGAGCACGTGCAGATCACCGTGAGCGAAAACATCGGCGTCGGCAGCCGCGGCGGGTACTTCGAGGAAGCGGGCACGCTGCGCGACATGATGCAGAATCATCTGCTGCAAATTCTTTCACTCGTCGCCATGGAGCCGCCGCCTTCGCTCGCCGCGGAGGATGTGCGCAATGAAAAGGTGAAGCTGCTAAAGTCCATCCGGCCGATAACGCCCGAGACGGTGGCGGAACATGTCGTGCGCGGACAGTATTTTGCCGGTGCGATCAACGACGAGGCGCGCAAGGGCTATCGACAGGAGGAACGCGTGGATCCGGCGAGCAATGTGGAGACCTATGTCGCGGCAAAATTCTTCGTGGACAACTGGCGTTGGAGCGGCGTGCCGTTTTATTTGCGGACTGGCAAAAATCTCCCATTGCGCGCCAGTGAAGTGCGCGTGCAGTTTCGCCCCACGCCCAATGTCCTTTTCGCCGCGCGCGACGATCTCGACCTGCAATCCAATGCATTGACCCTGCGCCTGCAACCCGATGAGGGCATTTTTCTGCGCTTCAACGGCAAGGTGCCCGGTAACACCATCGCCACGCGCCCGGTGCGCATGCAGTTCGGGTACGACAGCGAGTTTGGCGCGTATACACCCGAGGCGTACGAGCGGCTGCTGCTCGAGGTGATGGCGGGCGATGCGACGTTGTTCATCCGGCGCGATGAAGTGGAAACGGCGTGGCAAATCGTCGATGCCATTCGCGAAGGCTGGGGCGATGAGCCGATTACCAACAGCGAAATTTACGCCGCCGGCACGTGGGGTCCGGAGGCAGCGGAGGAGTTGCTGGCGCGTTCCGGCCACAAGTGGCACAACCCACAGCCAGAAAAATGAACTATTCGCACGAGCAATTTGCTGATGCCGATCAACTCGCCGAAGGTGTCGCCAGCCGATGGCTTGAGCTGATTGTGCAGCGCGATGAAGCCAAGCCCTTCACCGTGGCTCTTTCCGGCGGGCGATTCCCCCGCGCTTATTATAAGGCGTTGGCAAAACAGGCGGTGGGGGTGGCTTTCAGAAACGTCCATTTTTTCTGGGGCGACGAACGCGTCGTGCCGCCAGCGGATGAGGAAAGCAATTTCAAGCTCGCCGCGGTGCCATTGCTGCTAGCGTTGAAAATTCCCGATGAACAAGTGCACCGTGTGCTGACCGAGCGGGACGAGGCTTTTGCTGTGACTCATGCCGAGGCGGAAATTTGTCGCATAGCAGACCTCGATGCCGAGGGCCAGCCAATTGCCGATCTCGTGCTGCTTGGAATGGGAGAGGACGGCCATGTGGCGTCGCTATTCCCTGGTGACGAGGCATCCGATTCAACGGCAGTTTACCGGGTAGTCACCAGTCCCAAACCACCGCCGCGTCGCATCACACTGGGCTATCCCGCCTTGGCCGCCGCGCGCGAAGTGTGGGTGGTGCTTTCCGGTGACGGTAAGGCTGACACCTTGGCTGCCGCGATGGAGCCGGATTCAAATTTGCCGATAGCCCGCGTTTTGCGGTCGCGCACACACACGAGGATTTTCACGGACTTCGATTTCCCGTAGCCTCCGCGCATGGACGAAGCGAAACCGGACGAGCCGCAATCCCCCGAGCGAGAATCCCGCTTGCGCAGCGCACTTAAAGGGATCAGCTGGCGGTTGCTGGCCACAACGATTACGGGATTGACCGCGTTTATCTTGTCGAAAGACGTTTGGTTAGCGGTAAAAATTGCGATGATTGAATTCCCGGCAAAGTTCATCATATATTACGCTCACGAGCGCGCCTGGGCGTCAGTGCCAATGGGCACAGTGCGTGAGTGGATTGGGTCTGGCGGAAAATGAAAATTTGGCTGGCCAGCCTGTATAGCTTGCTGACTTTGCTGNTACAGGGCGCTAAGCCAAACTTTCTTGTCATCGTCACGGACGACCAGCGGCCGGACACTATCGCGGCATTGGGCAATCCAAGAATCNCTACGCCCAACCTCGATTGGCTGGTGAAAAACGGGATGACCTTTGAGAATTTTCTTTGCGCGAATCCGTTGTGCGTGCCGAGCCGCGCTGAGATTTTGACCGGCCGTACAGGATTTCGGAACGGCGTGCTTGGCATGGGCCGCGAACAAATGGACCCGAAACTGACCCTGTGGTCGGCGGCCATGGCGGCGGCGGGCTATCACGCGTGGTACAGCGGCAAGTGGATGAATGATGGCAAACCCACCACGCGTGGCTATCATGAAACGCGCGGGCTCTTCAGTAGCGGCGGCGGTACTTGGAAGCGCGGCGAAGTGGTTCATGGACGCAAGGGCAGGCCGATCACCGGTTATCGCAATTGGACGTTCAAGGATGCGAAGGGCAAGCCGGACCTCACCAAGGGCATCGGGCTGACTCCGTTGACTGACCGGCACATCGCCGATGGCGCACTGGAGTTTTTGCAGCGTGAAACGAAGCAGCCTTTTTTTCTACATGTCAATTTCACCGGCCCGCATGACCCGCTGATTTACCCGCCTGGATACGAAAAAAAATATGCCGGCGCGAAAATGAAGCTGCCGGCGAATTTCAAGCCGCGACATCCTTTTGATCACGGCAATTTCGACGGACGCGATGAGCGACTGCTGCCCTGGCCGCGCACCGCGGCTGACGTGAAAGATGAGCTGGCGGTGTATTACGCGGTGCTGGATCACATCGACCACCAAGTCGGCCGGCTGCTGGGGCAGTTGCGAAGAGATGGGCGGCTGGACAACACGTTTGTGATTTTCACCAGCGACCACGGGCTTGCCCTCGGCAGCCATGGTTTGATGGGCAAGCAGAACATGTACGACCACTCCATTAAGGTTCCCTTCATCATCGCCGGCCCGGGGATAGCGCGCGGGGTGCGGACGGGAGCGTTTGGTTATTTGCGCGATATGTTTCCCACAACCTGCGAACTGGCGGGGATTGCCATTCCGAAAACGGTGCAATCCCGCAGCCTTGCGCCAGTTTTGCTTGGTAAACAAAAGACAGTGCACCGGTTGGGCTACGGCTATTTTCGTGATGCGCAACGGATGGTGCGCGATGAAAACTGGAAGCTGATTTTTTATCCCAAACTGAATAAATATCAGTTGTTCGACCTGGTAAATGATCCGAATGAATTGAACAACTTGGCTGAAGCAGCAAGCCAGATGCCGCGCATGAAACGGATGCGGCAGGTGATGGCACGCTGGTTTCATGACGTGGGCGACAGGGTGTTCGCCAAGTAAAGGATTGTATTTGGACGAATTTTGTGCTTTTTATAGCGCAATCGGGCGCGGCCCAGTTTGTCATGATCAATCGGATTCTCGTTTGCCTCGACAAGTCCACCTACACGGACTCTACCACGGATTACGCCTGCTGGCTGGCCAAGCATCACAACGCCATGCTGGAGGGATTGGTGGTGCTGGATTCCGAGGGCATCGAGCGGTCGGTCGGCGCGGTGCCATTGGGAGCGATGCGTTTTGCCAAAACCAGTATCGCGGCCAAGGAGGAAAAGGCGCACGCCATGATGGAGGATTTGCTCAAGACCTTTTCGGCGCGCTGCGAAAAGGCCGGTGTGGAGCACACGGAGTTTGAAATGCAGGGCGCGCCGGCCGATGAGATCCTGAAGGAGTCCAATTTTTTTGACTGCGTGGTGATCGGTATGCGCACTTTTTTTACCCACGGCACGGGCGCGGGGGATGATGAGGAATATGGCACTGCTGATGATATACCAGGCGACTCACTGGAGGAGATCATGGACCAGTCGCTGGCGCCGGTGTTTGCCGTGCCGCTGGGCTGGCAACCGGATGACGAACTCGATGCGCTCATCGCCCTCAACCGCAGCGATCACTCGATGCGCGCCCTGCGGCAGTTCGCGCGGTTGTACAGTGGCAGCAAAGTGAACGTGACTCTTATGCATTGCTCCAACGGCGGTGAAAACCACATGGAACTGCTGACCAAATCACAGGCGTTCCTACGTGCGCACGGTTTTGACAATGTCGAGGCCCGCACGGAATGTGGCGATGTGCGTCAGGTGCTGGATGATGCCTATTGCGAGCCGTTTGACCTCGTGGTGCTCGGGGCTCACGGCAAGAACGGTGTGGTCGAATTTTTTACCGGCAGTCTGTGCAAGGATTTCATCGGACGCGCCAACAAGCCGTTGCTAATTGCCAACGGGTGATTTGCGTTGCCAATTTCCACGCGACCGCGACACTGGGCGCGCATGAAATCCGTTTTCTTTTTTCTCCTGAGCGCCATTGCGGTGGTGGCTGCGGACATTCGCGTGGTGGTGTGGGATGAGCAACAGCCGCGGCAAAAGGCGGCGTACAAGAATTTTCTCGGCAACGCGATTGCCGATCACCTGAAGACCAAACCGGGCCTGAAAGTGCGCTCGGTGCGGCAGGATGATCCCAACAAGGGCATTGGCGCCGACGTCCTGGATCATTGCGACGTGCTCATCTGGTGGGGGCACGTTCGGCAGGGGCAAATTACGCCCGCCGATTGCAAGCCGATCATCGACCGCATCAAGGCCGGCAAGCTGGCGTTCCTNCCGCTGCACTCCGCCCATTGGGCGACGCCGTTCATTGAGGCGATGAACGAACGTACCAAGGCAGATGNGGCCAAGCTTTTTCCGCGCGGCAAAAATTCGCCGCGGGTGCAGTTCGATTACATCGCCCCGGNCGGCCGCATTCCGCCGGCGCGGAATAGTCTGGTGACGCCGGCTTATCTTGCGCTGCAACGGCGCGGGGTGGTGACCACNGTGCGGGTAGATTTGCCCAACTGCTGTTTCCCGGCCTATCGCGGTGATGGCAAACCAAGCACCATGCATACGCTGCTGCCGGAGCACCCGATTGCCAAGGGACTGCCGAAGCAGTGGGCCATCGCCAAGACGGAGATGTACGACGAGCCGTTCCACGTGCCCAAGCCGGATCAGGTGGTGTTCAAGGAAACTTTTGCCGGTGGCGAGTGGTTCCGCAGCGGCAGCGTGTGGAATCTCGGCAAGGGAAAGGTGTTTTACTTCCGGCCGGGTCACGAGACGTATCCGGTCTTTAAGGAAAAGTTTCCGTTGTTGGTCATCGAAAATGCNGTGCGCTGGTTGGCGGCGGAATTACCNAAGGAGNAATTATGAAATTNTATNTTACNNTNTGCGCGGCTNTGGCCGNANNNNTGGGGAGCGGNTGCCAATCNATNTGCCCGNCGGAGACGCTCTNTGTCGCCACGCCATTGACGGCGACCAATGCCTTNACCGCCGGCATTGAGGGNCCGGCTTGTGACCGGGCNGGNAACATTTACGCGGTCAATTTTGCCAAGCAACAGACCATTGGCCGCACGACGCCGGCCGGTGAGACGGAAGTATTTGTCACCCTGCCCAAGGACAGCGTGGGGAATGGCATTCGGTTTGATCGCGCCGGGCGCATGTACGTGGCTGATTACGTGGGGCACAATGTGCTGCGCATTAACCCGGCCACGCGGGCCATTGAAGTGCTGGNGCATGAGCCGCTGATGAATCAGCCCAACGATCTCGCNATCGCGCCCAACGGCACNTTGTACGCCAGTGANCCNAATTGGGGTGCCAAGACCGGNCAGTTGTGGCGGATCGATCCGGACGGTAAAACCACGCGGCTGGCCGAGGGCATGGGTACCACCAATGGTGTGGAGGTCAGTCCCGACGGCAAACGGTTGTATGTGAACGAAAGTGTGCAGCGCAATGTATGGGTGTTCGACATCCAGCCCGATGGCGGCATCGCCAACAAGCGGTTGCTCAAGAAGTTTCCGGATCATGGCTTTGACGGCATGCGTTGTGACGCTGATGGCAATCTGTACATCACGCGCTACGGCAAGGGCACCGTGGTGGTGCTGTCGCCGGCCGGTGAAATTCTACGCGAGATTGATGTGCTGGGGGCGCGCCCGAGCAACCTGTGTTTTGGCGGGCCGGACGGCCGCACGGTGTACGTCACCGAGGTGGTCCACCGGCGGCTGGTGAANTTCCGNGTGGAAACNCCCGGNGCNGCNTGGAAGCGNTGGGGGCGTTAAGCGGCCGGCGGCGCGGTGCATAGCTCAATGCTGTGACCGTCTGGATCCGTGACGTATATCTGAAATGCGCCATCCGGGCGCGTGCGGCGTTCGTAATAATCCTCGCCGATCGCCTGTAGGTGGGCTTCCCACGCGTCCATATCGTTGATCAGCAACGCAAAATGATTGCCCCGCGGATTGGAATGCACCGGAGTATCCCGTTCGCCAATGAGGTGCAGCTCCTGTGCCGTGCCGAGCTGAAACCACGCGCCGGGAAAGTTAAAAGCCGGCCGTGGAATGGGCTTTAGTTCCAGCACGCGTTCATAAAAATCGCAGCTCTTGGCCACATCCTCCACATGCAACGCCACGTGGTTCAGCTCTCGATGTTCCATGCGCGGAGCGTATGACTTCATTCGACCGTCGCCAACGCTTGTCTTGTTGCGGTTCCGTGCCAGATTGCCGGATGGATATTTGGTCGGCCACCTTGATGCTGCTCATCAATTATGGATCCGTTGGGAAACATTCCCACGTTTCACTCCATTTTGAATCCCGTGCCGGAAGAACGGCGGCGGGCGATCATTTTGCGTGAACTGCTCATAGCGCTGGGCATTTTGTTTGGCTTTTTATTCGCCGGCCAGTACCTGCTCAGTCTGTTGGGCCTCAGTCAACCGGCCAAGGTGCGGGTGTTCGTGCTGGGCGATGCGCCGAATTCCACGCGGTTGAAGATCATGTCGTTTCCCCAGCGGCCTGGGTTGGCACCGGACCAAAAATACATCCACTCCACGCTCGGCCTGAGCTATCTTACCCTGCGCGTGGCAGACATGGACGCGGCGGTGGGGCGGTTGAAAAAGGCCAAGGTAAAACTGCTTGGCCAAACGCCCGCCTCACTCGGTGGCCAACTGCGCATCACCGTGTTTCATGATCCGGACGGCAACTTTGTGGAACTGATCGGGCCGGTCAAATGAAGAAGGTCAACATCAGCGAAGTGGAGCAGACCCAATTCGAATCGCCCGAGGGCGTATATGCGATGCGGGACATTAACCTCTCGCACGCGCTCGGGCGCGAGGGGGATTCCACCGATCTCGAAAAGCGGCATCCTTTTGACGTGGAGATCTACACCATTCCCACCGGCAAAAAGATGTGCCCGTACCATTCGACAGTGCGCAGTGGGAGTTTTACCACTTGATCCGCGGTAGCGGCACGGTGCGCGATGAGGCTGGCAATACGCCGGTGAAAGAAGGCGACGCGTTCATTTTCAAACCCGGCGAGGCGCACCAGATTATCAATCACAGTGACGGGGATCTCGTCTTTTACATCGTTGCTGAAAACCCCATCGGGGAGCACTGCCATTATCCTGACAGCAACAAATGGCTCGTTGCTCTCCCGGACAAGCGGCTCATTGGTTCGGAATCCAAGGATTACTTTGAGGGTGAGGAATAACCGCTGGCGGTGACTTGACCTTGACCCGTGCCGTTTTTAGTTTGGAGGCATGCGCGCACTCTTGGCATTCGTTTTTCTGGGTTTGTTGGCTCAACCCCTTTGGGCGGCGAAAAAGTACAACGTGCTGTTCATCATTTCCGATGACCTCACATCCACGGCGTTGTCGTGCTACGGCAACACGGTTTGTAAGACGCCGAACATCGACGCCATCGCCGCGGTGGGCACGCGCTTTACGCGGGCGTACTGTCAGGGCACCTACTGCGGACCTTCCCGGGCGTCGTTCATGAGCGGGTATTATCCGCATGCGACCGGCGTGCTGGGTTACCGGAGCCCGCGGCCGCAGATCGGCGATCGCGCCACGTGGAGCCAGCATTTCATGAACCACGGCTATCACGCCGCGCGCGTGAGCAAGATTTACCACATGGGCGTGCCCGGTGGCATCGAGCAGGGCGTGCATGGCGCGGATGACGCCGCCTCATGGCACGAGCGCTACAACAGCAAAGGCCCAGAATGGCGCGCGCCGGGCAAGGGTGAAACGCTGCAGCGCAATGCCAACGGCAAACGGCCGGTGGTGGGCGGCAACACGTTTGTGGTGGTGGAGGCGGACGGAGATGACCTCGTGCATTCGGATGGCAAGACGGCGGTGAAGGCGGCGGAATTGATCGGCAAGTTTGCAAAGCAGAACAAACCGTTTTTTCTCGGAGTCGGTTTCGTGCGGCCGCACGTGCCGTTTGTGGCACCCAAAAAATATTATGAGCCATTTCTGCCCTATTCGAAAATGAAACTGCCGCCCAAGATCGAGGGCGACTGGGATGACATCCCCAAGCCGGGCATCAATTACTGCACCAGCGTGAACATGCAGATGGACATTCGGAAACAAAAGAAAGCGGTCGGCGGCTATTACGCTTCGGTCGCGTTTCTCGATGCGCAGGTGGGCAAGGTGATGGCGGCTTTGAAGCAATCCGGTCAGGCGGACAACACGATTGTCATCTTCACCAGCGATCACGGCTTTCATCTCGGCGAACACGATTTTTGGGCAAAGGTGAGTTTGCTCGATGAATCCTCGCAGGTGCCGCTGATCATCAGTGTGCCAGACCAAAAACCCGCCGTGTGTCATTCGTTCGTCGAGTTGCTCGACCTGTATCCATCGCTCGCCGCGATGTGCGGACTGCCCGCCCAAGCGCGTCTGCAGGGCAAAGACATCTCGCCGATGCTGCAGGATCCCACCCACACCGTGCGCTCCGCCGCTTTTTCCGTGGCCCCCATGCGCAAGGGCTTTCTCCTACGCGAGGACGACTGGGCCTTCATCCAATACGGCGAGCAGGGTCAGAACGGCACCGAGCTCTACCACATCAAAACCGATCCCGGCCAATACACCAACCTCGCCACCAATCCTGCCCACGCCAAGACCGTCGCGCGTTTCCGCAAGCAAATGGCGGCTAAGCTCGCGGCGATTCGCGATAACGATTTGCAGCGACGCAAGCGGTGAATTGCGGCTTGTCCGTAGTCCTAAATCAGCGACAATCGCGGTGTGAACAAATTCCTGTTCATCATCTTGGCCGCTGCACTGCCTATCCAGGCGGCAGACTATCTGCGCGACATCAAGCCCGTGCTCAAGGCGCGGTGTTATGCGTGCCACGGGACGTTGAAGCAGAAGGCGGGGTTGCGGGTGGATTCGGCGGCGAACATTCGTAAGGGAGCGAAGGGTGAGGATGTGTTGTCGATTGGCAAACCGGGCGGGAGCGAATTGCTGGCGCGATTGACTGCGGCGGATGCCGACGAACGCATGCCGCCGGAGGGGGCTCCGCTGAAGCCGGCAGAGATTGCGGCCATTCGCGAATGGATTGCCGCGGGTGCGCCGCTGCCGGCGAATGAATCCGCCGAGGCGGATCCGCGAGAGCATTGGGCCTTTCAAGTGCCGCAACTCGTCAAGCTGCCGGGCAATGCGGGTAATCCGGTCGACGTGCTTCTAGAGCAACAACGTGCGGCACGTGGGCTGAAAGCGCAGCCGATTGCCGAACGCACCATTCGCTTGCGCCGCCTGTATCTCGACCTCATCGGCCTGCCGCCCACGCGCACGCAGTTGACCGACACTCGCCCGTGGGAGGTGATTGTCGATGAACTCCTCAAGAGCCCGCACCACGGCGAGCGTTGGGCGCGGCACTGGATGGATATCTGGCGCTACACCGACTGGTACGGGCTCGGCGCGCAACTGCGCAATAGTCAGAAACACATTTGGCATTGGCGCGATTGGATCGTCGAGTCGCTTAACGCCGACAAGGGCTACGATCGCATGATCCACGAAATGCTCGCCGCCGACGAGCTGGCGCCCACCGACCTCAAGGCGCTGCGAGCCACCGGTTTTCTCGCGCGCAATTATTATCTCTTCAACCGTACCACCTGGCTCGATGCCACCATTGAGCACACCGGCAAAGCGTTCGTCGGCCTCACGCTCAACTGCGCCAAGTGTCACGATCACAAATACGATCCCATCACCCACGAGGATTACTATCGCTTCCGCGCCATCTTCGAGCCGCATCAGGTCCGACTGGATCCACTGCCGGGCCTGACCGATTTCGAAAAGGGCGGCCTGCCGCGCGTGTTCGACAATCATCTCGACATCACCACAAGACTTCACCTGCGTGGCGATCCGAAAACCCCTGACACCAACCGCGTGATGCGCGCCGGCGTGCCGGCCGTGCTATCTGAATTTGCGCCGGAGATCCAGTCCGTGAAATTGCCCGCGTATGCCTTTGCCCCGGCAGCCCGCGAATACGTGCAGCGCGACCGCCTCGCGAACGCAAAGGACGCGGTGGTAACGGCGAAACAGGAGTTGACCAAGGCGAAGCAGCTTGCTGTCAATGCCCCCCCGGAAAAGCCCAAGCCGAAACCAAAGCCGCCAGCACCCACGCCCAAATTTTCCGTGCACGATGATTTCAGCAATCGCAATGATAAGCTTTGGGAAGTGGTCGGCAACGGATGGAAATTCGAAAAGGGCGCGGCGCTGCAGACGACGGCCACGCGCGAGACTGAGCGGCTGGCGCTGCGTCAAAAATTGCCACGCGATTTCGAGCTGACCTGCCGCTACACGCACACTGGCGGCAGCCTCTATCGGTCGGTGACCTTCCGCTTCGATGTCTCCGCTGACCGCAAGTATGCGAACTACGTGTACACCAGCGCCCACGCGCCCGGCCCGAAGCTGCACGTGGCCTACACGCGTGGCGGTGCGAGCACGTATCCGCCCGACGGCCTCGTGGCGCAGCCCATCGTGATCGGCAAGCCGTACACGCTGCGCCTCGCTGTGCGCGACCGGCTGGTCAATGTGTGGCTCAATGACAAATTTCAAATCGCATACACGTTGCCCGACCGCAAACCCGACGGGCGGCTTGAGTTGTCCGGATTCGACGCGACGGTCGCCTTTGAGGATCTCCAAATCAAATCACTGCCAGCTGACCTAAAGCTTACTGAATCCAAAAACGCCACGCCGGAAGTAAAGCCTGCCAGTTCTGTGGAGATCAGCGAAGCCAAGCTCGCCGCTGCGGAGGCCAAGCTGGCGGCGTTGGAAACCATGTTTGCCGCCGAACAAGCGCGGGGTAATGACGTCGCGTTCAAGGCTGCCGAGCAACGGGCTGCGCGGGCTGAGGCGGTTTCCCTGAAAGCGGAAGGCGAGTACGAGTTGAAGGCGTTTGCCAAGGATGGCAAAAAGGTGAAAGCCGCGCGCGCGAAGATTGCCAACGGCGCCAAGAAACTTGCGGCGGTGGAGCAGGGCAAGGGCAGCTTCACGGCGTTGCGCGCGGCCAAGAAGGCGCTGGAAACGCCCGCGCACAAGGAGAGCCAGTATCCCACCGTGTACCCCGCCACCAGCACCGGTCGGCGTACGGCGTTGGCGCAGTGGATTACGTCATCGAAGAATCCGCTCACGGCTCGCGTGGCGGTGAACCACGTGTGGCTGCGGCATTTCGGTGAGCCGCTGGTGGAGACAGTCGACGACTTCGGCCTGCGCGCCAAGCCGCCGGTGCAGCAGTTTTTGCTGGACCACCTCGCGGCGGATTTTATGGCCAACGACTGGAGCTTTCGTCGGCTGCATCGCCTCATCGTCACTTCTCGCGCCTATCAACTGCGCACCACCACCGCCGATGCGGATGCCAAGACGCTCGCCGCCGATG
>PBFV01000034.1 GCA_002718935.1 Verrucomicrobiales bacterium
CTCATCGACGGTGGCGGGGGTGGGTTGGAGAATGTCGATGAGGCGTTTGTGGGTGCGTTGCTCGAAGGTCTCCTGGCTCTTCTTGTCCACGTGCGGCGAGCGGGTCATGGTGAAACGCTCGCGACGGGTGGGCAGCGGGATGGGTCCGGCCACGCGGCTGCCGGTGCGCTTGACGGTCTCCACGATCTCCAAGGAGGAATGGTCAAGCACACGGTGGTCGTAGCCCTTGAGTCGAATGCGTATTTGGTTTCCTGCAGCCATGTTATTTTGCTCCGCGCTTATTGTTGTCCAGCAGTTCGTCCACGAGGCCCTGCGGCACGGCCTCAAAGGTGTCCGGCTCCATCGAGTAATCGGCACGCCCACTGGAGAGCGAGCGCACGTCCGTGGCATAGCCAAACATGTTGGCCAACGGAATTTTCGCGCTGATCACGGTGCCGGTGGATTTGCAATCCAGCGCCTTGATATCGCCCCGACGGCGGCTGATGTCGCCAATCAGGTCGCCCTGATATTCCTCGGGAGTGGTGACTTCCACGCTCATCATCGGCTCCATGAGAATGGGCTTGGCCTTTTGCACAGCCTCTTTCATGGCGAGGATGCCGGCCATCTTGAAGGCCAGCTCGCTGGAGTCCACCTCGTGATAGGAACCGTCCACGATGGCCACCTTGAGGTCGATCAACTCGTACCCGGCCAGCACTCCGCTGCGGATTGTTTCCTCGATACCGGCTTGCACGGCGGGGATGTATTCCTTCGGAATCACGCCGCCCACAATCTTGTTCTCGATCTCCACACCAGCACCCTTTTCGTTGGGTTCCAGAGTGATGATTGCTTCACCGTACTGGCCGCGGCCGCCGGATTGTTTCTTGAACAGCCCGCGGGACTCGGCGGCCTTGGTGATGGTTTCGCGATAAGCAATCTGCGGTGCACCGGAAGCGGCCTCCACCTTGAACTCGCGGAACAAGCGGTCCCGGATAATTTCCAGATGCAGCTCGCCCATGCCGGCGATCAGCATTTGACCGGTCTCCTCGTCGGTGTAAACTCGGAAGGTCGGATCCTCCTCGGACAAGGCCTGCAGTCCGAGACTCATCTTTTCCTGATCGGCCTTGGTGTTCGGCTCGATGGCCATGGAGATGACCGGCTCCGGAAAGGTTGGCGGCTCCAGACACACATCAAGATCCTTATCGCAGAGCGTGTCGCCTGTGGTGATGTTACGAATACCTACAAGCGCGGCGATATCACCAGCGTAAACGGTAGTAACGTTCTTCGGCTCATCCGCCTGCATCATCATGATGCGGTTCACGCGCTCCTTGCGACGGGTGCGCGGGTTGTAAATCACATCGCCCTTGCTGATTTGGCCGCTATACACGCGGAAGAAAACCAGTTTGCCGGCATGCGGATCGGTCCACAGCTTGAAGGCCAGCGAACAGAACGGGCCGTTGTCATTGGCCGGCAGCTCGGTGATCGCCTCCGGATCATCGGGGCTTTCGCCGGAGGCAGGCTCCACGTCCAGCGGCGAGGGCAGGTAATCCACCACTGCATCGAGCAGCGGCTGCACGCCCTTGTTTTTAAACGCCGAACCGCCCAGCACGGGCACCAGTTCGTTGGCGATGGTGAGGCGGCGAATGGCCTGCTTAAGGGTCACCGAGTCGATGGACTCTCCCTCCGTCCACATCATCATCACTTCCTCATCGCGTTCGGCAACCGCCTCGATGAGTTCCTCCAAGGCCAGCTCGGCCTCGGCCTTCAGATCCTCAGGCACGTCGCCGATTTGCAGCTTGGAGCCAAATTCATCCGACGGATCATGGATAATTGCGCGTTGGCTGACCACGTCGATCATGCCCTGCAGTTGGTCTTCCGAGCCAATCGGAATGCCGACTGGGAAGGCCGGTGCACTGAGTTTCTCGCGCATTTCACGCACCACATTGGCGAAATCCGCACCGGTGCGGTCCATCTTGTTCACGAACGCCACGCGCGGCACACCGTACTTGGTGGCCTGCCGCCAAACGGTCTCGGACTGGGGCTGCACGCCGGCCACGCCACAGAACACGGCTACTGCGCCGTCCAGTACGCGCATGGAACGCTCCACCTCAGCGGTGAAATCCACGTGCCCCGGGGTGTCGATGATGTTTACCCGGTGCTCAATGTTTGGCCAGAGCTTCACGCCGCCGTCATCCTCCTGCTTCCAGAAACAAGTGGTGGCGGCAGAGGTAATGGTGATGCCCCGCTCGCGCTCCTGCTCCATCCAGTCGGTCACGGTGTTACCGTCGTGCACTTCGCCGATCTTGTGGCAAAGGCCCGTGTAAAAAAGAATCCGCTCCGTCGTCGTCGTTTTGCCCGCATCAATATGCGCGGCGATGCCAATGTTGCGCGTGCACTCCAACGTGTACTCGCGGTCCGGCGAGTTCAACGCGGTTGTGTCCATGTTCGCTGTCGTTTCCATTTCAATTGTTACCGACTAAAAAACGCCCCGGCCATCGTTCGTCCGGGGCGAATTCGCCTGTCCTCTGTCTTACCAGCGGAAATGCGCAAAGGCCTTATTTGCTTGGGCCATCCGGTGCACTTCATCACGCCGGCGGATGCAATTGCCTTCTCCTTCATACGCTTCCAAAATCTCAGTGGCCAAGGCCCGCTTCATGGGCGTGCCCTTCTTGGCCTTGGCAAAACCGACCAGCCAGCGCAGGGCAAGCGCCTCGCTGCGATCGGAGGTCACCTCCATCGGCACCTGATAGGTGGCGCCACCCACGCGGCGGCTTTTCACTTCCAAGCGCGGCTTGGCGTTCTCGATTGCGCGCTCAAGCATCTCCACGGCCGTGCTTCCGGGCTGCTTCTCTTCCATCTGCTCAAAGGCATCATACACGATACGCTGGGCCACCGTACGCTTGCCCTGCGTCATCACAATGTTCATCAGTCGACCCACCAGCCGGCTGCCAAAACGGGCATCCGGAGCAATCGCGCGGGTTACAGCTCTGCGTCGTCGTGACATAATATAAATTTCGTATTATTTCTTCGGGCGCTTCACNCCGTACTTNGANCGGCTCACGCGCCGNTTNTCCACNCCCACNGCNTCGCGNTGGCCACGNACAATNTGGTAACGCACNCCGGGCAAATCCTTCACGCGGCCNCCGCGNATAAGCACGATNCTGTGCTCCTGCAGGCTNTGGCCNTCGTCNGGGATNTAGGCNATCACCTCGTGCCCGTTGGTCAGGCGNACCTTGGCGACCTTCCGCATGGCGGAGTTCGGCTTCTTGGGTGTGCGGGTGTAAACCTGCAGGCACACTCCCTGGCGNAAGGGACAGTTCTGCAACGCCGGGGACGTTGACTTCCCTTTAATCTTTTTCCGCCCTTTGCGGATCAACTGGTTAATGGTTGGCATTTCGTTCTAAATACCTTGCAAAACATATATTCCACGTCGCTTTTTNGGCAAACGGGGGCGGGATNATACCAAAGGTTTTCCGCAGTGCAATAAGTTTTGTTGGTTTTTCGCAAAAAAAATTCATTANGGGAAAATNCTGTTTTCCACGTGTTTTTCGTTAAAAANGCCCNTGGGGAAATGTCGCCTATATATAATAGGCCCGCCCCGGCCTATGGCACGGGGCGGGCAAGGTTTTTGACAGCCNTGTTTAGCCGGCCATCGGACTGGATTCTTCCAGCAGAATATTTTCCGGTTCCGGCAGGTCCACCGGCTCGGCCAGCGGGTTGAGCTGCAGCTTGCGGTGTCCGTCAAAGCCCGTGCCCGCGGGGATGATGTGCCCCATGATCACGTTCTCCTTGAAGCCGCGCAGGGTGTCGCGCTTGCCCAGCGTGGCCGCCTCGGTCAGCACGCGCGTGGTGTCCTGGAAGGACGCCGCCGAGAGGAAGCTCTCGGTCTCGATGGAGGCCTTGGTGATGCCCAGCAGCACCGGGCTGGCTTCGGCCGGTTGGCCGCCCATCTCCTCGATGCGCTCGTTCTCTTCCTCAAAGGTCACCTTGTCGACTTGCTCACCCCACAGGAACGTGGTGTCACCCGCCTCAGTGATGCGCACCTTGCGTAGCATTTGGCGCACAATCAGCTCGATGTGCTTGTCGTTAATGGTCACACCCTGCAGTCGATAAACTTCCTGCACTTCGTTCACGAGGAAGGCCTGTAGCTCCTGCACGCCTAGAATCTCAAGAATATCGTGCGGCAGGATGGGGCCTTCAGTAAGCTGCTGGCCCTTCTTTACCTTGTCGCCCTTGAAGACGATGCAGTGTTTGCCGATCGGCACCATGTGCTCTTCTTCCTCGCCGGTTTCCTCGTTGGCGATGATCACGGTGCGTTTGCCGCGGACCACGGGGCCAAAGTCCAATTCGCCATCGATCTTAGCAATCTCCGCAGCATCCTTGGGCTGACGTGCCTCGAACAGCTCTGACACGCGCGGCAGACCGCCGGTGATGTCCTTGGTCTTGGACGTTTTCCGCGGCGTCTTAGCCAGCAGGGCGCCGGGAGCGATGGTGTCGTTCTCATCCACCTGCACGTGCGCGCCGGCGGGGATGGGATAGTTTGCCACCACTGTGCCGCTCTTGTCCTCAACGATGATCTGCGGGTGCAGGTCTTCCTTGTGCTCAATGATCACCATGGAATCCTGACCGGTGGACGGATCCACTTCCTGCTCCATGGTTACGCCCTCGATAATGTCGTGGAACACGATTTTACCGGCTTTTTCCGAGAGAATCGGCGCGTTGTATGGATCCCAGCGCACGAAGGTGGAGCCTTTCTTCACCTTGCCGCCGTCAGCTACGGTGATTACCGCGCCAATCGGGATGTCGTATTCCTCAAGCTGATCGCCGCTCTTGGCGTTGTTCACGGTCAATTGCCCGTTCTTGTTGAGCACAATGTGGCTGCCGTCCTCGAGATCCACGATGCGCAGATTATCCGAGTACTTCACCACACCACCTTCCTTGGCCTTGATCTCCGGTTGTTTGAAGACCGAGGATGCCGTACCACCAATGTGGAAGGTCCGCATGGTCAACTGCGTGCCGGGCTCACCAATGGATTGCGCGGCGATAATGCCAACGGCTTCACCGTGGCGCGCCGGCAGGCCGGTCGCGAGGTTGCGGCCGTAGCAGCCAGTGCAAACGCCGTGGCGAGTTTCGCAGGTGAGCACGGAGCGCACCTTCACCTTGTCCAAGCCCACGTCCTCAATGGCGCGCGCGGCGGCCTCGCTGATTTCGCCGCCGGCCTCCACGAGTTTCTCGTCGGGCGCAATCGGGTTCAAAATATCCTCACAGGCATTCCGGCCAATGAGGCGGTCGGCCAGATGCACAACCTCTTCTTCTCCTTCGAAGATTGGCTCGATCCAAATGCCGTTGGATGTGCCGCAATCGTTTTCGCGGATAACGACGTCCTGCGAAACATCCACCAGCTTGCGGGTGAGGTAACCGGAGTCCGCCGTCTTCAACGCCGTGTCGGCCAAGCCCTTGCGGGCGCCATGCGTGGAGATAAAGTACTCGAGCACTGTCAGTCCCTCACGGAAGTTTGAGAGAATCGGTTTCTCAATAATGTCACCGCTCGGCTTGGCCATCAGTCCGCGCAGACCGGCGAGCTGGCGCACCTGCTGGCGGTTACCCCGGGCACCGGAGTCCACCATCAAGGCAACCGGATTGTATTCGTCCTTGCCCTGGTTTTGCGTGAGCGTTTGCAGCATCACGTTTGAAATACGATCGGTCGCGTGCGTCCATATATCGATGATCTTGTTGTAGCGTTCGCCCGGGGTGATCACACCCTTTTGGTACTGCTTTTCAACGTGGTCGATCTCCTTGAGCGCGGCCTTGATTTCCTTGTCCTTCTCGCCCGGGATGATCATGTCATCAATGCCGATGGACACGCCGGCCTGGGTGGCTTCCTTGAAGCCCAATTCCTTGAGCTTGTCGAGCATCTCCACGGTCTTTTCGTGACCGGCATGCTTATAAGATTTATCGATCAAGTCACCCAGCTGGCCCTTTGTCACAGCAAAATTCGGAAAACCCAATTCGGCCGGCCAAATTTCACTAAAAACTACGCGACCTGCGGTGGTCTCTATCACAGCTGCTGCGCTGTCACCAAACACCGTTTCCTGCCCGCGATCCGGGTTCGCCAAAATAATCGGCGTATGATGATGGAGATCACCCTCATCCAAGGCAAAAAACACCTCGGCCTTGCTGGCAAACATCGGCTTGCGCGGCTCAGCCTTGGCCTTGCCATTTTTCGCCGGCGCCTGGCGGGGGTTAGCCGTGAGATAATAACAGCCCAGCGTGATGTCCTGCGTGGGCGTCATGATCGGCTTGCCGCTGGATGGGCTGAAAATGTTGTTAGTAGCAATCATCAGCATGCGCGCCTCCATCTGCGCCTCAACTGACAGCGGTACGTGCACCGCCATCTGGTCACCGTCAAAGTCCGCATTGTACGCCGTGCACACCAACGGATGTACACGGATGGCCTCACCTTCAATAAGCTTAGGTTCAAAAGCCTGTACGGACAGACGGTGCAGCGTGGGCGCGCGGTTGAGCAACACGGGGTGATCCTTGGTCACCTCTTCCAGCACATCCCACACCTCGGGAGTCTGACGCTCGATGAGTTTCTTCGCTGAACGCACCGTGTGCACATAGCCCAGCTCCTTCAGGCGCCGGATGATAAACGGCTCGAACAACACCAGCGCCATCTTCTTGGGCAGACCACACTGGTTCAGCTTCAGCTCGGGGCCGATCACGATCACCGAACGGCCCGAGTAATCCACGCGCTTGCCCAGCAGGTTTTGGCGGAAACGGCCGCCCTTGCCCTTGAGCATGTCGGACAGACTCTTCAGCGCGCGATTGCCGGCGCCGGTCACGGCGCGGCCGTGGCGGCCGTTGTCGAAGAGCGCATCCACCGCCTCCTGCAGCATACGTTTTTCATTCCGGATAATCACCTCCGGCGTCTTGAGCTGCATTAGGTTTTTCAACCGGTTGTTGCGGTTGATGGCCCGGCGATACAGGTCGTTCAAATCCGAGGTCGCAAAGCGGCCGCCTTCCAACGGCACCAGCGGGCGGAGATCCGGCGGAATCACAGGCAGCACCGTGAGCACCATCCACTCCGGCCGCGCTTCGCTTTCCTTGAAGCCGTTAAAGAGCTTGATGCGTTTGGCGAGTTTTTTGCGAATCTGCTTGCTGCGCGTCTTGGTCATCGCCACGTGTAGCTCATCGATGCCTTGATCCAGGTCGATGCGCTCGAGGGCATCGTAAACCGCCTGAGCACCCATCTTGGCGACAAACGCACCATCTTCGTCGAGCGGAGCATTGGGGCCGTGGGTCTCAATGGCCTCGCGCAGTTCCGCCTCGGTCAGCAACTGGTTGCGTTCCAGCGGCGTGTCGCCCGGATCGATCACGAGGTAATCCTCGTAGTAAATCACGCGCTCTAAGTGACGGCCAGTCATGTCCAGCATCAGGCCCAGACGCGAGGGCATGCATTTGAAGAACCAAATGTGCGTGACGGGCACAGACAGCTCAATGTGGCCCATGCGCTCGCGGCGCACGCGGGCGAGGGTTACCTCCACACCGCAACGGTCGCAAACCACGCCCTTGTATTTAATGCGCTTATATTTACCACAGGAACATTCCCAATCCTTTACGGGGCCAAAGATGCGTTCGCAAAAGAGGCCGCCCTTTTCGGGCTTGAAGGTCCGGTAGTTGATGGTCTCGGGGTTTTTCACCTCGCCCTTGGACCAGCGGCGGATGGTTTCCGGCGAGGCCACGGAGACCTGCACGTAATCCACCAGGTTCACCCGGTCCAAGCCGAGCAATTCGCGGGCTGAATTGTTTGAGCTGCTCATTTAGATAATTTCCAAAAGTTGGTTAACTGGCCAGTGCCGCCAGGGTGTCGTCCGCCTCGGTGCGGTCCTCGGACGGGCTGGAGTAGCCCACCTTCACCTCGAGGCCGAGGGATTCCATTTCTTTCACGAGCACGTTGAATGACTCGGGGATACCGGCGTCCAGCGTGTTGTCGCCCTTCACGATGCTCTCGTAAATGCGGGTACGGCCCTGCACGTCATCGCTCTTCACGGTGAGCAATTCCTGCAGGGTGTAAGCGGCGCCATAGGCTTCCATGGCCCACACTTCCATTTCGCCGAAGCGCTGGCCACCGTACTGGGCCTTGCCGCCGAGCGGTTGCTGGGTGACGAGGCTGTAGGGGCCCACCGCGCGGGCGTGAATCTTGTCCGCCACCAAGTGGCCGAGCTTGAGCATGTAAATGTAACCAACGACAATCTCCTGATCAAAGGGTTCGCCGGTGTGGCCATCATACAGGCGGGCCTTGCCGTTGACTCCCACGAGGGGGTCGCCGATCTCTGCCATGTTTTTGTCCACCGCCTGTTGCATGTAATCACAGATCTGTTCCTCGCTGATGCCGTCAAACACCGGCGTGGCGTATTGCATGCCAAGCATCTTGGCCGCCCAACCCAGGTGAGTCTCGAGCAACTGACCGACGTTCATGCGGCTGGGCACGCCCAGCGGGTTCAGGCAGATGTCCACCGGGGTACCGTCCTTGAGGTACGGCATGTCCTCCTCCGGCACGATTCGGGCGACCACACCCTTGTTGCCGTGGCGACCGGCCATCTTGTCGCCCACCGACAGCTTGCGCTTGGAGGCGATGTAGATTTTGACATTCTTCACNACGCCCGGCTCCACGCTGTCGCCGGCTTCCACNCGCTGCACTTCCTCGTCGTGAGCCATTTGCAAATCGTCAAAGCGCTTGCGGAAGGCGTCGAGGATCTCGTTGATCTTGTTGCGGATCGGCGAGGGATCGATTTCNATGCGATCGTATACACCGGCCAGCTTGCGCAGGAGCGTTTTGGTGATCTTGCGGTTTTGCGGGATGATGATTTCACCATTCTCGCTGTTCACCACGTCCAGCGGGATTTTTTCGCCGAGCAGAATGTTCGAGAGCGCCTCGGTCAGTTGTTCCTGCAGGTCGTTGACCTTTTTCTTGTACTCATCGGCCACCTGTTTCTCGCCCTTTTTACCGGCGGTCTTGGTGCCCTTCTCTTCCTTTGCCGAAACCTTTACGTCCATCACGATGCCGTATACTCCGCTAGGCACCTTGAGTGAGGTGTCCTTNACGTCCGCGGCCTTTTCACCAAAGATGGCGCGNAGCAGGCGCTCTTCCGGCGCCAGCTCGGTCTCGCTCTTGGGCGTGATTTTACCCACTAGAATGTCGCCGGGCTTCACTTCTGCGCCCATACGAATNACGCCGTCCGGACCGAGGTCCGCGAGCGCTTCCTCGCCGACGTTCGGGATGTCCCGCGTGATTTCTTCCGGGCCAAGCTTTGTGTCCCGCGCGATCACCTCATATTCGGAAATGTGAATCGAGGTGAACACGTCGTCCTTCACGATGCGCTCGGAGATCATGATCGCATCNTCAAAGTTGTAACCGTTCCACGGCATGAACGCCACGAGCACGTTTTTGCCGAGCGCCAGCTCACCGTTTTCGGTGCTGGGACCGTCAGCAATCACTTCGCCGGCCTTGATGTTTTGGCCGTTGGTTACGAGCGGTTTTTGGTTGATGCAGGTGGAGGCATTGGAGCGCATGAATTTACGCATCTCGTACACCCACATGCCCGCCTCGGGATCGTGCTTAAANTTCCGCTTGCCCTCGGGCATTTGGCCGTCCTTGGTGATCACGATGCGTTCGCCGGTGACGCTGGCCACCTTGCCGGTCACCTCGCTCTTCACCACCGCGCAGGAATCCTCCGCCAAACGGCGCTCCATGCCGGTGGACACCAGTGGGGCTTCCGTTTCCAGCAACGGCACGGCTTGCCGCTGCATGTTCGAGCCCATGAGCGCGCGGTTCGCGTCATCNTGNTCNANGAANGGAATNATCGCNGCNGCCACNGAAACGAGCTGTTTCGGNCTCACGTCCATGTAATCCACGTCTTTGGGCAGCGCATCGACAAAGTCGCCCTTGCGGCGGCAGGTCACCGTGTCCGTCTGGAACACGCCCTTATCGTTGATCGGCGCNTTNGCCTGAGCCACGATATAATTTTCCTCNGCATCCGCCGTCAGGTAATCGAGCTTCTCCGTCACCCGGCCCTTCACCACCTTGCGGTAAGGCGTCTCGATAAAGCCAAACTCATTCACGCGCGCAAAGGTCGCCAGACTGGCGATCAGACCGATGTTCGGGCCTTCCGGCGTTTCCACCGGGCAAATGCGGCCGTAATGGCTCGGGTGCACGTCACGCACTTCAAAGCCCGCACGCTCGCGCGACAGACCGCCCGGGCCCAGCGCGGACAAGCGCCGCTTGTGGGTCGTCTCCGCCAGCGGATTAATCTGATCCATGAACTGGCTGAGCTGGCTGCGCCCAAAGAAATCGCGGATCACCGCGCTGAGCGCCTTGGGATTGACCAGCTTGGCGGGCGTCATCGTGTCCGCCTCCTGATCAAAGAGTGTCATGCGCTCCTTCACCAAACGCTCCGTACGGGCGAGGCCCACGCGGCATTGGTTGGCCACCAGTTCGCCCACTGTGCGAACACGCCGGCTGCCGAGGTGATCAATGTCGTCCAACACGCCCTCGCCCATCTTGAGCTTAAGCAAATAACGCGTAGCCTCGAGCAAATCGTCCTTGGTGAGAATGCGCGAGTCATCGGCATCCTGGAAACCAAGCTTTTGCCCGATCTTGTAGCGACCCACACGGCCGAGATCGTACCGTTTGGGATCGAAAAACAGGCGCTTGAGCAGCGCGCGGCTGTTGGCCACCGTGGGCGGATCCCCGGGGCGCAGGCGGCTGTAAATTTCCTTCAGGGCCTCCTCCTCATTGTGAGTCGGATCCTTCTTCATGCACTTGATGATGAGTCCCTCGTCGCGCGAGATATCCACCACCTTCACCTTCTTCATGCCCACGGCCGCCACCTGCTTCAGCACCGCCTTGGACAGCGGCTCGAAGGAACGGGCCACGATCACGTTTTTCTCCTCATCCACGGCGTCCTCCACCAACACCAGGTCGGCGAGGTTGCCGCGCTTCTCACAGGCAGCCAGCGTGAGCTCCTCGATGTCGTAAAACATCTCGAGGATTTCCTGATCCGTGCCCTTCGCGCCGTCGTCCTTGAGGAAGCATAACGCGCGGAAAAACGTGGTGATGAGAAACTTGCGACGCCGCTTCTTGCGGTCGAGGTAAACGTAAAGCAGGTCGTTGGTGTCGAACTGCGCCTCAAACCAAGAGCCGCGATCCGGAATAATGCGAAACGAGTGCAACGTCTTGCCGTTGGCATGCAGGCTGGCCTCAAACGCTAGACCCGGCGACCGGTGCAGCTGGCTGACAATCACGCGCTCAGCGCCATTGATTACAAAGCTGCCGGAGGGCGTCATCAGCGGCATTTCGCCCATGAACACCTCCTCCTCCTTCACGCCCTTGCCTTCCTTCAGCTGGAAGGTCACATACAACGCCGCGCCGTAGGTGCCGCCGTCCTCCAAGGCGTCCAGCCAAGACTGCTTGGGGGGACGAATCTCGTAACTAGCAAAATCCAGCACAATGCTCCCGTCATAGCTCTCGATGGGGAACACCTCCTTGAACACGGCCTGCAGGCCGTCGGCCTTGCGCTTTTTGGTGTCCGTGTCCTGTTGGAGAAATTCGACGTAGGATTTGCTCTGTATCTCGATCAGGTTGGGGAAGTCGATGACTTCCTTAATCTTCCCGAAGTTGATCCGCTCAGTTTTGTTCGCTGCCATATCGCCTGTTGTCACTGCCGGCCACGCCGGCTGGGTTGCCCCGTCCCGGGTTGCCACCAACCCGGATGTTTTGCCCTATGTTCAAGACGGCCGCACGGGCCGCGTGTGGTTTGCCCCGGTGAACCGGGGCGGCCGGCGGCAATCCCTGCCGCCGGCGCCCGGTAAACCCGGTTACTTCAGCTCGACCTTTGCGCCTGCTTCCTCGAGCTTTTTCTTGGCTTCCTCGGCCTCGTCCTTGCTCACGCCCTCGAGCAGGGCCTTGGGCGCGCTTTCGACGAGTTCCTTGGCCTCCTTCAGGCCCAGCTCGCTCTTGATGGCGCGAACCGCCTTGATGCAGTCGATCTTTTTGCCACCGTCGCCAATGAGCATCACGTCGAAGGAATCCTTCTCTTCGGCGCCACCGGCATCGCCGGCGGGAGCGGCCACGGCCACGGCCGCGGCGGGCGCCGCAGCGCTCACGTCCCATTTTTCTTCCAAAAGTTTCACCAGATCAGCTGCCTCGATAACGGTCAGGCCGCTCAGGTCCTCTGCGATTTTTTCCAAGTCTGCCATTTTCTTTTCCTTTGTTTGTCGTCTCGTCGCGCTCCTGGCGTGGAGCATTTCAGGACGCCGCCCGCGGCCCGACGATTTACTGTTGTCGTTGCCCGCCCCAACCACCCGGCCGGGGCGAAATTCATTTTAATTACTCGCCTTTGTCCGCCTTGGCCTGCAGCACGCGGGCCATCATGGCGGCGGGGGTTTGGATCACGCGTGCCAGTTGCGTGGCGGGCGCCTGAATGGTGCCGAGCAGTTGCCCTCGCAGCACGTCCATCGACGGCAGATCCGCNAGGCGTTCCACGGCCGACTGTTCCAGTTGTTCTTCGCCGAGGTAGCCAAACTTGATCTTGGGCTTGTCGTCGGTGGCCTTGGCAAAGTCTTTCACCACCTTGGCCGCTGAGGCGATATCCTCTTCGCCAAACACCACGGCCAACTGGCCGTCCAGCAATCCGTTCAGATCCGCCACGCCCGCCTCCTGGGCGGCCACGCGGAACACGGAGTTTTTCACCACCAAAACATTGGCGCCCTGCTCNCGCAGTTTGCCGCGCAATTCCTCAAATTGCGCCACGGTGATGCCGGTGTACTCGGTGACAATAAAGAACGGCGAAGCCTTGAGCCGCTCGATGTATTCGTTCGTTAAAAATTGTTTTTCTGCGCGCATGATTCCTCCTATCCGAGCTTGGCCAGTTCCTTCAGATCCAGCGCCACGCTGGGGCTCATGGTGGCGGACACGTGGGCGGACAACAGGTAGGTGCCCTTGGTCGAGTCCGGCTTTGCCTTCAACACGGCGGTGATGGCCGCTTTGGCGTTTTCCAAAAGTTTGTCCGCGCTAAAGCTCGCCTTGCCGACGAGCACGTGCAGGTTGGAGGTCTTGTCCACCTTGAATTCCACGCGACCGCCTTTCACTTCGCGCACCGCCTTGGCGAGATCATCCGTGACCGTGCCGGCCTTGGGCGTGGGCATTAACCCGCGCGGTCCCAGCTGGCGACCGAGTTTGGCCACGCCGGATTTCATCGCCTCGGGAGTGGCCACCGCCACGTCGAAATCTGTCCAGCCGCCTTCGACTTTCTTGATCAGTTCATCCAAGCCAACATGATCGGCGCCAGCTTCACGGNCTTCCTCGGCCTTCGGGCCATCNGCCACAAACGCNGCGAGCACCACCTTTTTNCCGCTGCCNTGNGGCAGGCTCACCGTNCCCCGCACCATTTGGTCCGAGTGCTTCGGNTCCACGCCGAGGCGGAAGGAGATCTCCACGGANTCATCGAATTTCGCCTTNGGGAAACCNGCCAGGATGTTCAACGCCTCCTGGAGCGCATGACTTTCCTGCCCGTTCCGGGCTTCCAGTGCTTTNTNGTATCGTTTGCTTGGCATGGCTGGGGTTGCGGTGCTGACGNGCTANGCCCTCCCGCNGTTCCATTTANTAAAANTNAGTTANTTCNCCACCTCAATNCCCATGCTGCGGGCGGTGCCNGCNATAATGCGCGCGGCCATCTCNGGGTCGTTGGCGTTCANNTCTTCCTTCTTTTTCTCGGCNATCTCCANNAGCTGCGCGTGCGTNACGCGGCCCACCTTTTCCTTGTTCGGCTCGCCGGAACCGGAGGCAATNCCCGCGGCCTTNTTNAGCAGCTCNGCNGCCGGCGGCGACTTGAGGATGAAGGTGAAGCTCTTATCCTGATACACCGTGATCACCACCGGCACGATGGTTCCCACCATGTCCTGAGTCTTGGCGTTGAACTCCTTGCAGAAGGGCACGATCGGCACACCCAACTGGCCGAGGGCCGGGCCCACCGGCGGAGCCGGCTTGGCATCGCCGCCGGGGATCTGCAACTTGATTTCGCCTGCTACTTTTTTCGCCATGTTAAATATCCTCGCGTGTTGTCCGCGTTATTGTTTCTCNACCTGCCAGTATTCCAGCTCNACNGGNGTGCTGCGNCCAAAGATGTCNATGGTCACCTTNAGCTTGCCGGCTTCCGCNTCGATTNCCTCCACGGCNCCNTTGTAATTNTGGAANGGNCCNTCGTTAATCTTCACNATCTCGNCNATNTCAAANTCCACCTTNGGNTTCTCGCTCACCTCNGCATCNGCNATCTGCGCCTTGATGGCNTCAATCTCCGTGGTNGGNGTNCTCTGCGGNCGNTCGCCGCCNAGNAANCCNATNACNCCCTGAGTNTTNCGGATGAAATCCCANGGCTTGCCCANGATNCGNTGCTCTTCATCGTAGAGNTTCATCTCAATGAACAAGATAACCNGGNTANANCTTNCGNTTGGTNTCGGATTTCTTNCCGNCGCGAACTTCCACCACCTTTTCCATGGGCAGGAGNACTTCATTGATGTACTCGCCCATTTCCTCCTCCACGATGCGTTTGCGAAGGCTTTTTTCCGCCTTCATCTCCTGCCCGGAGAGCGTCTGNATGGTGTACCACTCGTTGGCCATGTTCTCAAAAATTGTTATTTGTCCGNGGGCNNATTCAGCANCGTGNCNCCGTCCAGCAACAGGCCCCACACCAGCTCGCGCACAATAAAGTCNGCCNCCACGGTAAAGGCNGCCAGCAANACGGAGGANAGGAGCACCACCACNATGTGCTGNTTCAANTCNNCCNTGGTCGGCCACGTGCACTTGGCCAGTTGCTCACGCGTCTCCGCAATGTATTTGCGAATGGCCTGNANCTTGCCGGTGCGCCAGAGAATCGCGAACACNGCGACGGCCAGTACGGCCCAAAAAATGTCCCAGTTCATTCCCNCGCTCGAACCGGTTCCACCGCTGGCGTTGTCATCNGCCGAGGGCTTGGCCAAATGCGCATCCACACCNCTGCCCGTCCCGGCGTTCATGCCCGGATCCGCCTTGGNGNNAGGCGCCGTGGTGGCGTTGCCNTTTCCCGATGTATTATTGTCTGCCATTCAGCTCTTCGTGCGGTTGCCCGTGTTCATCCCAGTTTGGCGGAGNGGGAGGGATTCGAACCCCCGATGGCTTGCGCCATAACGGTTTTCAAGACCGCCGCATTCGACCACTCTGCCACCCCTCCTTCGTTCCAGTGAAACTGGCACGGCGAGAGGGAGTCGAACCCCCAACCTGCGGTTTTGGAGACCGCTGCTCTGCCAATTGAGCTATCGCCGTACAAAAGCAAATCCAGCGCCGTCCAAGAACATCGCGGGCGGGGCCGGCGCGGGGCATTCACCTCGCGCCGGTTCGCGCTTCGCAAATTATCCGACAATCTCAATCACCCGGCCGGAACCGATGGTGCGGCCGCCCTCGCGGATGGCGAAGGTCAGGCCTTCCTCCATCGCCACGGGTTGGCCGAGCTCCACATCGATCACCACGTTATCGCCGGGCATCGCCATCTCGACGTCATTCTTGTCGTCGCTGTCACGCAGTCCGTTCACACCGCCGGTAATATCACTGGTGCGGAAGAAGAACTGCGGCCGGTAGTTGGAGAAGAACGGTGTGTGGCGGCCGCCTTCCTCCTTCTTCAGCACGTAAATCTGCGCCTTGAATTTGGTGTGCGGGCTGATCGAGCCGGGCTTTGCGAGCACCTGGCCACGCTCCACCTCGCCCTTTTTCTTACCTCGCAACAGCACGCCGACGTTTTCGCCCGCACGCGCCTCGTCCAACAGCTTACGGAACATCTCAATGTCCGTCGCCACGGTTTTTTCCGTGTCCTTCAGGCCGACGATTTCCACCTCGTCCATCTTGTTGAGAACGCCACGCTCCACCCGGCCGGTGGCCACCAGACCGCGGCCTTCAATGATGAAGGTGTCCTCAATGCACATCAGGAAGTCCTTGTCCTCCGCCCGCTCCGGATCCGGGATGAAGTCATCGCAGGCGACCAGCAATTCCTTGATGGCACCCACCCACTTCTCTTCGCCGTTCATCGCACCGGTGGCGCTGGCACGCACCACGGGGGTGTCGTCGCCGGGGAACTCGTACTTGTTGAGCAGCTCACGCACCTCCATCTCCACGAGGTCCAGCAGCTCATCGTCGTCCACCAAATCGCTCTTGTTCAGGCACACCACCAGGGAGGGCACACCCACCTGACGGGCCAACAGCACGTGCTCATTGGTTTGCGGCATCGGACCACTGGAGGCGTCCACCACCAGAATCGCGCCGTCCATCTGCGCGGCACCCGTAATCATGTTCTTCACATAATCCGCGTGACCCGGGCAATCCACGTGCGCGTAGTGGCGCTTNTCGCTCTCGTACTCCACGTGGGAGACAGCGATGGTTACCGTCTTGGAATCGTCACGCACCGTACCGCCCTTGGTGATATCCGCGTAGGAGATGGGAGTNGCCATGCCNTCCTTGGACTGCACTTCCACGATCGCCGCGGTGAGGGTGGACTTGCCGTGATCCACGTGGCCGATGGTGCCGATGTTGACGTGCGGTTTGCCCCGCTCGAATTGTTCCTTAGCCATGCTGCTTGGTGTTCCTTCTGTTTATTTTGTTGTTACTATTTATATGTACAAAAAACTCTTCGGCCCGCCGCGGGCTGGAGCCCTTGACCGGACTTGAACCGGTGACCTCGTCCTTACCAAGGACGCGCTCTACCGACTGAGCTACAAGGGCGTTCAGCCGGTTGACTGCTTGGCAACCGATTCCTGCCTGCTTTGCCTAGTCAAAAAACGATAAAACCCCAGCACCACTTTCGCCCTTTTTTGAGTGAAAGTGGCTGGGTTACACCNTATTTTCCGCCAAAGCACCGCACGCGGTGGCTCAAACGGGTGCGGCAAAATACCGGTAAATGCCGCATCGTCAACATTTTTTTCTGTTATTAAGCAAAAAATGTGTTCCNCGGCGGCTCCGGCTTGCCCAATGCACGGGCCGCATTGCGAAAATGCAGCTTCGCCACCTGCCCCAAAACCACTTCCCCCTGCGTTTCCACCAGCTTTTTGGCCGCCACATCCACCGGCTTGCCTCCACCTTTTGGCAAAGAACCACCCACTTTTTCGCTCAATTCAGCCATTTTTTGCACAAAAACGTCCCGGGCAAGTATAGAAGCACCCGCCACCGCCAAGTCTTCCTCCGCCTTATGNCGCTGTACCAGCTCCAGTTCGCGGCCCAATTCCATCAANGCATCGGCCACNGTGNGCTTGCTGCGGGCAAATTGATCACTGATCGCCCGNTCCGGCGGCGGCTGCATCTCGGCCCGGCGCTCGAGCAGATTCTCAATCACCCGCGCNTGCCCCCANGCGAGCATCTTGTTCACCGTACGCATTTTGCCGTGCATGCGGTTGTACGTCTCCGGGCCNATTGGCACCACGCTCCAAATGCAGCCGGGCGTTTCGCGGATGATCTTCGCCAAGGCTGCNACGCGNGCATCACTCGTCACCCGTTTGGAATCCTTNACCCCNTGCTCCTGCCAATGCCGCNCCACACTTTCATTTACGTAANCGCCGGCGATCACCAGCGGGCCGAAAAAATCGCCCTTGCCCGATTCATCCACCCCCAACCGTGGCCGCACGAAGTCCGGATCAATCTCCGCCTCATACCCCAGCCGCGCCTCCTGCAAAATCTCCGGCTCCAGCACAAACTCCACAAACTCCCGCGTGCCTTTCCCCTGCACCAGCAGCTTGCCGCTCGTATAAAAATTCACATTCAACTTTTCGCGATGCCCCGCAAAGCGCGTGTGCGGAATCTCCCGCATCTCAAAACTCCCCGCCCGCAAATGCGCCTCCAGCTGCGCCGCCTGTTCTTCGGTGAGCTTGCACGTGTAAGAAGTAAGGGAGGAGCTACCCATCACTTTGCCAGCTGCTGAACCTCAATCTTGCGAAACTCCACCGGGTGGCTTTCCGATTGCAGCGAGATGTAGCCTTCGGTCAATTCCAACTGGCCCTTTTTGATGAGTTGTTTGGCATCGGCATCGCGCGGGTCGTATTGCGCCTTGGTATAGCGCATCACGGATTCGCCATTCACGAAATGTTCAATCACCTCCCCACCGCGCACCTCAACCTCCACCTTCACCCATTGGTCACCGCGGTAGGTCTTGGATTTGCTGCTGAAACAATGGCGCGTCTGCAGCTTGCCATCCATTACCACGTTGGTGCCCGGCGTGCAAAGGTTGGCCGTCGTGCGCCGCCCCGTTGCCCCCCCACCGAGCAATTGCACCTCAATGGACACCGGAAAATCCTGTTCCACCCTCATGGTCTTGGGGTCCTGACAATGCAGCATGATGCCACTATTGCGAAAAGCCCACCCCGGTCCACCTTGGATCTGGTCTCCCACAAAGCGGTACTCGAGCCGGATGCGGTAATGCGAAAATTTTTCTTTATAAAAAATATGCCCAAACCGGTCATCAAACTTGCCATAGCCCGCATAGCCCACCTTCATCACGCCATCCTCCACGCGAAAGGTGTCCTTGAAATTCTTCCCCGCCGGATGCCCCTTAATTTTCACCGTCCACCCATCCAAATTTTTGCCGTTGAAAATTGGCCGGTACTTTTCCGCTCGCAGTTCCAGCCCGGCAAACATTGCCACGGCCAAGATCATCCGAAATATCGCTTGCATGCCCATGTATATACCAGCGCCCCGAGCTGGAACACGCAAAAAACATGCTGTTACACAATTTGTATTTAAACGTATAATTTACACATGAACGCCGGCTTTAAATGCTGAATCTGCATATTCCAAAATGGCGAATTTAATCGCTTTGACATTCATCCGCCACCTTCCGACGCTCCGCCATGCCTTCCGATGCCGCCATCCGCAAAGCCCGCCGGCTGGCGCCAAGGCTTGAAGCTTGGTTCGCCGGACATGCGCGGGATTTGCCCTGGCGACGGACCCGTGCCCCGTACGCCATTTGGGTTTCGGAGATCATGCTGCAACAAACGCAGGTGGCCACCGTGATTCCCTTTTGGCAGCGCTGGATGCGGGCCTTGCCGTCCCTCCACCATCTCGCGCGGGCCCAACCTGAGCGGGTACTGAAGCTGTGGGAAGGGCTCGGCTATTATTCACGGGCACGCAATTTACAGGCTGCCGCCAAACAGATCATGGCTGAACACGGCGGCCGTTTCCCCACCGATCCCAAATCCATTCGCGCCCTGCCGGGCATCGGCCGATACACCGCCGGAGCCATAAGCAGCATTGCCTTGGGGCAGGCGGAACCAATTGTGGACGGCAATGTGATCCGCATTCTCACGCGCCTCTTCGGGCTTCAGGATGATCCGAAAAGCAAACCCATGCAGGAGATTCTTTGGGTTTTGGCGGATCGATTGGTGAAAGCTGCCGACGATTGTGGCGCGCTCAATCAATCGTTAATGGAGCTGGGCGCCACGGTTTGCCATCCGCGGGCGCCGGATTGCGAACGCTGTCCCGTGGCGCGCAGTTGTTTGGCGCGGCGAAAAGGGATCATCCATTTGTTGCCAGCCAAACCGGCGCGCCCCGCCTCGGTGCAGCGGCTCATCCATGTCTACCTGATCACTCACGCTGGCCGCATGCTGCTGCAGCAACGCCCGGAAGGATTCCACAATGCCAGTTTTTGGGAATTGCCCAATGACGAAACCGGCCCGGCACAGTCATTGCCCGAGGATGCGCTGCCTCTGGCCACTGCGCGCCATACGATCACGCGTTATCGCATTAAGTTGCGGCTTTACGCGATGCCGCGAAAAAAAACGCCCGGCCAATGGCACGCGGTCGGTGAGCTTGATTCCATTCCCATGACCGCTGCTCACCGGAAGTTGCTGAGCCAGATTAATCTGCCCGCCTGAATCAACGCTTCGGGTGGAGGAATAA
>PBFV01000035.1 GCA_002718935.1 Verrucomicrobiales bacterium
GTAAGGTACATCGGTCATAGTCGCGATGCCGTACTTGAAAGGCATACGCGTGCGTAGATTTATTAGGCGGGTTTCGCCCTCAATGATTCGGAACCTCATATGTGAAGCTTCTCTGTTTTAAGATCAAATATTTGAGGTGTTATGGCCTGTATTTCACTTCAAAATTTTCCGGCAAACACTTTGTAATGTTTTCATACGGCTTGCGCTTTTCGTTTCCAGATAACATCGGATTACCGGCTCCGTGCCGCTGGCGCGGAAGGCGACCCATTCACCTTGGGGTAGGAGAAATTTGTAGCCGTCTATCGTAATAAATTTTTCTACTTTGGTTGTCCCGATTTTATCAAATCCTTTGGCAAGCCGCTTTAGAATAGTTTCTTTTTGCTTAGGATTGATATGCACATTAATTCGGTCGGTATAAAATGGGCCAATGTGTTTCTCGAGTTGCTTAAGGATTTTGCCCAAAGGTTTGCCTTCCGTCGCCACTAGCTCGGCCATCAACAAGCAGGCGAGGATGCCGTCCTTCTCTGGTACATGCCCCTTTACGCTGAGGCCGCCGCTTTCCTCGCCGCCGACAATGATCGGTTCGCTTTCCATGAGCGCGCCGATGTACTTAAAACCAACCGGGGTTTCGTGGAGCTTTACGCCAAGATATTCGGCGATTGCGTCAATCATGTGGCTGGTGGGCACTGTGCGCACGGCGGCACCGGTCCAGCGGCGGTTTTTCTTGAGGTGATACAGGGAGAGCGCGAGGATTTGGTTCGGCGTCAGCCAGGTGCCGTCCTTGTCCACCACGCCAAACCGATCGGCATCACCGTCCAACCCGAGGGCCATCTGGGCTTTGCCCGCGGCAACACAGGCGGCGGCTTCAGTCATGCCTTCTGCATTGGGCTCGGGCGGTTGGTTGCCGAAGAGAGGGTTTGAGAAATCATGGAAACGGGTAACCCTTACGCCGGCCTCTTCTAACAATGTATCAAGATAACCACGGCCGGCGCCGTACATCAGCTCTACGGCAATTTTCATCTTGGCCTTTTTAATGGCCTTAAAATCAACGAGCTGTCGGATGCGTTTAAAGTATGCGGGTAATGGATCGATCTCCTTACAAGTATAGGTGCCAATCACGCTCCCGTTGAATTTCCAGTTCTTGGCCTGCCGCTTGGCGATGGCGGCCTCGATTTTCTGGGTGGCCTCGGGCGTGGCTGGGGCACCGTTGTGTAGTGAAAATTTCAGGCCCTGCCATTCGGAAGGGTTATGACTGGCGGTGAGGTTGATGCCGCCGAGTGCTTTACGGGTGCGGATGGNGTGGCTGATAACGGGCGTGGGGGNGTCGCGNTCGCAGAGNAGGGNNGTGAAGNCNNTGGCNTCNAGNACNTCNGCGGCGGCGAGNGNAAANTCGCGNCCNANGAAACGGGCNTCNTGNCCNAGGATTACGNTNGGCTTNCGNGNNGCNAGCGGCGAAGTTTTTTTGCGNCGNTCNGCCTTNAGGTAATCNGCAATTCCCTGAGCNGCNANNCGNACACGNTCAAAGGTGAAATCCTTGGCGATCAACCCGCGCCANCCGGAGGTGCCGAACTGNATGGGCGGCAGNTCANTCATGNGCNCNCNNGANNCTAGCGNTTCCAGTCAAAGGCCTTTTTCTTGATGGCGTACACATAGCCNACCAGCAGGATGCCCAGGAAAGACAACATGCAGGCGAGNATCAGGCCGCCGCTTTCCGCGAGCATCTCCTTGTACACCACCGCCCANGGNTAGAGNAACACCACNTCGATGTCGAACANGATGAACAACATCGCGATCAGGTAAAATTTTACNGACATCCGCGTGGAACCGGCACCCTCGGGNAGCATGCCGCATTCGTACGGCGTATCCTTCACCTCATCGGTGTGGGCGCGNTTGCCNATNAGCTTGGANANNATGAGGTTTCCNGNNGCAAAGGCNANNGCCACGCNCANCAGGATNAGCACCGGCAAATATTGGATGAGTTGGCCGTCCACGCCCTTTTTGTACNGATNGGNCGTGTCATCGTCGAGCGCAAACCGCCCTNGGCCGATTTGTGGCTTGCGTTTTTTCNCCAAATTTCCATGATGCGCCGCCCGTGGAACCCGTTGANACACATCCGGANAAATTACAGGANTTCTGGGAATGGCTNGTTGANTACCGNACTCAGGTGTTTCTGGCCGTGATTATTGCCTTGGGTGTAGGGACAATTTTTTACGTCAAAAANGNCGGCAACNAAACGGACGAGGAAAATGCCTCGGCNGAATTNCATGCNGTNNNGGATCCCNACTNTGANTTGGAAGNCATNGATNCCAAGGCCGCCAAGTCTGAGCAATTTAACAGTGTGCTTACCAACAACCCCGGNACCACGGCGGCAGCGCACGCGCAATACCTCCGGGCNTGTGCGTTGTTTGAAGAGCGGAGCTACAAGGNGGCCGCGCTCGCTTTCGCCGCATATCACAAGGCCAACACTGATCCCGCCAACCCGCTGGTGGCGGCAGCGAAGTTNGGTGAAGCTGCCAGTCATGATGCCAACAATAATGCGGCAGNTGCGATTCCTATTTACACGGGCATCATTAGTGCCCACGCGGACACAGCGGAAGCCGCCCGTGCCCAAGTGGCACTGGCCAAACTGCATTTGCGCGCCAATCCGCCNGCNAAGGACAAGGCNCTGGAAGCCATNANGGCGGTGACCGGNNAGGATGGCAAGANCGNGNCGNCCGCCTTGGGAGAAGNCGGATTTTGGCGGNCAGAAGCCATACGCTTGGCCAAAGAGCTTCAGCCTGCCGGCTCGGGCGAATAACTCCCGCTTGACGTTGCCGCACATTCGCGGTTNCCTCGNACGACGCTGCAGTTCGTGGCGTTGCAAGGAGGAAACATGGCAGAANTAACAGGCAATNCACCTGTGGAGTATCGTGCCGCTACGGTGGAAGCGGCGCCCGGAGTAGAATCCGGATGGCAAACCCAAAACCAGCCGCAGTCGGCGGATCCCAGCACGGCGTTGGAGGTAGCCCGTCAGCTCGTGGCGGAATTCATCGGGACCTTTGCCTTCGTATTTGTAACCGTATGCATGGCTTACTGGTGGCATCCAGATTTCCTTTCAATGGGACTGGCAGGCGGCATCACGGCAGCCATTCTGGTGGCGGCATTTGCCCGATTGGGCAGTGGCCAGTTTAATCCTGCCATCACACTGGGCATGGTGGTGGGTGGCCAATTAAAATTGACCCGCGCGCTGATGATTATCCCGGTGCAAATCATTTCCGCCGTGCTCGCGTGCTTTGTCCTCGCCAGTTTTTTGGGCACCAATGAAAAGATGAACTGGATTCAGGCCGGGCCAATCAATGAAGCGACCGGTCAACAAACCNTGACCATGCTGGAACCGGTGGCGGCAGCCACTCCGGGCATTCCTGAGCGTTTAGAGATTCCCGAGCCNATCGGGCAGGTGCAGGCGCGGCCGATGCCGGGAACGCATCGGCTCAGCGTAGTACAGGCAATTGTGNTGGAAGCAATGCTGACATTCCTCTGGGGCGTGGCGGTGTTTACCGGGCTGCGGCAGCGCAATTGGATAATGACCGGCCTGCTGGTTGGCGGGGCCGTGGCNGTTGGGGTGCTGCTCGGCGGCATTTTCACAGGGGGCGCAATGAACCCGGTGCGGGCCTTTGGCCCGGCAGTGGTTTCCGGCCAATGGAATTTTCATTTGGTTTACTGGATCGGTCCGATGCTGGGCGGCGTGTTAGCCGCAGTCATTTGCAAGCTGTTCCTGATGCCGGATGACGATGAGGAGGAGGCCCCGGGGCTCGAATATCCGGTGCGATAACAACCTAATTTGCAACCCGGCTCCGGCCGGGTTTTTTTGTTCCTGCATGGCGAAAAAAATTACGGTGACGGCGGGGCTGGTGTTTCGCGATGGACGGCTGCTGATTACTCAGCGACCACCGGGCGGACACTTGCCGGGCCTCTGGGAATTTCCCGGGGGTAAGTGCGAGCCGGGTGAGACGTTGCCGGAATGTTTGCAGCGCGAATTACAGGAGGAGCTGGGCATCGCGGTCAATGTGCGCGAAGAGGTGGAGGCGGTGACGCATGCGTATCCGGAGAAAACCGTGGAGCTGCACTTTTTCCGCTGCCAACTGGTGCTCGGCGAGCCGGCCGGCCTGGAGGGGCAGGCGTTGGCGTGGGTGACGGCGGCGAATCTGGATGATTACGAGTTTCCGGCGGCGGATGCCCAGCTGCTGGAGAGGCTGCGGATGGAAGCGGATTGGTGGAAATAAATGGTCGGGGCGGAGAGATTCGAACTCTCGACCTCGTCGTCCCGAACGACGCGCGCTAACCAGGCTGCGCTACGCCCCGACTGAGCGGGCGGTTGTAACTCATCCGGCGCGGAATGCAACGCTGTTTTTCGGTAACAACCACAGTAACAACAAAATGGCGGCATGACCGCGCCGGCGTTTGACTCCGTGCCATTCTGCGTTAACTTAAATCCAGACGATGCGGCGGCACCTCACCATTTTGCTCCTGTTGGCCACCTTTTTCGAGGTCTATCAGATCGTGGCGTCGCCACCCACGCGGTTCCACCGCTATAATCTCCGCTGGAACGGCCGTTCCGGTGCGATCAACCTGATGCGCGTGCCGGCTCCGCAATTCAGCGGCATGCCCATCCTGCCCATGCGACTGAATTACCCGTGGAGCCAATACGGCCGCTGGTTGCCGGTGGCGGGTTCGCGGCCCACGGTTCCAGTCTTTCCTTGGTCACCCACCAACGCGCTGGCCAACATCACCTACAGCACCAATCGCGCGGTGTTGCCGGACACGCTTAGGGTGCTCTTCCTCGGCAACAGCCTCACCAGCGGCCATAACATGCCGCGCGTGCTCACCACCATGAGCCAAAAGGGCAAACAGAAAATTCGCGCTAGCCAACGCACCGTGGGCGGTTACACGTTGGAAAACCACTTTGCCGATGTGCAAAGCCGCACGAATATCGCGCACACCGTGCCCGACCCGCTCATTGCCACCAACCGTTTCTCGTGGCACTGCGTGATCCTTCAGGAACAAAGCCAGATTCCGGTCTATGCGTGGCAGCGTATGACCAATTCCGTGGTGCGACTCAACGGCGCCATTCAAGCCGCCCGCACTCAGGCGGCACTGTTCATGCCGCAGTCTCGGCCGGATCCGATCTTTAGCGAGGCGGATTTTTTGAACCGTTCGGAGGGCGGCTATAACCTGGCCGGGCGCACCATCAATGCGCCGGTCGTGCCTGTGGGGCGCGCGTGGCAAATTTGCGAGGCCCGCCATCCGCGCATCCAATTGCGCGGACGCGATGGCTACCATCCCACCGCACACGGCGCCTACCTTACGGCGTGTATGTTTTATGCCTACCTCACTTGGCAATCGCCATTGGGGCTATCCAATGGCGGGTTGCATCAGGTGAATGAACAGGATGCCGTGACCCTTCAGCGAATTGCGTGGGAAGTCTTTGCCTCGCGAAGGTCGGGCATTCCGCATTAGCGGCGGCGCAGGTCCGCCACGCACTCGACGTGCTGGGTTTGCGGGAACATGTCCAGCGGGGTCACGCCCTTCAGCTCGTACCCGTTTTCGCCCAGCCATTTTAAATCACGCGCCAACGTGGCGGGATGGCAGCTCACGTAAATCACCTGCGCGGGTCGGGCATTAACGAGCATCTCCAGCCCTTCCTTNCGGCAGCCCTTGCGCGGGGGATCGAGAATGATGGTCGTTTCCTCCGCGGGAAAACGTTCCAGCAGCGCGTCCATGTGCTCCTCGGTTTTGCCCTTGATAAACTCGCCGTTGGTGATGCCGCGTGCCGCCAGATTGCGCCGCGCCGGCTCGATGCATTGTTTGTCGATATCGATGCCGACAAAGCCCTCCACGAGATCAGCGAGGGACAGGCTGAAAAAGCCGATGCCGCAATAGGCGTCCACCAAATATTTTGTGCCGGCATCGGACAACCGTTCGCGCACGCTGTTCACCANTTCCGGCAGNAGGTGGAAGTTGTTTTGGAAAAACGAATCGCGATGCATCTCCCAGTCATCAGGCATCATCCGCAACACCACCTTTTGCATGTTGCGCGGTGGTGGGTCCGCCCGCATGGCGGTGAGCTGCTNATTGAGTGCCTCCTCAGCGATTTCGCAGCGCTCCACGTCAACTACCAGCCGGTTATCCCACCGTAGAAATCCATACGAGGCGCGCTGGGTGAGTTTGTTCCACTGGCGCCGTACCATGATTCGGTTACGGTAATTGAACGGCTCCGGGCAGGGAATCAACTCGTCGGCCAGATCTCCAGAAAAGCCGCCGAGGCGCTCGAAAAGATTGCGCACCTGCGCCAGCTTGATGCCCGGTTGGGCGGCATAATCGATATGCTGGTACTGGCAGCCGCCGCAGTGGCCAAAATGTTCGCAGCGCGGCTCGACGCGGTCCGCCGAGGNTTGGCGAATTTCGAGCGGCACTCCCCGTGCGAAGTCCTTTTTCCTCTCGGTGATTTCCACGCGCACAGTTTCACCGGTAATAACAAACGGCACGAACACGACGAAACCATCCACGCGNCCCACACCTTCGCCGCCAAAGGCCATGTCATCGATGGTGAGATCGATTTGATCGCCCACGCTCAGGGGTGGTGCATCAACGGGAGTTACCTCCCCGNTGGGAGTTTTNTCGTCCATCCTGAAATTGCCCNGGNNCCTAGTGGTTGCCCTTTTTGAAATGNTCGCGCAACACGTCGCGGCCGAAGTCACNGTTAAAATTGCGCCANGTGGCGTGAATGTGATTGGANCCGTTTTGTGTGTTGGCNTACTCNAGCAGGAAGGTGGGCCCTTGAATGCGGTAGTAGTGCGGNTGGAAGGCCTTGGTGCTGCCGGCCCACGCAAAGCGGATTTTGGCCAGNCNCGCNTTTTCAATTTTGGCCCAGTCTTCCTTGGCCACCACGGNGCGGTGGCGGTTGACGTATTCCTTGATGAGCGCAANCAGCTGTTCCTGCTGGCCNTTGGTCAATTGGCCGTAGGCAATGCCGGTTTGTTCGAGNGCCTTCACCGAGGGCAGAGCAGCGGTGAGGATNTCGCGCGGAGCCTTNTCGGCAATCACGGCGGACTTGAGTTGTTCGGCGCTGAGGGAGGTGCGGAGTTTGCGGGCATCAAACTCCTCCTTTTCCAAGGCGACTAATTTGCGGCCGGGACCGAAATCGGCCACGGCAGGATTGGTGCCCCAGAAACTCGGCACCACGACCACTTGGCCTTTAACAATCGTATAGTTCAGCGAAAGGTGATGGCCCTCAAAACGCCAGCCCCAAGCCCCTTTGTCGCCAGGCTTGCCAAAGATGAGCACGTGATAAGCCTCGCTGTCGCGCACAAACCGCCGGCCTTTGCCTTCAAGGACGTGCAGAATATCCTCGAGAAACATGATGTTGCGCACCTTGGTGTGGCCATCCTCGCTCAGCACCGTTTTCAGGAGTGCGTGGGTCAGTTCGCGTTGTTGGCTGGTCATGTGTTTGATCTGCAAGCCGGCACGGCCGCCGCCTTTGAGCATTTCCGCGGGGATGAAATGCCAGTAGGTGCGGGTGTCGCTCTTGAAGGGAAAGAGCGTTTGCTTCTTTTGCTTGGCATCAAGGCTGGCGGCCAGAGCGTTGGCGGCCTTGGCCATGTCCGCGGCGACATCGGCCGTTGCCTGATGCGTGAGAGCCAGCGAAAGGAATCCAGCAAGAATGTGGTTAAATTTCATGGGGCGGGGATTGTGGCGCGTTTGGGCGGATTGACAAGCAGATTGCGCCGGGGGCAATCCATCGGCTAGGGTCGCCGGGTGAAACTGATGTTCATCGGCGACATTGTCGGTTCGCCCGGTCGCAAAGCCGTGGCCGGGCTGGTGCCTGGGTTACGCGCCCGGCACGGACTGGACATGGTGGTGGCCAATGGCGAAAACGCCGCGGGCGGCAACGGCATTACGCCGGACACGGCTGCAGAAATTTATGCGGCCGGCGTGGACATCATTACCTGTGGTGATCATCTTTGGGATCAAAAGGAGGTGGGCGTGTTGCTCGATGCCGAGCCGCGTTTTGTGCGTCCGGTCAATTATCCCGCTGGCACGCCAGGGCAGGGCAGTACGGTGTTCGAGCGTGAAGGCCTGCCCGCGGTGGGCGTGATCAACGCGCAGGGCCGCACCTTCATGCGCGGCGAAATGGAAAACCCGTTTCGCGTGGTGACCGACGAGGTTAAACGCCTCGCGCCTCGAGCATCGGTGATCCTTGTGGATTTCCACGCGGAAGCCACTAGCGAAAAGATAGCCATGGGCCGCATGCTCGATGGGCAGGCCAGCCTTGTGGTGGGGACGCACACGCACGTGCAAACCGCGGATGAAAAAATCTATGATGGCGGCACTGCATTTTTGTGTGATGCCGGATTTACCGGGCCACACGATGGCGTCATCGGCCGCGATTGGGAGCCGGTGTTGTCGCGGTTCCTTACCAGCCAGCCCCAACGCATGACCGTGGCCAAAGGCAATGTGCGGTTGCAGGGAGTCATTGTGGAGGTGGACGGAGCCACCGGGCGCGCCTTGAGTATTGAACGGGTGGACGAGCCGCTGGCCGTGTAGCCTTCCGGCTTTCAAATGCAGCGGATTTCTGTCACAGTTTGGCGTCCATGAATTCCATGACCGGATATGGCCGCGGCGAGGCCACCCGGAATGGCGCAAAATTCACCGTGGAAATCAGCACGGTGAACCGCCGCCAAACCGAGTTATCATTGTACCTGCCGCGCGAGCTGGAGGCGCTGGAGAGTCGCGTGCGCGATGAGGTGAACAAGGCCGTTGCACGCGGCCGGGTAGCCGTGCGCATCAGTTTTGTGTCGGCAAATTCTGGTGGCGGCCGCGCAAAGGTGAACGTGGCTCTGGCCAAGGAATACGCCCACGAATACCGCCAGTTGGCCAAGGAATTAAAGCTCAAGGACGACGTGGGAATTGAGTCAGTGCTCCGCGCGCCGGGCGTATTGCTGGCGATGGATGAGGCGCTGGATGTGGAAGGGTTATGGCCCGCGTTGCGCAAGGCGTTGAGGGCGGGCCTCCGCGAGCTACTCGCCATGCGCGCAACGGAAGGTGCGCATTTGCAAAAAGATTTGTCCAAGCGCATTGCCAACATGCGTAAAGCGGTCAAGGCCGTGGGTCGGTGCGCACCCAAGACCGTGGAGCGTCACCGGCGGTCCTTGATGGAACGGTTGAGTGGCGCGGGGCTGGGGCTCGATGCCGGCGACGAGCGCGTGCTTAAAGAGGTCGCGATCTTTGCCGACCGCATAGACATCAGCGAGGAGCTCACACGGCTCGAAAGTCACTTTAAACAGTTTGCCGACTGCACCAGCGCGAAGGTGCCCGTGGGGCGCACATTGGATTTTTTGTCGCAGGAAATGAACCGCGAAATCAACACCATCGGCTCGAAGGCCAATGACGCCGAAATCTCTGCACTGGTTGTGCAGTTAAAGAGCGAGCTGGAGAAGTTTCGTGAGCAGGTGCAAAACGTCGAATGAGCGAGGCGGCGCGTCAACCCGTGCTGTTGGTGCTCTCCGGCCCTTCAGCCGTCGGCAAAACCACCGTGGCACAGCGGTTGTTGGCGGAATGCTCTAACCTCACCCGGATGGTTACCTGCACGACCCGAGCCCCGCGCGAAGGGGAGGTGGATGGGGTGGATTATCATTTTTTGAGTGACGAAGAATTTTGTCAGCGCATTGAGGCGGGTGAATTTCTGGAGCACGCCCAAGTTTATCAACACCGTTATGGCACTTTGAAAAGCTCAGTGACCGGGGGATTCAAAGCCGGCAAAGATGTGCTGATTGTGAATGATGTGCAGGGGGCGTTGGCATTGCAGTCGATGGCCCGCGCCGATGTGAAATTGGCGGGAGCATTGATAACGGTGTTTATGATTCTCAAAGATGTGTACGCTTTGCGTGCGCGAATCCTGTCGCGTGGGGCAGAGGACGAGGGCGCCATCGAGGATCGGCTGTCCATTGCCGAGGCGGAGATGGCGCAAGCGGCAGCCTTTGATCATGTGATCGAGAGCCGTACACGTGATGAGGATTTTGAACGAGTTCGTGAAATTTATCTGAAACATGCCGGAATCTAAGACCATCGTACTGGGTGTGACCGGTTCCATTGCCGCGCACAAGGCGGTGGATGTTTGCAGTCAACTAGCCAAGTCGGGCGCGGATGTGAACGTGGTGATGACGCGGGACGCGCAGGAGTTTGTGACCCCTTTGCCCTTCAAGACGCTCTCGCGCAATCCCGTGGTGACGAGCCTATACGACGAAGATAAAGGTTGGCGACCCACACACATTCGCCTGGCAGATGAGGCAGATCTGTTACTCATCGCTCCAACCACTGCCAATACAATCGCCAAGCTGGCGGCCGGCCAAGCGGACGACGCGCTGGGATGCATCGCATTAGCTCTCAATGAAAACGCGCCTGTAATAATGGCGCCGGCCTTGAACGGAAAAATGTGGAGCCATCCGGCCACCCGGCAGAATGTGCAAACGCTCACTGATCGAGGCGTCCAATTCATCGGACCGGTGGCGGGTGAATTGGCCTGTGGCTACGAAGGCCTTGGGCGTTTGGCGTCCGTAGAGGAAATTGTGTCAGCATCCTTGCAGTCGGTTGGGATGAACGGGTAAAAACGCGCGGCGTGAACATCTTCAGCGACATCAAAAGTTTCCTGAAGCTGGTCAGCAGTCCGTCCATTGATCCCGAGCAACAGCGGCACCGGATCAAGGTGATCGAACGCGACATCGCCATGCCCGTGAAGATGGCTGTGCTAGGCATCATGGCCTATTTTCTTTTTTTCTCAACCTACCTCTACGACAACAACATCATTCGGTTTGATGAGGTAAAACCTTGGCATGACCTGATGCGGTCGGTCTTTCTCGTTTACGTGGTCATCAACATGACCGTGCTGACATTTTACCTGTTTTTCAATAGATGGAAACTGTTGGCCATACATTCGGTGGTGGTGGCGATGAACTTGCTGGACGCGACGGTGGTGGCTGCACTGGTGATCATTACCGGCGGGCTAGATAGTATGGTATATTGGGTGTTCGTAGTGTTGATCATTCGTAATGCCTTAACCATTCCAGTGCCAGTTACGCAGATTTCACTGAACCTCCTCACGGTGGTTTGTTATGCGGCGGCAATTTCATTCTGGAAGGCGTGGTATCCGGAGCCAAGCTTGGATGGTGATGTGGTGGAGCAGGCTGGTAATCTGCTGGCGGATACAAACCAAACGGTCCAGCGGGAGATCAGCGAAGAGCAGCGCAATTACCAAAGCTCGCTTTACACCATTCGCGTGTTCTTGTTGGTGTTGATGACAGCCCTTTGTTACGGTACGCAGGTTCTTCTGGATCGCAGTCGGCAGGCGCAGTTTGAATCGCGCGAATACACATTGCGCCGGGAGCAATTACGATCTACCGGCCAACTGGCTGCGGAGATTGCACACCGACTCAAGAACCCGCTGGCAATCATCAACAACGCTGCTTTCACCCTGCAGCGCAACATTGAAAAACGCGAGGTGGACCCCACCAAGCAATTAGAAATGATTCGTGGTGAAGTTGAGCGGTCGGATATGATCCTTACTGAGCTGATGGGATACGCGCGCCTGTCGGAAGGTGAAGTTGAAAAGCTTGATGTGCGCCAGGAATTGCAATCTTCTATCAGCGAAGCGTTTCCAAAGGACGTGGAGTTTGATGTGGAGCTCCAGCAAAACATCGCAGGAACCTTGCCCGCGTTGGTCATGCAAAAGGCGCACTTTCAACAGATCCTAGTTAACCTGCTGGTTAATGCTCGGGAAGCGGCCGGTGATGGGGGCACGGTAACAGTCTCGTGCCAGCCGCTGCCGTATTATGCTATCGAGTTTCGCGTCAAAGACACCGGTCAAGGTGTACCGGATGATCAACGCGAGCGCATTTTTGAGGCGTACTTTACCACCAAGGAAAAGGGCACTGGCCTTGGCCTCGTGATTGTGAAGCGGAACACGGAATTGTACGGTGGCGAAATTCATGTGGAATCGGAGCTTGGAAAGGGTACCGAATTCGTTCTTACTTTCCCAACCCGAGCCCTCCTGCAAAACGACTCATGAAATCCGCCCTCCCTCCAGTCCTCGTGGTCGATGACGAGCCCAACATGCGGGAAACCATCGGCGAGCTTTTGATGGATGGAGGTTTCACCGTGGATGTCGCGGAATCCGCCGAGGACGCTCTGGAAATGCTTGGCGAGCCCGGCTCGGAATATTTCGTGATGATCACCGATGCGCGCTTGGGTGGCATGAGTGGTTACGAATTGCTTAAGCGAACCAAGGCCGACTGGCCCAAAATGCCGGTTATCATCATCACCGCTTTTGCCACACCCAAGCTTGCCAAGGAAGCCATTCAAAACGGCGCGATCGATTATCTTTCAAAACCGTTCTCGCCGGAAGAGTTGCTGCACGTAGTGGATCGCTGTCGGGAGACGTTTGATCTGGTTGAGGAAAACAAGAGCCTGCGCGCGCGCGCAAAACCGGACCAGACCTATGACGTCCACCAGATTGTCGGGGAATCCGGATTCATCGTGGACATGCGCAAGTTTATCGAAACGGTGGCGCCGACCAATTCTACCGTGCTCATCCTTGGCGAAAGCGGCACGGGCAAGGAGCTCGTTGCCGGGGCGATTCACACGCGCAGCGCGCGTTCAGACAAAAATTATATTCGCCTCAACTGCGCCGCGATTCCTGAAAATCTTCTGGAAAGCGAACTCTTCGGACACGAAAAAGGTGCCTTCACCGGTGCGCTGCGCACCAAGGCCGGCCGGGTGGAGGAAGCCGATGGCGGCACCATTTTTCTTGATGAGATTGGTGACATGAGCCGGCCGCTGCAGGCTAAACTTCTGCGATTCTTGGAGGATGGATCCTTCACGCGCGTGGGAGGCAATGAAGAGAAAAAAGTAGATGTTCGCATCATCGCTGCGACAAATCGCGACATTGTCGAGGCCATCAAGATTAATGATTTTCGTGAAGACCTTTATCATCGCCTCAACGTGATGAAGTTTCACCCGCCGCCCTTGCGTGATCGCGGGCGCGATGTAATTTTGTTGGCCGAGCATTTTCTTTCCCGCCACTGCCATGATTTGGGCCGGGGCGGGCTGAATATTTCCAAAGAGGCACAGCAAAAGCTCATGGCGCATAAATGGCCCGGCAACGTGCGCGAGCTGCGCAACGTGATGGAGCGTGCGGCCATCCTTGAACAGACCGATGAGGTGACCGTGGCCAACCTGCCAAACTTTGATGTGGAAGCGCGCCTGCGCGAATCCGAAGGTGGCGGTGGTGGTGCCGGAGGTGGTGAAATCGATTTTGACCTGGGCTTTGCCGAGGCCGTGGCGGAGTTTGAGCGGCAAATGATCAGTGCTGCCCTTGAGCAAAACCATTACAATGTCAACCGCAGCGCCGAGCAGCTGAAGATGACGCGGCATTCGCTGCGCTATCGCATGCAGCAGCTAGGCCTGAGCAATCTCGGCAGCTCCAGTGGCAACAGCAGCGACGGCGAATAATCCTTCCGCCGAGGTTAGCGAGGCCATTACCCGCCGCAGCGCTTCCAATCTCGCTCTAGCCTTTGTGGCCCTTGATCGGCCGCGCCGTCGTGCGATGAACACTCTCTATGCCTTTTGTCGTGAGGTGGATGATGTGGCCGATGAGGAGATGAGCCCCGTGGAAACTCGCCGGGCGGAGTTGGAGGGATGGCGCGAAGATGTCCGGGCAGCTTGTGAGGGTGGGGCGCCTCTTAAACCCGTGGTGCGCGAGCTGCAGCCGGTGATCGAGAAATACGGACTTAAGTTTCACCTCTTCGATGAGTTGCTGCGCGGGTTGGAAACCGACCTTGAACAGGACCGATGCGAATCATTCGAGGAGCTGGATTTGTACTGCCATCGGGTGGCCTCCGTTGTCGGGCTTTTGAGTATCGAGATTTTTGGGTATCGCAATGCCGGTTGTCAGGAATATGCCGTGGAACTGGGCCGTGCCTTGCAGCTTACCAATATCCTTCGTGACGTGGGCAACGATGCGGAACGGGGGCGCATCTATTTCCCGCACGAGGCCATGGAGCAATTCGGCGTGGATCCGCGATCGGTGCTGGCCTCCAAATATTCTACTGCCTTCCATAATCTCGCAGCCGAGGTGGCGGTTCGCGCGCGCGGTCATTATCAAAAAGCAGCCACACTTTTGCCTGATGAAGATCGCCATTCCATGGTTGCGGCTGAGTGCATGGGCGCGGTTTACTGGCGCCTGTTGCGACAGATGGAGCAGGCTAAGTTCCGGGTGTTTGATTCCACTCCCATGCGGTTGAGTCGCCCCCGCAAGCTGGCAATTGTATTGGCTGTTTGGCTGCGCAGCTTCACTGCCTCCACCGCGCCTAATTACGGTCGCGATTGAGTTTTTCTTCGGCTGCAGTATATTCCGCGTGTGCACATTCAATTCACCAAGATGAACGGTGCGGGGAATGACTTCGTGCTGATCGATAATCGCGATGGGCATGTTGTGCTGAGTCGCGAACAGATTGCTCGCGTGTGCCACCGGCAACGAGGCGTGGGTGCGGATGGATTAATGCTGCTCAAGAACGCCGAGGGCGAGGGCGATTGGGCGTGGGATTTCTTTAACGCCGACGGGAGTGACGCGGAAATGTGCGGCAATGGTGCCCGGTGTTTTGCCAGTTACATTCAACACACGATTGGCGGTGAAGGTACGCTGAGCTTTGAAACGGTATGCGGGTTGATTCGTGCGGAGGTGGGCGACACGGACGTTACGGTGAATCTGACCGCGCCGCAAGGCTTGGCGTTGAATGAAACTATCTCGACTAGTGATGGCGACAAGACGGTGCATTCGCTGAACACCGGCGTGCCGCATGCAGTGTTGTTTGTGGAGGAAGCAGATGCGGCGCTAGTTTCCAGCTTGGGTGAAGAAATCCGTTATCACGATCACTTTGCGCCGGCCGGAACGAATGTCAATTTTGTACAAGTGCAATCGGCCGGTCATATTCGGGTGCGCACTTATGAGCGCGGGGAGGGGGAAACGCTGGCCTGCGGTACGGGTGTATCAGCCA
>PBFV01000036.1 GCA_002718935.1 Verrucomicrobiales bacterium
CACGCCGCGGCTTTTCATGCCCACAAAACGATTTTCCACCAAATCAACCCGGCCAATCCCATGTTTGCCGCCCAGTTTATTTAACCGGCGCATCACCTCTAGCGGCGAGAGAAACTTTCCGTTAATGGACACACAGTTACCTTTTTCAAAATTCAGCGTGATGTACTGCGGCTTATCCGGCGCATCTTCGGGGTCCACCGACAACAGGAACATATCCTTGTTCTTCGGCGCGTAAGCATCGAACCACGTGTCCTCCAAAATGCCTGCCTCGTAGGAAATGTGGAGCAGATTGCGATCCATTGAGTACGGCTTGGAAGCACTGGCCTGTACTGGCACCTTGTGCCGCGCGCAATAATCGATCATCTCCTTGCGTCCGGGAAATTCCCCGCGAAATTCATCCATGCGCCAGGGCGCGATGATCTCGATCCCGGGCGCCAGAGCGGCTGCCGTTAGTTCAAAGCGCACCTGATCATTCCCCTTGCCGGTAGCACCGTGGGCGATGGCGTCCGCCTTTTCCTTTTTGGCAATCTCGACCATGCGCTTGGCAATGAGCGGCCGGGCAATGCTGGTGCCCAAAAAATATTGCCCCTCATAGATGGCTCCCGCTTGCATCATCGGATATATGAAATCCGCGGCAAACTCTTCCTGCAGATTGTCGATGTACATCTTAGAGGCGCCGGTGCGCTTGGCTTTTTTGTCCAGCCCGCGCAGCTCCTCTTCCTGGCCGATGTCCGCACAGAAGGCGATGATCTCGGCGCTGTATTTTTCCTTTAACCACGTAAGCAGCACGGAAGTGTCCAGGCCGCCGGAATATGCGAGTACAATTTTCATTTTTCGAAAGGGAAAATTAAATCATAAGGCAAAACATGCCGTCGCGCAACTTAGGCTCAAACCATGTGCTCTTCGGCGGCATGAGTTCGCCGGCATCCGCAATCGCCATCAATTCGGATACACTGGTTGGATATAGCGAAAATGCACAGTCAGCCCGACCCTCCTGGACCAGTCGCTCCAGTTCCGCGGTGCCCCGAATGCCGCCGACAAAATCAATGCGACTGCTCGTACGCGGATCCTCGATGCCCAAAAGGGGCGAAAGCACATGGTCCTGTAACAAAGCTACATCCAACGCACCCGCAGCACTATCGGCTTGTCGGTGCGTTTCTCTGAAGGTCAAACCATGCCATTTGCCGTCAATATACAGGCCAACTTCCCGGCTCGTCATGCATTGACCATCACCGGCTTCAATTTCAAAAACCTCACCCAGAGCCTTTAAAAAATCTTCGGGCGAATGGCCATTCAAATCATGCACCGCCCGGTTGTAAGGCAGCACCTGAATTTGGTTGTGCGGAAATATGACCGAGAGAAAAGCGTCTGAATTACCTGCCCCAGAGCGGGCCGCATTCACCCGGGAAGCGGCGGCGCTTCGGTGATGGCCATCAGCGATATAAAGGGCGTCGATGGCCGCAAATTGCGACTCAATAAATGCGATGTCATCGACATCAGTGATTGACCATGAACTATGTTGCACGCCGTCTGCGGCGGTGAAATCCACTTCGGGATACCCCGCAGTATTTTTGGCAACAAACTCGTCAATGGCCGCTTGGGCGCGGTAAGCTAGAAACACGGGGCCAGTTTGCGACTCCAACGCTTCAATATGGCGGACGCGATCATCTTCCTTGGCTGGCCGCGTCAGCTCGTGTTTCTTGATAATGCCTTCGTCGTATTCAGCGCAACTGGCGGCCGCCACGAGGCCCACCTGCGCGTGGCCATTCATGATTTGCCGGTACAAATAAAAACTCGGCGNNGCGTCNTGCGCCAANGCNCCTTGNTCCTGAAGGAGNTGAAAGTTTTCCGCGCCNTTGCTGTANACAGCCCCATCATAGGGGTCGATGCCNGGCTCNAGATCAATTTCNGGCTTGCTGACGTGCAGNAAACTGNATGGATTGCCCTGNGCGACAANCGCCGCCTCCGCGCTGGTGTACACGTCATAGGGCAGNTCACAGATGNGCGCAGCCAGTTCAGGCNGGGGTCGNAGGGCAGCAAATGGTTTGAGNGTTGCCATAACCGGGGCGGGAAACTAGCNGCAAGGCGNNCGGCATGCACGAAAAAACATTTCCANACGCACAGAAATACGCTTGCCAGATTCAGTGGACGGTTTAAAAAACGTCNTGCGCGAGTAGNGCCCAAGTAATGATTAACCTTNAACTGAAAAACCTGCTTTGAGTCGCCCTGGNTACAAGGGCAGAGGGCGGCGCTGGGAGCCGCAAACCCGAGTCAATAACCGCATCCGCGTTCGTGAAGTGCGGGTTGTCGGTGCGGATGGAAAGCAGGTGGGTGTTATGGAAACGCGCGATGCCCTCGCGTTGGCCAAACGCCACAATCTCGATCTCGTCGAAATTTCCCCNAAAGCCCGGCCGCCGGTTTGTAAGATCTGCGATTACGGAAAATACAAGTACGAGGAATCAAAGAAGAAAAAGGAAAACAAAAAGACCGCCACGGTTCACAAAACCAAGGAGGTTCAGCTGCGCCCGCGCTGCGAGCAGCACGATTTCGACACCAAGGTGGCTCACGCCGTGGATTTCCTATGCCACGACATGAAGGTGAAGGTGTATCTCCGTTTCCGTGGCCGCGAAAATGCGCATAAGGAGTTTGGCTTTGAAACCGTGAAACGGTTCCTCGCGGAATTGGAGGATTACGGCAAGGCCGACACTCAGCCTCGNCTGATCGGCCGCGGCATCACGGTGCTCGTGCAGCCGCTCCCTAAACATCAGCGCGCCGAAAACCCCTACGCCAAACATTTGGATCATGAGGAACCTGAGGCACCTGCCGATGAATCCAATGGTCAGGCCGACGACGAAAAGTTGAATAGCGCCTTTGACGACCTCGAATTGCCTGAGGAAAAACAGGAAGCTAGCTGATTAGCCCGCGCTGACGCAGCACTTTTTCCATAGCGCGATCCATCATCAGGTCCGCCAANGGCCGTGTGGCATCATCCAACTGAGCCACCGCCGTCTTGAGGGCGGATAAATTCTCCAATTCCAGCGCCGTTTCAACTGCCCCCACCGCACTCTGCACTTCACCGGCGTTATCCAGCTCTGCNCCAAACTCCTNAAGGCCGGATCGTGCGGCCGCCANCGCTTCCTTGGCTTTCAGTGACGCCTCCACCCAGCGCCGGGCGTCCATGTCCNCGAANGCGTGCTCGACCGATTCTTCNACCATCTGCTGCACGGCAGCATCGCCCACATCCACTGCTGATTGAATTTCCACGATGCGTTCTNCNCCCGTTGCGGTATCCCGNGCGAGCACTTGCAGTATTCCGTCCGCATCAATTTCAAACTGCACCCCCACCCGTGATCCGCCGCGGGGNGTCGGAGTAAANGCCAGTTCAAACCGCCCCAAGCTCCAGTTGTCGGCAGCCTTTTCCCGTTCGCCCTGCAGTACGTGGATGAGCATGGCCCGCTGCCCGTCCACCGCATTGGTAAACATTTCNCCNGCCTTCACAGGAATGGTTGTGTTGCGGGGAATGATCACGTTCATCAGNCCGCCAAAAGTTTCAACGCCCAAGGACAACGGCGTGACATCAAGCAAAACCATGTCCTTCAAATCACCATTCAAAATCGCCCCCTGAATTGCTGCGCCGAGAGCCACCGCTTCATCGGGATTCTGCGAGGTATTCAAGGCNGGACCATCGGCTTCGTGGAATGAATCGCCCAAACGNATNTCGCCGCGAGTTTCGGCGTATTCCGAGCACTCAAACCATTCGGCAGCCAGCCGCCGCACCAGCGGCATTCGCGTTTGTCCTCCCACCAAAATGACCTGCTGCAAATCGGCGGCGGTCAGGCCGGCATCGGATAGTGCCTGCTCACAAGGGGGCCGTGTTTGTTCGATTGCCGGTCGGGCTACTTTTTCAAGTTCTGAACGAGTGAGTGTNGNCTCAAAACTCAGTTCANCGGNCAGAAAAGGCAGTTTGATTTCAGTCGAATCCGCCGTACTCAATTCNACCTTTGCCAATTCTGCAGCCTCCCNCAGTCGGGCCTGTTGGNCCGCATCAAGATTGGGCTCAATCTGCTTTCCGAGCCAGTCAACAACCCGTGCATCAACATCATCCCCGCCAAGTTGGGTATTGCCGCTGGCGGCAAGCACTTGAAAAATACCCTCGCGCAATTCGAGAATGGACACATCAAAGGTGCCGCCACCCAGATCATAAACCGCGACTCGCGATCGTTCCGGCAGCTTTTCCAGCCCGCAAGCCAGCGCCGCCGCTGTGGGTTCGTTGACAATGCGTTCCACGGTAAACCCCGCCAACTCACCGGCCTTCCGTGTGGCCTGNCGCTGGGCGTCATTGAAGTAAGCAGGCACCGTGATCACTGCACGATNAACGGCCTCCTCGAGCGCCTCTTCCGCTTGGTGTTTGAGGGCACGCAAAATATCGGCAGATACTTCTTCGGGTGAAATCCGCTGGCTGCCCAAATCCACCATCAACGGTTTACCTCTGATGGAATAGTTGACTGGACTGTTCGCGGTGCGTCGGCCCATGAAGCGCTTGATGGAATAAATCGTGCGCGCCGGTTCCAGAACCCGCGCGCGTTGCGCGGCCCTGCCAACAGTTGGCGGCCCATCCTCGGGATAGTGCACGACCGAGGGCACCAGTCGGTTTCCCTCGGAATCGGCTATCAATCCCGGGATGCCCGCTTCCACCACGGCGATGGCGGAGTGGGTCGTGCCCAAGTCTATGCCTACAATCCGGCTCACGCGCGGAGCTTGCAATGTTAGCCCGCTGATGTCCACTCTCCCTGATGCACTGCCTTGTCACCGCCGGAGCAACCATTGAGCCGATCGACGAGGTGCGCCATTTGTCAAACCACTCCACCGGCAGGCTCGGCTCTCATTTGGCGGACTCANTGGCNCGNGCCGGCCATCGGGTAACGTTGNTGCTTTCCNAAACAGCCCGNCANAAGCCACGCTCAAAACAAATCCGTATCAATCAATTCACCACCACCTACGATCTACAGGAGCACATGAAGGCAGCTGCTGCATTACGCGTGAAAGCCATTTTTCACGTGGCCGCGGTATCCGACTTCACAATAAAGCCTCAGCCCGGAAAGATNAGTTCCAGCGTAAATCTTTCGCTCAAGTTGAAACCCGCCCCCAAAATCATTCGTCAACTGCGNAAATGGCATCCATCGGCCCTGATTGTTGGCTGGAAATACGAGGTCAACGGCGATCGGGGCTCCGGATTGGAGGCGGGCTCAGAGCAAATTCGCCGATGCAAAACCAACGGCTGNGTGGTCAATGGGCCCGCATACGGNGATGGATTTGGCTGGGTGACAGACGTCGCNGAACATTTGCCAAACGAACGCGCGCTTTTTGCGCAGTTGAAAAAGTTTACATCACTTCGGTGACCTCAATGCCCAGCACATCGAGGCCCTGCTGCATGACACGTGCCGTAAGCTCGCACAACGCCAACCGCGAATCCCGCTCAGCCTCTGCCTTGAGCACCGGGCACGCCTCGTAAAATCGACTAAACGCACCGGCCAATTCAAACAGATAGGCGCAAAGGAAATTCGGCCGATGATCCGCCGCCACTTGCTCCAGCGTTTGGCCAAAATTCATTAGGTGCTTGGCCAGCGCTAACTCCTCCGGAGCAGCCACATTAATGACAGCCCCACTAAGATCAGGCGCCCCCGCCTTGCGGAAAATACTGCGCACGCGCGTGTAGGCGTATTGCAGATAGGGCGCTGTGTTGCCCTGCAGTGCGAGCATTTTGTCCCAATCGAACACGTAATCGCTTTGGCGATTGTTTGAGAGGTCCGCGTATTTTAGCGCGCCCAAACCGATTACCCGGGCGATGGCTGTTTGTTCCACTGTACCCAGATCCGGATTCTTTTCAGTCACCACCGCCAACGCACGCTCCTCCGCTTCGTCGAGCAAATCAGCCAGCTTCACGGTGTCGCCGCTGCGTGTTTTAAAGGGCTTACCGTCCGGGCCCAGAATGGATCCAAACCAAACGTGCACAAGCTTAGCCCCCGCCTCCGGCTGCCACCGACTGTGGATGTTGAATAGTTGCTGGAAGTGCAGTTGCTGTCGTCCGTCGGTGACATAAATTATCTCGTCCGGATGCCACGTGTTCAGTCGATGTTGAACGGTGGCCAGATCGGTGGTCATGTAATTCGCGCCACCATCCCGCTTGCGAATGAGCNCAGGTTGCTCGCCCAGTTTTTTGTCACCAGTGAAAAAGACCACCATGGCCCCNTCNCTTTCCTCNGCAATCCCNGCAGCTNCCAGGTCATTAACGACCTGTGGCAGTTGCGGATTATAAAAACTCTCTCCAAGTGTCTCGTCGAAAGTCACACCGAGGCGTTTATAGACCTCATCAAATTGCGCCTGCGAAATCTCGCCCATGCGCTGCCAGATACGGAGGTTTTCCTCATCTCCCTGTTGCAGCTTTACCAATTCAGACCGCGCCGCATCCCGCAACTCTTCATCGCCGTTGATGAGCTTGTAGAGCCGTTCCGGTTCGCCGATGGGGTCGACCGCCAGCGCGTCCTCGTCCAGCTTCATTTTCCAACCTAGCAGCAGCATGCCAAACTGGGTTCCCCAATCACCGATATGATTATCCGTCACCACCCGATGCCCGAGCAGGCGCAAGGTGCGGGCCAGCGTGTCGCCAAGGATGGTGGACCGAATGTGCCCCACATGCATGGGCTTGGCGACGTTGGGCGAGCTGAAGTCAATCACCACCGTCCGGGGCGATTCCATCGGCGGCACAAAGGGCTTTGGCGATTGCCGAGCGCCATTTAACGCCGTGTTAATCGTGGTGGCACTCAGGCGAAAATTTAGGAAACCCGGCCCAGCAATTTCCACGGGCTCGCACCATTCAGCCACATCAAGCGCCTCGACCACTTGAGTGGCCAGCTCCCGCGGGTTCTTTTGCCGCTGCTTGGCCAGGCCCATGAGGGCATTGGTTTGGTAATCTCCGTGCGTAGTATCGGCGCAGGGTCGTACTAAAACCCGGGTAACATCTGCATCGGGCAGCACGGCCTGCACGGCAGCCTGTAGGCACTGTTCAATTTGGGCCTGAATCACGGCGGAAAGATCCGGACTTACTCGGAGGAATGACAGATGATTTCGCGAATCGCCGCCGCATCAGGCGCCCCCTCAAGCGCCGCGCGGAAGTCCTTTTTATGCAGCTGCTTAGCGATGTTAGCGAGTGTGTTAAGATGCTTTTGAAATTGGCCCTTGGGCACGAGGAACAAGACCACAAGGGTCACCGGTTGGTTATCCAATGCCTCAAAACTCAGCCCCTCCTTGGACCGGCCAAAGGCGCCCACAACCTCATCGATTTGATCAGTGCTGGCATGGGGAATGCCGATGCCGAAACCAATGCCGGTGCTCATCGAGCTTTCCCGTTTTTTTACGAGATCCACGATGCTATCGCGGGCCTCTGCGTCAATGGCGCCATTGGCTACCAGCGTGTCCACCAATTCATCAATCGCCTCCCAGCGATTGGTGGCATTGAGTTCCGGCACAATGTGATCTACCGGGACAATTTCGCTCAGTTTCATTTTCCGGCGGCATTCGGCACGAAAGACCGCGGCAATTCAAGGTCGAATTACGCGCAGCTTTAAGCCACCACATTCCAGGCTGCCGCAGTCCATCCGCCAATGGCCTGTAAAATATGCCACGTGGCAGCGAGCACCTCTGCCCCCACGGATGCCCAGCTCACCGCCGGCATCAGTAATGGCAGTGCCACCAGCACAGCCAGTAGATTGCCCGCGGCAATGATTGCCACGGAAAAGAACACGCCTTGTGAGGTAATATCAGGCTGGCGAGTTCGGAGAATGTTTATCGTGAGCAACACGTGAAACGCGTAAGTTAGCCCCAGTGCCCAGCAAAAGACGCCCCATGCCCAAGGCCCGTTCCAGCCCCAAAAATGCCGTCCCAGCACAAAACCGGCGATGATCGCCCCAGTGTAGATCGGCACAAAATAGGGCGCCAAGGTGACAAAGAAATTATCCTTGGTGACCAGCACATGTCCGCCATCGGCGGTGACTTTCATCCCCTTCACCCGACCGCCGCAGGTCATCGTGGCCAGTGCGTGGGTAAATTCGTGGCCAAATACATAAACCCACATTGGCTTGGGCACCGCGCAATAAAGGATAACCATGCACACTGCCCCGGCGACCAGCGGCACCCCCGTAGTATCCGGCAAACCGGCCTTCGCGGCCAGTTGCCAAATCGCCAAGCTCATCCCGGCGATTACCGGCAACATAATGCACCCAACCAAAATGCGCGCCCACCTTCGCACGGTCTTATTGAATCACAATCTCCCTGCCAAATCGAGCCTGAAGCCGTGAAAGCTTTGCCATTGCCCCGCCCCGTTGCCTCTGTCTACGATGCGCGCATGACCCAATCTGAGACTCTCGAAATTTTTGCCGAAACCGGCGCATTGATGGAGGGGCATTTTATTCTGCGCAGCGGACTGCACAGCCGGCAGTTTTTCCAGTGCGCCCAAGCCCTGCAACAAATGCCGGTGGTCGAACGACTGGGCGCGGCGCTGGCCGAACGCATAGCGGACACGGAACCCACCACGATACTTGCTCCCGCCATGGGCGGACTGGTGATCGGGCAGGAAGTGGCGCGCCAATTGGGGCTGCGATTTATTTTTGTGGAAAAGGAAAAAGGCGTGCTCGCTTTACGTCGTGGGTTCAAGATTGCCGAAGGCGAAAAGCTGGTNATAGTCGAAGACGTTGTTACCCGTGGCGGCCGCGCACAGGAAGCCATCGAGATCGCTCGCGAACACGGGGCCGACGTCCGCGCCATTGCCATCCTCGTAGANCGTTCAAACNGCCAATGGCAACCGGACATCCCNCTGTACAGCCTGGTCGAAATGGAGGTGGAAACTTTTGATCCGGACAAATTGCCGGACGANCTNGCTGAAACCGAGGCGGTCCATCCCGGCAGCAAATANTTTGCTTTGACACCNGCGTTGACCGGCGAGTNGATTNTCCCAATGGTGAAAACCTTTGCCATCCATTTGGCCGCAGTTGTTTCTNGCTGGGTCGCAAACCCACTGCCGCCCCGGNCGCAGGNTGTNGTGGATGGNTTCCTGCAAAAACGCCGCGCCACCGAGGATAACGCCACCAGGCAAATCTCATTTTCGGACGAGCACAAAACAGACCGCCACTCCGGAAATGCTCCCAGTGAGTTGGCTTCCCCGATNGCGCCTGAAATTTTGAAGGAACCTCGTGATGATTAGCCCATTTCATCCAACAAGCAAACCTTGCCAACGGGCCTTTTTCTGNGAATAATTACGCAATGAAATCGCTGTGGGTCAGTGTGTTGTTGGCCGGGGCGAGCGCCCTTGCNGCAGCGGAGGTGAAGAAGCCTGTGAAAACGGAAATTGCCACAGTTGGCGGCGGGTGCTTTTGGTGCCTTGAGGCAGTGTTTGAACGACTGCCGGGCGTCAGTAAAGTNGTCAGCGGCTANGCGGGCGGCACAGTTAAAAACCCCACTTACCGCGAAGTGTGTGAGGGCACCACGGGCCACGCCGAGGTGGTGCAGATTCATTTCAACCCAAAAAAAATCGGCTACGACCAATTGCTCAGTGTGTTTTGGCAATGCCACGATCCCACCACGCTTAATCGCCAAGGGAACGACATCGGCAACCAGTACCGCAGCACGATCATGCCGCACGACGACAAACAGCGTGCGGTTGCTGANCAAAGCATNAATGAATGGGCNAAGGAATTCCCGCGCCCCATCGTAACCACGCTGGAGCCCATGAAAATTTTCTATACGGCGGAAGTGCATCATCAGGATTATTTCCGACTGAACCCCAATGTNCCCTACTGCGCATTTCTCATTGCCCCCAAGTTAAAGAAACTGGAANCGCAGAAAATCATCCCGAAAAAATAGAAGTTTTCATCCCGCAAACCACGTCCAACGTATAAGGAAATGAATACGAAACACAAGCTCGCCACAACCCTCGCACTGGNCGCTGCCCTGGANGCGTCCGCGCTGGAGCTGCTGGCCCGCAAGGTCGNGCCGTTCAACCCCGTGCAAAANACCACCGTGGTGATTCCGCCGGGCCGCCGCACCATCAANCCCCAAACCGAGCGTGTGTATCTTACCACCGGCGAAAATTTCACGGGCAAACTGCTCGGCTTTACACCGGGAAAATCCCTTCGCTGGAGTCACCCGCATGTGNNCGGCGAAATGAACATCAAGGCCGANGGAGTCCGCCGCCTCACCCTCGCGGCAGGCGTAGCCGCTCAGGCCCGCCGCCACGATTGCGTGGTGAAATTCACCAATGGCGACGAGATCGCCGGTGACTTGCTGGGCATGGATAACGGCAAACTTCAACTGGACACTTGGTACGNCGGCAANCTTGCCATCGACATGACCGCGGTNAAATCNATCACACCCGGCAAANCCGCCAGTNCCGGAAAAGTTGTGTATGCCGGCCCNGCNGCCANCGGCAAAGACTGGACCCGCNCCAGCGGNTCNTGGGGTTTTANGGAAGGTNTTTNTACCAGCAGCAGCAGCGGCTCCATGCTTGGCAAGATGATCAACAATTTCCCCAAGCGGGCCTCGTTGGATTTCGAGGTGGACTGGGCCACATCCATGAGCATGTACGTTAATTTCCGCACCGACCAACTGAACAGCTACAGCANCTGCAACGCCTATTGTTTGAAGCTCACCAACACGCGNGTTTACCTGTACCGCTACACCCGNAACCAAGGTGGACGCAANGTGGGCGTGCGCGTGAACATGAGCATGGGAAGTAGTCGAAATGCAAAGATCTCCATCAAAATTGATGAGGAACGCAATATCACTGCCCTTTACATCAACGGCAAATACGTTGCCCAGTGGAAGGATGTCGGCGGCTTTGCCGGCAAGGGCAAAGGCGTNCTTTTTTACAGCCGCACCAGCAGCCAAATGAATTTTAGCAATATCACCGTCAGTGAATGGGACGGCACCCTGCCCCGCCAAAACCTCANCGTGAATGTGAAAGGCAAGGAGGATTTTGTGCAATTCGGCAACGGCGATTCNCTNACCGGCNAGTTGCNGGCCATCCAAAATGGCGAATTGAAAATGAAGAGCGCCCTTGGCGAATTTGCCATCGAACTCGGCAAAGTAGCTTCCATCCACAACGCCCGCGCCAAAGGCGCCCNTGANATGCCTAAGGGATCCGTGCGTGNCACNTTGGCCGGCCGCGGTCAACTCACCTTCCAATTGCTTGATTGGAAGAATGNTGAACTTTCNGTCCAAAGCCCCTCNTTCGGNAAGGCGACCCTAAACGCCAAAGCCGTGCAGGCNATNGATTTTCAACCGGCCCCNATCAAAACCAGCTCCGTNAAGNCACCNGCGCCNACTCCCACCGGNAATCTNCCGTTTGNNAANGGCNNATTNCGNGGCNAAAACGCGGATTTAGAGTTGAAAATTGAACCNNAAATTNTNCGNGGCATTCGGCGCCGNTAANGCGTCNTTTCANNAAGAAACNNGGCAAAAGCNGTGCTTGACGTTCNTGNAACNGTGCCGTCTTATTGTGNNGCGATGAAACGANTCATTTTANTNGGGNTCACCGTATCTTTNGCAANNTTGGNGGGNGCTGTGCCGCCGCCNCAAAAATTGGTNCCGCAAATTGANATCGTNCCNCANCNNGGCATTCCNGTNCCCCTGCCCAATGTCAGGCCACTTCCAGGCCGNCTTCCCGGCNNGCCATACAANNCCGAAACCGACCACCACNGCGACNAAATCCCCGACTGCCGGCGAGCACGTTCGGCTTATCGATGGAACAGTATTCCCNGGCAAATTTGTCACNTATGACACGGAAAAAGGCCTNGTCTGGCGNCACCCGTTTATCACGCCNGACATGCAAATCAANGCGCCTAGCGTGGCCAAGCTTACTTTTGNCAAGGGCAAGCTTCCCCAGCAAGCCAAGCCACACACAGCNAGCATCCAACTCACCAACGGGGACCGACTCGAAGGCGAGCTCAAGAGCCTTGCGGATGGTAAACTCACGCTCGACACATGGTACGCAGGGCCNCTGACCATAAACCAAAAAGGNATTCGCACCTTGTCTCCCGGTTTTGAAGCGGCTAAGACCATTTTTGAGGGGCCTATCAATCCCAAGAATTGGACTTTCGCCAACGTTGCCAACCGCGGAATTATCCTGAACAATTTCAATCGCCCCGTGCCTCCGCAGTTGCAAGAGAAACTTCAGCAACAACAAGCTCAGCAAGCCAACCAACCCAACTGGAAGNTTGCTGATGACGGATTCGAGGTGAACAAAGCACGCAGCGCCATGGTCGGCCGCANGTTCAAGGAACTTCCCGACCGTGCCAGTATNGAGTTTGANGTGGATTGGGNCACCTACCTCAATCTTTACGTGAACATTTACACNGACCGNCTCAACAGCTACAGCAGCTGCAACGGATACCGCCTGCAGNTCAANCAGTCCTACGCATACCTGTANTGGTGCAGCACNACNCGGGGNTCNGGTCGCGTCGGGAACAATTATCGCATCAACCTCGGCAGCTCAGCCACCNGCCAAAAGCGCAGCGTAAAAATCGCCCTGAAGGTCGANAAAAAGAAAAAACTNTTCGCCCTCTACACNGACGGCACNTACCGCACGCAATGGAAGGATACCCTCAACAAGNATTTNACCGGNAAAGGCGGCGGCATTCTTTTCACNTCCTATTCCACCTACCAAATGCGCGTGGACAACATTCGTATCCGNGAATGGAATGGCACACTTCCCGGCCAAAACCGCGCCACTGCNGGCAACGGCAAGGAAGATTTCGTNCTCTTCAANAANGAAGACAACATNACNGGCAAACTGCTNGGCATCACCGAAGGCAACATGGTNTTCCAAAGNGCNCTGTACAAGGANGGNCTNAAAATCCCGCTGNAAACCGTGGACACNATCCATCTCTCNAAGGAAAACGCCCTNCCATTTACCGTNCCNGCCAGCTCCGCNCGCNTNACCCTCAAGGGCAAGGGCCAGATGACNATGAAGATCCTTGACTGGAAAGACGGCAAGATTACTGCTGAGAGCCCGATTTTCGGCAAGGCCACCATCGACGAAGCCATCGTGCAAAGCATNGAGTTCAACCTCGGCAAAGCCCGCACCAATGCCTTGGTNCCCGTGCCGCCNCGTAATACAACCGTTCGGCCCAATAATGAACGGGTGGCCATCAAGCGCCTGCAGGAACTCGGCCGTGGNCTCCCCTTGCAAAAGGGAGCNGTGCCCCCTGAAGCCATCATTGAGCAACTTCGTGAGGCCGTTCAGGAAAAACGGCCACCTCGCCCACGGCGCTAACAATTTNCAACAATTCACCGGCGGCTAACGGCCGCCTTTTTTGTGCCCAAAACTTGGGCTCAAGCACTCTCTTTGGTAGGCTTCNCCCCCACATGGCCCACGAATCCTTTCGCGAATTCCTGAACACACTAGAGGCAGCCGGCGAACTATGCCGCATCAAACGGCCTGTTGCCTCGGAGCTGGAAATCACAGAAATCGCCGACCGTGAAATGAAAAAGCCAGGCGGAGGCCAAGCCCTCCTGTTTGAGCAACCCACCATTAATAGCGATCCTTCCCCCATCCCTCTGGCCATCAACATCTACGGCAGCGAAAAGCGCATGGCCATGACTCTGGGCCGTGAAACAGTTGAGGCCGCCGCGGCTGAACTGAATAAGCTCGTCAAAGCTAAACCTCCCACTTCACTTGGCGATGCGTTCAATCTGCTGGGTACCGCCCTGGACCTCCGCCACGCCAAGCCCAAGCGGGTCAATGGCGGCCCCTGCAAGGAGGTCATCCATCGATTTGAAAATCATCCCCCCGCGCCCAACGTCGGCCAAATTTCAACTCTACTAAATTTCCCTATTCAACAGTGTTGGCCTCAGGATGCCGGCCGGTTTATTACCCTGCCGTGCGTGGTCACGCATGATCCCGACACGGGGGAACGCAATCTCGGCATGTATCGCATGCAGGTGTTTGATGAACAAACCACTGCGCTACATTGGCAACTCCAAAAAGTCGCCGCCCGTCACGGTCGCCGCTATTACGAGAAAGGCGAACGCATGCCGGTTAGCGTCTTCATCGGCGGCGATCCTGTGTATGCCTTTTGCGCCAGCGCGCCGTTACCGGATGGCCTCGATGAACTCCTCCTCGCAGGTTGGCTGCGTCAAAAGTCAGTACCATTAATCAAATGCGAAACCAACGACATTGAGGTGCCGGCCGATGCAGACATCGTCTTGGAAGGCTATGTTGACCCCACTGAGCCGCTGCGTGAGGAAGGCCCTTTCGGCGACCATACTGGCTATTACACCTTGCCCGAAAAATATCCTGCCTTCCATCTCACCGCCATAACTCACCGCCGGGATGCTGTGTATCCCAGCACCATCGTTGGCCAACCGCCGATGGAAGATTTTTATCTTGGCACGGCCAGCGTTCGCCTATTTCTGCCCATCCTGAAGATGAACTTCCCGGAACTGGTGGACATTGCGCTCCCGGCCGAAGGAGCCTTCCACAACCTTGTCTTCGTCAGCATAAAGAAAACCTACCCCATGCAAGCCTACAAAATCATGCATGGACTTTGGGGTGCCGGACAAATGATGTTTGCTAAATATATCGTCGTGGTTGATGACGATGTGGACGTGCACAACACCAGCGAAGTCCTTTTCCGTCTAGGCGCCTGCACCGACCCCCAGCGCGATACACTTTTCACTCGTGGCCCAGCTGACGTGCTCGACCACGCGACCACAGATCTGGCTATCGGCACCAAGCTCGGCCTTGATGCTACCCACAAACTACCGGGCGAGGCCGGCTTCCACCGCGAGTGGCCGCCCCTAATAAAAATGGATGAAGCCGTACAGAAAAAGGTGGATGAAATTCTAGGAGGCGATCAGAATTAACCCAATGAGACCACTTTACCTTTTCGTAGGAGCCTTGGCGCTCGGTTTGATTGTTGGCTGTAAAATCAATGAAACGCCATCCCAGGAAAATCCATATCCCGTGGTCAATGTGGCCCCCTATTACGAGGTGGATACCACCTGGCCCAAGCGCCAAGGCGACATGCCATGGGGCCACATGCCGGGCGCGGCCATTGATGCTGAGGGCAATATCTGGTGCTACACCCGCACCCAACCGGCCATTCAAGTTTACACACCTGCAGGTGATCTCGTGAAAAGCTGGGAAACAGAAAGTAACAGCACCGCGCACCAAATCAAAATCGATAAGGAAGGCAATATTTGGCTGGCCGATATAGGGCTGCATCTCGTTCGGAAATTCACGCCCGACGGCAAGGAGCTGCTCCATATCGGCACACGCGGCGTAGCCGGCAATGACGAGGCGCATCTTAACAAGCCCACGGACATGGCCATTGCTTCGAACGGTGATGTGTTCATTTCCGATGGCTACGGCAACGCGCGCATTGTGCATTGTGATAAGAACGGTAAATTCATCAAAGCTTGGGGCACGCTTGGCAATACCGATGGGCGATTCAGCATTCCACACGCTATCGCCATTGACTCGAAGGACAACATTTATGTGGCTGACCGCAACAACGTCCGCGTGCAGTTGTATAACACTGACGGCGAGCTGACCGCTTCTTGGAAAAACATCGTCGTGCCTTGGGGCTTTTACATCACGCCCAATGACGATATTTGGGTTTGTGGTTCCACTCCAATGAAATGGCGTTTCGACCCCAAGTACCCCAATGCCCCGCTCGGCTGCCCGCCTAAGGATCAGGTTTTCATGCTATTCCGCCCCGACGGCCGCCTACTGCAAATGTGGGCCATCCCTAAGGCCACTGACGGCAAAGAAAAACCCGGCGAATTAAACTGGGTGCATTGTCTGGCGGTTGATAAGGCAGGCAACATTTATTCGGGCGACATTATCGGCCAGCGCATGCAGAAATTCATCCGCAAATCGAATTAGCTTATCACCACATTCGCAAAGCAGAGTTGGGAAATTTCCCTGCGCCTTTGGGGGGCTCTGTGCTAAAAACCCGCATGCGATCAATTCTTTTAGCCGTTGCCTTGTGTGCAAGTTTTGCTGCTCACGCAGCCAAGCCGAACATTGTGATGATTATGGTGGATGACCTTGGTTATTCAGATCTTTCATCTTTTGGCGGCAATGACATTCGCACACCGGCCATCGACAAACTGATGAGCTCCGGCCTGCGGTTTGATCAATTCTATTCAAATTGCACCGTTTGCACCCCCACGCGTGCATCACTGCTGACGGGCCGTTACCCTGATCTCGTTGGGGCCCCGGGCGTCATTCGCCAATGGGCCCCGAACAGTTGGGGCTACTTCAAGCCCACCGGCCCCACTTTACCTGAGTTGTTGCGCAAGGCGGGATATCACACCGGCATGGTTGGCAAATGGCATTTAGGTTTTGAAACTCCGAACATTCCAAACGACCGCGGCTTTGATTTCTTTCACGGGTTTCTTGCAGACATGATGGATAATTACTGGACACATTTGCGCGGCGGCGTCAACTGGATGCGCCGCAACAAGGAGGAAGTAAAACCCACCGGGCACGCCACGGAGGTTTTCACTCGCTGGGCCATTGACTACACAAAAGAACAATCGGCCGATAAAGAAAAGCCGTTCTTTCTCTACCTTGCTTACAACGCCCCACATTTTCCAATACAGCCCCCAAAGGATTGGCTTGAAAAAGTCCAAAAACGCGAACCTCAACTGAGCAAAAAGCGCGCCACGAATGTCGCCTTTGTCGAGCACATGGACCATGAAATCGGCAAATTCCTCAAAGCCATCGATGACCTCGGCATCGCCAAGGACACCCTGATCGTTTTCACCTCCGATAACGGCGGCTCTATCCCACACGGAGCGCTAAATGGCAAACTCCGCGGAGGAAAGCAGGAACATTGGGAAGGCGGTATCCGTGTACCCACCTGCGCCGTGTGGCCCGGCAAAATTCCATCCGGGAAAACCAATGCCCCCGGCATCACGATGGATTTTTTGCCAACCTTTTGCGAAATAGCAGGCGTTAAAGTGACCCACGAAATTGAAGGCCAAAGCCTTTCAGACGTGTTTCTCAAAGGAAGCAAAGGGGATCCCAACCGGACGATGATCTTTGTCCGCCGCGAAGGCAACCGTGCCTATCAAGGTCGCGCCTACTACGCCATCCGTCAGGGGCCGTGGAAAATGCTGCAAAACACACCGTTCGAGCCAATGAAACTGGTGAACCTTAAAGAGGATCCCGCCGAAGCAAATCCTTTGCCTGCTACCAGCAAAGTGGCGGACAGTCTAATGCGTGCCTTAATGAACCACATTCAAAAATCCGGCCGCATATCTTGGCAAAAGCCAACAGATTGATTAGTGTTCCCAAGGCTGTGGCGGCGCACCAGCCAGCCGATCACCGGTCGGCCAACCAAAACCGCATGAACCATCAATTCAAAAAAATGGCTGCACGCGTGTCCGCTTTCATGGACCGTGACACGGGGGATTTTGAAGAAATCTCCCGCGAGTTGTTTGCCCTTCAATTTGAGCATGTCCCTCCCTACCGGAGCTATTGTGAAGAACTAGGTGTTAATCCGGATAGCCGATTACCCGTTCCGGCAATTCCTACAACAGCATTTAGGGATTATTTGATTACGAGCCTGCCGGAAGATGAAAGAGAAACGGTATTTCATTCCAGCAGCACAACCGGCCAATCCCCAAGCCAACATTATCACAACGCAAACTCATTGAAGCTATACGAGCATTCACTGACCAAAGGGTTCCACCAAGCTTTGCAGGCGACAGTACGGACTTTGTCGCTTACGCCACCACCCAAACAAGCGCCCCACTCTTCCTTGGCCCACATGCTGAACAGCGTTCAATTAGAACCATATTTTACCGGTACTGCTACGCCCGAGGGCTGGCGGGTGGACATCAATCAGACCGTCGACTTCTGCCAATCCTCCAACGAGCCCATTACGTTGATGGGCACTGCCTTTTCCTTTGTCCATCTTTGCGATGCGATTGACTCGATTCAGCTACCCTCGGGATCGCGCATTTTTGAAACCGGTGGGTACAAAAACCAGTCGCGTGAACTGCCCAAAATGGAACTCCACCAACTCATTGGGCAAAAGCTCAATGTGCCTCTTAACTATATCCATTGCGAATACGGGATGTGTGAGCTCAGCACGCAAGCATATGCGATCGGCCAAGGCGCTTTTCAGTTCCCACACTGGGCGCAGGCGCGGATTGTCTCTCCGGAAACAGGCAAACCGTCCACAATCAACGAAACCGGGTTGCTTGAAGTTGTTGATTTGGCAAATGTATACTCCGTCCAAGCTATCCAAACCGGCGATTTGGCCAAACGCGCGGAAGGAGGCCGGTTTGAATTGATCGGCCGACTTGCCAACCGAGAACCACGCGGCTGCTCACTCAATGCCAGCCATGCCCCCACCCCATTCAAGCAAACGCATGATTGATTTGGGCCTGCCAAACTATTACTTGATAGACACCCAGCCG
>PBFV01000037.1 GCA_002718935.1 Verrucomicrobiales bacterium
CTGCCGTTGAATCGCTACGCCCATGAAATATTGGTTGACCGCTTGCAGAGGTTACGGAAACGGAATGTGACAAACGGGGCTGTGGTGGTCATTGAAAACGCCACGGGCAACGTTTTGGCAATGGTTGGGTCGCGTGATTATTTTGAGGCGGGTCACGGGCAAGTTAATGGCGCCTGCTCGCCGCGTAGCGCTGGCAGTACGCTGAAGCCATTTACTTATTTGCTGGGCATGGAGCATGGATTGTCGCCGGCCACCTTGTTAGCCGATGTGCCTACGGAATACGCGACCGCCACGGGTGTGTTTGCACCACAAAATTTCGGACGCAAGTTCTCCGGGCCGGTGCGTTTGCGGTTGGCATTGGCAAATTCACTGAACGTGCCTGCGGTGCGTGTTTTGCAACAAGTAGGAGGCGTCGCCAGATTGCAGTCCCGGCTGAAAGAATGTGGGGTCACCACGCTCGGCAAGCCCGCCATTGAATACGGGCTCGGGCTGACCATTGGCAATGCGGATGTGACTTTACTGGAATTGACCAATGCGTATGCGGCTCTGGCAAGACTGGGTGTATATCGGCCATATAAATTATTTGCGGATGAAGTGACCGAATCCGCTCGGGTTTTTGATGCCCGGCAAGCTTGGCTGATGGCGGATATGTTAAGTGATAATGATGCGCGGTCCCGGGAGTTTGGCCGGGACTCGGCACTGGCTTTTGACTTTCCTGTGGCGGCAAAGACCGGGACGAGTACGGACTTTCGCGACAACTGGGCAGTTGGTTTCACGCCGGAATTTACCGTGGGCGTTTGGGTCGGGAATTTTGACGGAACGGCAATGCAGGAAGTTTCCGGCGTGGCGGGCGCGGCGCCGGTGATGCATGATGTGATGCAATATTTGAAAAAACGATTTGGCACCAGTTGGTTTGCTCGGCCGGAAGGGATCGAGGAGCGGCGGGGGCATTCTGTGCTGGGCGATTTGGCTGATGGAAATTTGACGGAATGGTTTGTGGCTGATGCGCCAACCCCGGAAAGGCGCGAGCCGTTGAATGTTGAAGGGCGGGTTAACCTGCCTCCGGAATTCAAAACTTGGGTGGACGCCTCGAACGTGCGACGGGAAACATTTGCAGTACATCAAAATGAAGGCGCGCCACCGCGAATTTTGTCGCCCCTGGCGGGTACGGTTTATTTTTTGGATCCGGATTTGCCGGCAACCAGTCACGAGGTGGACTTGCGGGGGCGGGGCGGGCAATTGCAATGGGAATCGGCAACCTTGGAGTGCGGGAAACGCGATGGGCAAGCAGTGGTTCGGTTGCGTCCGGGCCGGCATGAGCTGGTGATGACGTCCAACGGCGTGCGGGTGACCACGTGGATTCGTGTGGTTCAACAGTAGCTTTCTCCTGTGCAGCGGCGCAGGCAGCTCTTATTGTCGGGCGTGACTTCGTTTGATTTCGATTCGGTGGTGCTGCGCCTGCGCGAAGGGGACGACGTGGGCGTGTTGAAGAAAACCGTAAAAGCCGGGAGCGAACTGGTGAATGGTGGTCTGACATTGACTGCTGCTGCCACAATTCCGGCTGGCCATAAAATTGCCTTAAAGTCCGTGGCGGATGGGGAGCCGGTTCGTAAGTACGGTCAGATCATTGGCTTCGCCGAGGGGGCCATTGCGCCGGGCGAGCAGGTTCACTCGCATAATTTGGTCTGCAAGAGTTTCGAGCGGGAGCATTCGTATTGTGCGGACTATCGGTCCACGAATTTTTATCCGGAGGCTGAGCGGCGCAGCTTTATGGGATTCTCGCGGCCAGGCGGCCGGGCTGGAACGCGCAATTATGTGGCGGTGATTTCCAATGTGAACTGTTCCAACTCAGTGTCGCGCTACGTGGTGGAACGATTTCGCGGGGATGATTTTCAAAAACAGTTTCCAGGGATCGACGGCGTGATTGCATTGAAAACACAGGGCGGTTGCGGGGTGGAGCCGGGTGGCCCGATGCAGATCATCCGGCGGACGTTGGGCAATATGGCGCGGCATCCAAACATTGCCGGCTACGTGATGATTGGGTTGGGCTGTGAAGACAACCAGATTGCCGGCATTCGGGATGATTACCAGCTGGACAATCTGCGCCAGGGCGAGATTGCGCCGGAGTTTATGACCATCCAGGGCACGGGCGGTTCACTGAAAACGATTGAAGCAGCCGTGACCGCCGTGGAGAAAATTCTACCAAAAGTGGCGGACGTTCAGCGGACGGAACAACCCTTGGCAAAATTGTTGCTGGCGGAAAATTGCGGGGGATCCGATGGCAACAGCGGTTGTACGGCAAATCCAGCGCTTGGCGTGGCGTCCGATGAGTTGGTGCTGCACGGGGGCACTTCGGTGCTGGCGGAGACGACTGAGATTTATGGTGCGGAACATCTGTTAACCAAGCGTGCCGTGACTCCTGAGGTGGCCGAGAAATTTATGCGCCAGATTCGTTGGTGGGAAGATTACGCAAGGCGGCATGACAGCACCATTGATAACAATCCGTCGGTGGGAAATAAGGAGGGCGGGCTTACAACAATTTATGAAAAGAGCCTCGGTGCTTTGGCCAAGGGCGGGCAGTCGCCGCTAATGGCGGTTTACGATTACGCGGAGCTGATTGATACGCCAGGGTTTGGGTTCATGGACACGCCGGGATATGATCCGGTAAGTATGACAGGCTTGGTGGCTGGCGGTTGCAATGTGGGGGTGTTTACCACCGGACGCGGCAGTGTGTACGGCTGCAAGCCGGCCCCGTGTATCAAGGTCGCCACCAACACGTCATTGTACAATTGGATGGAGGAGGACATGGACATCAACGCCGGCACAATCATTGACGGCAAGGAAACCGTGGCCGAGGTGGGCGTACGTATTTTTGAGAAAATTATCGCCGTGGCCAGCGGCGAGAAAACGAAGAGTGAACTCAACGGCATTGGCGATGAAGAATTTCAGCCGTGGTTCCCCGGTCCGCAATACTGAAATGCAAATTACAATAGCCAGAGATGGCCAGCAGATGGGGCCTTATTCGCTTGAGATGGTGAACGCCTGCCTCGCGCAAGGCATGTTGGTGCCGACGGATATGGCGTGGTACGAGGGCGCTCCTGGTTGGGTGCCGTTCCCGAAAGAGAAGGCGCAGTTCTTTGTCGACTCATTCAAGGTGATTGAATGATGCCGCCAAATGATTGGGCCTACATCAATTCATTCGAACTGGATACACGTAAATCAAAGCGTCCCCTGCTTTTTTTGAGCGTCACCGGGAAGCCAAATGAGCTACTAAGATTCGTGCTGGTGAGAGTAGATGTTATTTTGCCCTGAGCAGTGGGATGTCCTTCCTTGAGCAGTAGTGCATGGGTGAAGGCGGGCATAATTTCCTCCACGTGATGGGTTACCAAAACCAAGGATGGGGCGTTCCGTTGGCGAGCGAGGCGGTTGAGGAATTGCAAAAAATGTTCGCGAGCCACGGGGTCAAGACCGGCGCAGGGTTCATCTAGGATCAGCAGCTTGGGTTTGGCCATGAGAGCGCGGCCAATTAGGATGCGTTGGCGTTCGCCTTGCGACAGGTGTCGCCAAGGGCGATCGGCGATGGGGGTGCATTCGATTTGTTTTAGAATGGCGCGTGCGGTGCGGCGGTCCGTGGCGGTGGGGGTTTCCCAAAGATCGATCATTGCGTATTTGCCGCTGATGACGGTTTCAAGCGCGGGCTCATCATCGGCCATTAGTTTGTTCAGGGCGCCGCTGACGAGGCCGACTTTTTTCCGAAGCTCAAGCCAGTGGCTTTCGCCAAAGGTTTCACCGAGTAACTGCATGGTGCCGGCGGTGGGTGTTTTGTATCCGGTCAAGGCAGCGAGCAGGGTGGTTTTGCCGGAACCGTTGGGGCCGAGGATTACCCAGTGTTGGCTGGGCTCAACCGTCCAGTCGATGCCATCGAGGATCACCGTGTTGCCCCGTTCGAGACGGAGGCCGCTGACTTTAAGAATGGGGCGAAGGGGCACGCGCGTTTGTATCGGGCGACGGACGCCCGGCCAAGCGAAAGTTTGCTTGCGGGGGCCTTGAGCGATGCCTAGGCTTTTGCCGAACCGAATCATCATGAAACGATCCCTTTATTTTTCACTGGGCCTGTTGCTTATTGCAACGGCTGCGGAATCCACGGCAGCGGACAAGAAACTGCCGGGTTATACGGACACCCCAATTATCCCCGGCCAAAAATGGCGCGTGCATGACGCCAACCGGCCACGGCCTAAGGTGGTCAAGGTGGGGCCGTCCAAAACGCTCGGCGCCAAACCGCCTAAGGGCGCGATTGTCCTGTTCAATGGGAAGGACACCAGCCAGTGGAGTCACAATAAATGGAAAGTTGAGAACGGTTACATGGAGGTGACGCGTGGGTCGGGTTCTTTGCAGACCAAGGCAAAATTCGGTTCCATGAAACTGCACATTGAATTTGCCACCCCAAAGAAAGTGGTGGGCAGTAGTCAGGGTCGCGGCAACAGCGGCGTGTTTCTGGGCGGCCCATACGAGGTGCAGGTGCTGGATTCGTGGAATAACATGAGCTATGCCGATGGACAGTGCGCAGCATTGTACGGGCAGTTCCCGCCCAAGGTGAATGCGTGCCGGCCTCCCGGTGAATGGCAAACCTATGATATCGAGTTTACCGCACCGAAGTGGGACAAGGNTGGCAAGCTCANCCGCAAAGCCAAAGTGACGGTGCTNCACAACGGCGTCAAAGNNCATGACGNCCAGGANCTGAATGGCCCCACCACGCACCGCAATGTGAGGCCCTATCGNAAGCATGGCCCCGGTTCGATNCAATTGCAGGANCACGGCAACCCNACGCGTTTCCGTAACATTTGGGTTGTGAAGCTGGACGATTNAGTTTGCTCCAGACGTTTTNCCCCGAGGCAGCNGAGGTTGCCTCGGGNTTTTTTGTGTAAATCCATCNGCGTGCGTAACAAATACACGGAAAAATTGCCTTTTGGGATAGCTCTGATTTGACTGCGAGGGCAATGAGGGACTAGGTTGTCGTGGAGCGTTTTGGCGAATAAAGACGATTATCTGCTTGATACCCTTATGAACATGGGGGCAGTGGACGGTGTCCAGGTGGAGGCCGCGCGGCCTGCTGCGGACGCTGCCGGGGCCGGGCTGGTGGATACCTTGGTGGTGCAAAAAGTGCTCAACCCCGATCAGGTAGTGCAGGCTCGTGCCATGCAGGCCGGCGTGGAAATGATCAACCTTCGGGATGTCATGCCCAAGGATCATCTGCTGAAGGCTCTTCCCCGTCACATTGCGCGGCGTTATCAGGTGGTGCCGGTCGAATTTGAGGACGGGCATCTAACGGTTGCCATGTCTGACCCCGGCGACATCGACGTAACTGATGGCCTACAACGGTTGCTGGAGGTGGACCTAATTTCATATCGCGTGGCCAGTGAGCCGCAGATTCAGGAGGCCATTGATCGTTTTTACGGTTCTTCGGATGAGGCGGTGGAGCGGCTAGTGACCGAGCTGTCCCAAACGCAGGTCGACATTGGCGAAGTACAAGTTGCCGGCGAGAGCGGCGTGATGGAGACGGGTGATGATCTGGACGCGCCGCTAGTGAAGTTGGTTAACAGCCTGATTGCGGATGGCTTTCGCGCGGGGATGTCAGATATTCATATTGAGCCCTTTGAAGAGCGGTTGCGGGTACGGTACCGGGTTGACGGTGTGTTACGGGAAGGTAAGGCCCCGCCTATTCGCTTGAACGCCCCGATTATTTCCCGGCTCAAGATTGAGTCTGGCATGTCCATCGCTGAAAAGCGCGTGCCGCAGGATGGCCGTTACAAGCAGATCATTGACGATCGTGAAATTGATTTTCGTGTCAGTTGTTTGCCCACGTTATACGGCGAAAGCATGGTCATGCGTGTGTTGGACAAGGGCGGATTAAATCTCGGCCTCGATCAGCTGGGATTCATGCGTGAGGATCAGGAAGTTTTTGAGCGCAACGCGCAGATGCCGGATGGGGTAATGCTGGTGACCGGTCCGACCGGTTCCGGCAAAACTACCACGCTGTACTCGTGTCTGAACCTCCTCAACACGCCCAACAAAAAAATCATCACAGTGGAAGACCCGGTGGAGTACATCCTCTCGGGCATCAATCAGGTTCAGGTGAACAATGCGGCGGGAATGACTTTCTCGGCGGCCTTGCGCGCAATGCTGCGTCAGGCTCCGAACATCATCATGGTGGGTGAGATTCGTGACAGTGAGACGGGCAACATTGCCGTGAATGCGTCGCTCACCGGTCACTTTGTTTTCTCCACGCTGCACACTAACGATGCCCCAGGTGCTATTACGCGGATGGTTGATATGGGCATTAAACCCTTCCTTGTCGCAGCCGCTACCCGCGCAGTCTTGGCGCAACGCCTTGTGCGGCGGTTTTGTGGTAAATGTATTGCTTCACATATTCTAACGGAAGGTGAAATGAAGGCGCTGGACTTGACTCCGGAAGACGTGAAGGATGCCCGCCCAATGATCGGAGCCGGTTGCAAGGCCTGTGAAGGAAACGGGTATAAGGGGCGGATGGGGTTGTTTGAGGTCTTTGAGCTAAACGATGAGGCGCGCCGTCTTGTGATCGACGGCGAGGCGGCAAATGTGGTGCGAGATTTTGCGATCGAAAATGGGCTGATGAAAACACTGCGGCAGGATGGAGTGCGTAAGGTGGTTTCTGGAATGACGTCCGTAAGTGAAGTGGTGCGCGTAACCTCCTCTGATGAACATTAAATTTTACCATGCCTGATAAAGAACCTGTATACAAGATGCCTGATTTATTGAACCTGATGGTGGATTCAGGTGCGGCTGACTTGCACGTGCGGACGGGCATCCCGCCGGCATATCGAGATGGTGGTACGCTCAAGCGCGTTGAAGGGCCGGACTGCGAGCCGGAAGATGTAGAATACCTTGTAAAGGCTATCGCCAGTGATGACCAGATCCAGATGCTGCGTACGCAGGGTGGCGCGGACTTCGGTTTTGCCTTTGGCACTAAGGCGCGCTTCCGCGTTTCCGCCTTCAAAGAACGCGGCAACATGGCGCTGGTGCTGCGGCAGATTCCCAATGACCTGCTGACCATTGAGCAGATCGGCTTGGATCAAGGCTTGGTCGACAAACTGCTCGATACGCCGCGTGGCATGATTTTGGTCACCGGGCCGACCGGCTCCGGCAAGTCCACCACATTGGCCTCGATGATCAACATCATCAATGAAACGCAGGATCACTGCCACCTGATTACCATTGAAGATCCGATTGAGTTTTATCATCCACACAAGGAGGCGATTACCACGCAACGTGAGGTGCACGTGGATGTGCCGAGCTTTGCCGAGGCATTGCGCCGCGCACTGCGACAGGATCCGGAAGTGATTCTGGTGGGCGAGTTGCGTGACTTGGAAACCATTGAGATGGCTGTGAGCGCAGCGGAGACCGGGCACTTGGTTTTCGGTACGCTGCACACCACTGGCGCGGCGAAGACTGTTGACCGGATTGTGAATGCCTTCCCCATGCAACAACAGGAGACGATTCGCATTCAGCTGTCCACCGTGTTGCAGTGCGTGATTTCGCAGATTCTTTGCCGCCGCATTCCCAAGGGCCGGGTGGCCATTCACGATATCATGGTGTGGACGCCTTCGATCGCGGCGTTGATTCGTGACAACAAGACTTTCCGGATTCCGTCCGACCAGCAGACCGGCCAAAAATACGGCATGGTGACGCTGGATGACGGCTTGTTTAAGTGTTTTAACGAAGGCATTATTTCACGGGATGAATGCCTGAGTAAATCTGCTGATTATAATAACATGCTCACCAAGCTCAAGGAGTGGGACGAGGAACAGGCTGCCATGCAGGCAGAGATGGCGGCCAGCGGAGCAGTGCCCGGGGCCATGCCGCCTCCCGGGATGGACCCCATGGCGCCTCCGCCCCCACCGCCGCCTGCCGGATAAGCCATGTACGGAGTGCTCACCAGTCCATTGCTCAGCCTCATCGCCGATCGGCAGATGGCGGATCCGCAGGATTTAGAGGCGATTCAGGGCGAGCACAACCTGTCGGGCGATCCGGTTTACAAACTGCTCAACGATCAGGGTATTCTGGACCTTGCCTCGCAGTTGGAGTTAATGGCGGAGTATCTGCAAACCGATGTCATCGACGTCACGGAGATTGATTTTTCGGAACAGTTGCTGGAATTGATTCCGGTGGAAACAGCCCGCCAATATCAGTGCCTGCCGATCGGTTTGGACGGCGAGATTTTGCACCTGTGCATGTTCGATCCGCTAAACCCTACGGCATTGGATGAACTGGCCTACCAACTCAACCGTCAACTGCAGTTNCGGGTNGGTGATCCGATGGCGATTGTTAAGCTGATCGAAGACAAGTATCAGGAGGGGGATTCGTTTGAGGATCTCATTGAGCAGCTGGGCGGTGANGTGCTNGAAGAGGATGAGGAGGCTGAGGAAGAAGAAGTAAAGAGCCTCGAGGTGCTGGAGGAGGTGGGCGACGATGCCCCTATTGTCCGCTTCGTGAACATGGTCCTCTACCAGTCNCTGCAACTGCAGGCTGCGGATATTCATTTTGAGCCCTTCGAGGATAATTACCAAATTCGCATGAAGGTGGACGGCACGATGAAGCTGCTGACTCCGCCACCTAAGGANCTGGCNCCGGCAATTGCCTCGCGTCTCAAGATTCTTGCAGGGCTGAACATTGCTGANCGGCGCATNCCTCAGGATGGNCGTATTGCTGAGGTNATCGCCGGGCGCGAATTGGTTTTCCGNATGAGNACNTTGCCNACNAAGTTNGGNGAATCAGTGGTGNTNCGTCTTTTGGACTCGTCTAATGACGAGCTGATCTCACTAGACGCACTGAATATTCCGCACAAGGTGGATGCNAGTATTCGTCACTGNGTGGAACANCCNAANGGCGTNTTNCTCGTNACNGGCCCNACNGGCTCNGGNAAGACCACNACNCTNTACGCNTGNCTGNGNATGCTNAACACNGTNGANACNAANATTCTNACGGCNGANGATCCGGTTGAGTTCCCNGTGGANGGCATNGTNCANTGTCACATAGTTGAGGCAATGGGCATGACCTTTTCCAAGGCACTTAANGCCTTTCTACGTCAGGATCCGGATATCATTCTNGTGGGTGAGATGCGTGACTTNGAGACGGCGTCAATCGGNATCGAGGCGGCGCTCACGGGTCACTTGGTGGTGAGNACCTTGCACACCAANAGCGCAACCGAAGCGATCACCCGCCTCATGGATATGGGAGTGGAGCCGTTCCTAATTTCCTCGTCAGTGAATGGCGTGCTCGCCCAGCGGCTGGTGAAAACGATCTGCCCCAAGTGCAAAGTGAGTTCGCCGATGACCAAGGACCAGATGTCCATGCTTAAAATCACCCCTGAAGAGGTAAATAACAGGGAGATTTTCTATGGCACTGGTTGCGATCCCTGTGGGAATACTGGCTACAAAGGGCGGCGAGGATTGTACGAAATGCTTCAGATGGCTGATGAAACTCGCGAGTTGATTGCGAATCGTACGCCGGCCTTAATGTTGAGGGAAAAGTGCGTGGAACACGGTATGCAGACCTTGCGAATGGATGGGTTAAAGGTTATGTTCGAGGGAGTGTCGAGTTTTGAGGAAGTGATGAAGTATACCTAATCGTCATGCCACTCTTCAACTACATCGCCATTGATAAGGAGGGCAAGCAGAAGGAAGGCACGCTTGAGGTGGGCAGCCAAAATGAGGCTATTTCCCGCATCAAGGAGATGGGGTACTACCCCACTCAGGTGGCAGAGGTAAAGGATACCCCCGAGGAGGCCAAAAAGCGGAAGGCTGCAAAAGGGAAAAAGAAGGGTGAGATCAGCATCTCATTGCCCACTGTCAGCACCAAGGAGTTAACCCAGTTTACTCGCCAGTTGGCGGTTTTAATTGATGCCGGTTTGCCGTTGATGCGCGGTATGGATACATTGGCAAAGTCTATTCATAACCCTTATTTTAAGGGTATTATTAATGATATTGGNGACACCATCGGNCAAGGNTCNACNTTTTCTGANGCACTNGCCAAACACCCCAAGATTTTTGANAAGCTCTTCATCAACATGGTGAAGGCNGGTGAGATTGGNGGTGTTTTGGAGGTGGCACTTAACCGATTGGCGGAATTTGCGGAAAAGTCACAATCCATCAAAGGCAAAGTAAAATCCGCTATGTTTTATCCGGTGGCTGTGATGGTNGTGGCTACGATCATCATGTGGGTGTTAATGACCTTTGTGATTCCCAAGTTTGAAGTTATCTTTGCTGATATGTTTGGCGATGATGGTGGGGGNTTGCCGGNATTTACTGTGANTGTTTTGAATATCTCGAAAACGGTCAAAGAAAACACGCTGGCTGTAGCTGGTGGTGGCATTGCCATAATCATAATCATTAAATTAATCATCGGCAAAACGAAGTTTGGCCGGTATGCGTTTGATCTGTTTTGNATCAAANCCCCGCCGCTCGGNGGGCTGGTATCAAAGGTGGCGATTGCNCGTTTCAGNCGTACGCTTGGTACGTTGGTTTCCTCGGGTGTGCCCATTCTGCAAGCNTTGAANATTACCAAGGAAACGGCCGGTAANGTGATTTTGGCGAATGCCATTGATGGTGTTTACGACGCGGTGAAAGAGGGTGAAACTATCACCAAGCCTTTGGAAAAATCCGGGGTATTCCCACCCATGGTGGTAAGTATGATCGACATCGGTGAAGAAACTGGTGCCTTGCCCGAAATGTTAGTGAAAATCGCTGACGTTTATGAGGAGGAAGTGGACAACGCGGTGACCGCCCTTACATCACTTCTAGAGCCAATTATGATTGTNTTTCTCGCGGTTATCGTCGGCAGTATCGTTATCGCGATGTTCCTGCCGCTCATCGAGATGATGGACCGCTTGGGTCAATAAATTTTCCACAAAATGACGCCACGCCATTGCTTTTTCTCGAAATTGGTGTAAATACAATGTAGGGACTGAAGAGAGCCAATTGCATTACCGGAACGGAACGAATGGAATTTGACTGGGAAAAACAGCCTCTTCAGCCTGATTGTTCATTGAAACAACGGGATGTGGAAGAGTCCTTTGAGGATCCATTTTCCGTGCGAATTTTGCCGGATTCGCCCATTTTTTCGGAAAAAGCGCGTTATTTCAATCTCGGCAAATCCTCGCAAGGGCAGGGAGTTTTCACGGTTTATCGAGCCAACGGCAAACAAATCCGCGTGATCTTCGCCCGTAAATTTGAACCGGAGGAGACATTTTTTTATGAACGACAGCAAGACAAACTGCTCAATCAAGGCGGCTCGATATGAGTGAGATGACAGTAATCAAGGACTGGGAAGAGGTGCCTTACTTTGGGGAGGAAAGCGAGGAAGCGGAATTTTGGAAAAATTCGCGCATAGACGTGCGGCTCATGGAAAATTCTGTCCTTGCCGGCAGCGCCTCGAATGAGTCCGTTACGATCACCTTGCGCATGGATCCGCGCATGCTCTCGCGCATCAAGCGGCTGGCCCGTTCCCGGTTCCTTAACTATCAAAGTATGATCAAGCAATGGCTTAGCGAGCGCATGGAGGAAGAAGGGCGAAAATGATAAAATATACTAATCAGAGAAAGAGAGGTCCTAGGGGGTTTACCCTGATCGAATTATTGGTGGTAATTGCAATTATTGGNATACTTGCAATGATTACACTAGGTGTATTTGGTGCCGTTAAAAGGAAAGCTCAGGAATCCAAACTCAAAGCCCAAATGTCAGTAATTCAAATGGCCATAGAAAATTACAAAAGAGTCAATAATTCTTATCCCCCATCAAATAACTGGGTAAACGGATCCAACGGAGCAGAAATCGTTTATCCGCCAGCAAATTGGGATAGCCCATATTTTCCGCCGGCAAATAATTTGTATGATTATTTGGTAAGGAGTCCTATGGTGGACAATAAAAAACCCTTCATAAAAGAATTAGCTACTGAAGATCACAACGGAACAGCACTTTTTGCTGCTGTAATGGATGTTCGAAATGGTGGCCCCCGTACCCAATGGCATTATAATTCTTTCAATCCGAAATTTAACAAAAATTCTTATGATCTGTGGGTTGAATATGGGGATAAGGGTGATAGTGAAAGCGACCCTTCAGATGACAACGTCAAAATTATTAGCAACTGGAATCAATGAAAACACGTAAACAAATAAATAAACAAAAAGGTTTCACTTTAGTAGAGATGCTGGTGGTTATAGCTATAGTCGGCATTTTGGCCGCCATTCTTGTGCCTGTAGTTGGCCGGGCGATGACTAAGGCAAAGGTGGCGACCGCAAAAAAAGAAATGGCGGACATAATTTTGGCAATTCAGGCTTATAGAAAGGAATATTCAAGATGGCCTACTCCAGATATTACTCTTGATCCTAATGAAGATTACACTTTTGGATCTTCAGCATCCAATATTGGGGTTGATAATAATTATTTAATGAGCATTTTGTGTAACAGAAAATTTCCTTCGTCTGGGGCCTCCGTCGTGAATTATGAGCGAAAAAATCCTAAGAAAATTGAGTTTTTAGAATTGATGACCAATGGAGAAAAGGATGGGGGGGTTCCGGGGCTTTCTGAGGATGGTTATTATTGCGATCCATTTGGGAATCCATACATCATTACAATTGATTATAACGGTGATAATAAGTGTGAGGATAAAGTCTATAGTAAAAATGGGGTCTCTGGCGGGGGGGCATCAGGATTGGAAGATAAAGGTAGATTTACAAAGTCTGGAAGTCCGCAAAACATATTTACTCTTGTCGGGGATGTGATGGTTTGGAGTATCGGGCCAGATAGGAAATTTGATGTAAATGGTAAAGCTAATGAAGGGGTTAATGCTGACAACATACTTTCTTGGTCAAAATGATAGTGTCAAAAACAATCTGTTTAAGGCGACAAAGCGCTTTCACTTTAGTGGAGTTGCTGGTGGTTTTGGCTGTCATGATGTTAATGCTCAAATTGACGCTGCCTTCATTAAAGGGGCTTTTGGGGAGTACGCCTGAGAGGATTTTAGTGCGGCAGTTGGTGGGGGATATAAATAAGGCACGTCTGCACGCGCTAAAAAATGGACGGCCGGTATACGTGGTATTTATGCCGAAAGTTTCAAGCGTGATAAATCAACCAAATAAAACTTATTTTACTGGGGAGATGGCGCCGGCGTCGCCAGGTAAAACTGCTAATGAGTTGGTTGGTCAACAGTGTGTAGCATACGCCTTGTACGCGGAATATATGCCGGGAGATCAGCCGAACTCACCTTCAAGGCGTTGGCTCACTAATTGGAAAATATTACCGGATGGGTACCACTTTCANCCCAACAATCTGGGTGATATTCGAACCAATCATTTCGGTGGGCCTTTATTGTTGCGTAACCTCAAGAATGAGCATGTTCCCACTTATCTGAACAATCTTCCTTTTATTAAATTTAATGCAAGAGGGCAGCTTGAAAAACAAGGAGGTTACGCCGATATTGTACCGCAGGTGAAGTTGCAGATTTACGAAGGTGGGGTGTTTCAGCCGACTAAAGAAAAGGTTAATGGGAGGTTTAAATTGGAGGATGCGGATCTGCCGCCGGATAATGGAAATAGGCAGCCAATTGAAATTCTTATTAGAGGTCGCTCCGGGAGGGCAGAGTCTAAGGGGTATTGAAAACGAAAGGGTTTAATTGTTTTGAACATTAAATGCGCCATGCACGCCCGTAAGGCTTTCACGATATCGGAGGTTGCGCTTGCAGTCGGTATCATTGCTTTTGGGTTGGTGGCGATTTTCTCNATTTTACCTTATGGCATNGAGGCGCAACGCGATAGTCAGGATCAAACAATAATTCAATACGAGGCNGCCTATTGGTCGAGTGCNTTNANGTCGGGAGGGGGNTTGCCNTTGGGNTCAATTAATCGGGTGGNNGTTTTAGAGTTAAACGATGATAATGGCTCGTATTATCAAGTAGATAATAANCGNACCAATACTTTTGAAAGAGATAGTTGGGCAAAAGAAGTATGNGGTTGGCTTTCCATCCCTGACCAACATGTGAAACACAAATATGTTNTGGTTGAGTCTATCAACGGCTCCTTATNCGATAAGCTTTCTGTGTTGCCGCCGGGAGGGTTTAACACAACCTTCAGGTACATATTAAGGGTGGGTATTGAAAATAATTCTACTAGCCTGATGACGACAATAAGGTTGAAGTTTTCTTGGCCTGTGGATTCGCGCATCGAGNNATTGTTAAGTGATGACCCCGAAATGCATAAATTATTTAGTGGAGGTAATAAGTTCGAAAAGAATAAGGAATACGNTTTTAGAGTAGCTTTGAAGCCTCGGCCGGCACTTACAATAGAGAATTTGAAGCCNTTTGAGAGGGAGTTTTTGGGGAATTTAGTTCCAGGAGATAAATATCCCGTTAAAGATTTGAGTTCAATGTTTCCGCCTCGCAAGTTTTATCCGAGAACTCCGGCTTCGAAGGGGGTTCCGGCTTGGGATGGGAATTATAGGCAAGTGGTTACAAGTGATCATAATTCTACTCACATGATTGCGGAAATTAAGGTTATTGATGGCGGTGATGTGCCGAGGCCTTNTGGNGATCCAAACCTTGCTAGATTAGGGTTGCGCAAGGTATTTACTCAGGATGATGTGGGGAGTTTTCTGATAAAGAGAACTGGGCGCGATAATTATAAAATCACGATGGTAAATAATAATCCTGGATCAGATGCGGCGGTAGTTGAAATCATTGGGAGTAGTAATTCATCATCTGACAAGTCATTTGAAATTACGGTTCTTGATCCAAGGCGGTTTCCTAACAGAAATGAAGAATACGCAAATTGGGAGGCAATGTTAAGACGCGATTTTGTTGCAAAAGGATTAATGAAAATGACAGGGGAGGGATACTATCATGAGGGGCTTGTAAGTCCTAGGGCATTACTCAGGTTGAGGAATGGTAATAGGCAATTGTTTGAGAGGAATTTACAAAAAAAAGATTATTGGCCCAATACGGCTCCTGAAATCAGGAAAAATAGATATTGGNACCTAAAATGAATACAGAAAATACAAGGCACTGTAGGGGGTTCACTTTGGTTGAGCTGATGGGCGCTGTCTTGATTTCTGTTATGATCATTTTTGTGATGTACTCAATTTTTGATAAGGTGCAGGGCACGTTTTCTGGAGCTCAAAACATGGCTCGCGTCCAGTCTGAAGGGCGAATTGCCAGTGANTCATTGAAAGCGGATTTGCATAATTTATCAGGNGCAGAGTTAAATACTATATTCGGACCGTTGCCTAACATTGAGTGGTTTGACTTGGATAGAAATGGAGCTCCNCGCAATACTGCTGAACTGCTTTCGCCGGTTAACCCCGTGTATGTTAGTTCTTATGATGGTGGGGCGCGTGTTATTACCGTGTCCAATCCAGAAGGTCTTCAGTCAGGGGATGTTTTGAAGAACAGTTTGGGAGTAGGCCCTGTTCAGAAAATAGATATAAATATGTATAGGTTTGCCGGCTCTGTNCCTANCGGGCCTGCGGGAGGGCAATTGTCGGTTGCGCACGAGTATCTTTCACCTNCTAGGGATTTATTCTACNAGAATNCTNCGCAGAAAATTTGNANGCACCATATAGGGTTTTATGCCAGAGGAGGGGATGGGAGGTGGAGATATATTTCATATTGGTTCGGCCCTAGGCCAAAAGAGGATTTGACTCAACAAGGCTTCGATCAGCGAATGGTGGCGAGCGATATTGTGGGAGCTCTCTGGGTTTATGTTTCTGATCCAGTAAGCAGGACTGAATTAGCACAAGAGCGGATTAATTGGGAGCAATTGCCTTGGGCCGGGGCTAAGCCTTGGCTAGAAATTAGCAGTTTCACTGGGAAAAATCAGAATGGTAGCGGTACATTGCAAACAAGTAGGGTTGAGGAAAAATCATATGCACTTGTTGACTGCCTGCTGCATTTCCGTGTTCAGGCGGTAAGTTCGGCAGATCCGGGGAAATCTTTTAGTAATCCTGCCACCAGTTTTGACGGGAGGAATTATAATCCAAGCAATCCTGCAGAAGCCGATCAACTAAGGATGAGGCTTTCATCTTGGCCGCTATTTTTCTCGGGGAAAGAAGTGCCCTCGTGTGTTAGCGTAGAAATTATAGTGGCAGACAAAAAACTAGTTGATGAAATGGAGGCAGATTTGGGAGAGCGCTATGCCGCGCAGCCTCCGGAGATTCAGAAAAATGCAAAAATCAAATTTTTGAATGAAAACCTGGATCGGCTTTACTTTTTTAATCAATTAATCTTATTAGAGAAAGGGGGGTCGTGATGAAGGTATTTACTAATCATAAACGGGGGGCAGTTTTAGTTGTAACGCTAATCATGCTGTCCATGATTACATTCTTGGTGGTTGCATTTGTTGGGTTTTCAAGACTTGAGTATTCAACGGTAGAGTCAGGGATGGGTAGGTTCGAGACTAGTGGTTACCTGGAGCTTGCAGAATTGAAATCACAGGAGGAGGTGGTGGGTCTCCTTGAAAAGAATGAAAACCATGGGGCTCTGGTGACGCAAAATATCGATGGTTTGGGGGTGCAAAAAATTGAACAATTTGGGCGTACTCCAGAAGAGGCCTTAGCGGCACTAATGAGTTTTTCAACAAATCAGCAGAGCAAGGCAAGGCCGCCTGTGTTTGTTGACCGAAATGGTGATGGGATTCAGGAGGATTTATCGTTTTACCTTAACTTAAATAATGCAACGAACAGCGATGGGGGGCATTTCCAACCTACCTATACTAATGATTTTGGGCGCAGTTTCGCAGGGGATCCGCATTGGATTGGTATTCTGGAAGATGAAAATTTTCCGCACGGCCCTCAAAATAGATATTTGGGGAGATATGCGTCATTAACCGTGCCGGCCAGTAAGGCATTAAGTATCCGCTACAATCATAATGCCGGAAAGCCACTGGGCAGGATTGAACGATTCGACGGCGGTTATATTCTAATCCGATTTGGTGAATTGGCTGGGGTAAGCGTTGCACCCAATACAACATTCCAAGTAGTAAGCAAAATGAATGGCCGGCCTGTTGGGCGTGTAAAGATTATAGGGGTGCCAGTTATTGGTGGTTTGAGTAGAGTTCAATTTAGAATTGCTGAACATGGTCGCTTGTCGAAGGGGGACTATGTGTTCCAGAGACAGGTGGCGGGTGAAATATTAAGTAGGTTTGATCGTTTTTATAGGGACCAAGGACGTCATCCTAATGAAATTAATTTGGCAGCTGGCTTGGCTGCCATTGATGGGCGTCATTTCAGGTATCAAAATACAAGTCCTTATGCAGGCAGTTCTTCCTCGCCTGGCGGGAATTATTCAGCTTTCAGTTTTTCATCAGCCATGGAGTATTTTAATCATGGAATTGAGGATATAATGCACTTGAGATTCCAGCCGCCGCACTTCAATGAGCTTATAAGTACAAACCGCCTAAGAAATGACTTTGATGGAGTGGCTTCCAGGCAGCTTATTGGGATGCATAATTGGTTGAAAAGTGTGAGTCTTGAAAATGGCCTTACACCTGAATCGACAGCCCCGTATGCTTTTTATAACTTCATGGAACTCTTTAGTTCGGTGCCTCGGCCGACCGAGGATGGTGGGTTTGATGCGGGGCAAATCCGCAGCGAAGTAGTGGTCGGGAATGCGGTCGTATCAACCCTGCGGAATGCTATTCAATTCTTGACGCCACACGGGTTGAAAAATGGGGATAAAATTGAGCAGAGGTTTTATCATAAGGAAGCGGCTCCTTTCATTTTTGATCCTATTTTTTTCCCGGTAAATATTTATGACGGCCAAGCTGCAGTATCTGTTGCGGCGTTGAAAGATATTGCAGAAAATGGGCTGATAACTACCGCAATAGCGCACAGGTTATTGCCGGGGGATCGAATTGAATTTCTGCCAGTTGGTGACACAAAAATTTTTCCACTGATATATAATGGCGCCGATTCAGATGGGAATGTCCTGTATCGTCCATTGCGCGAAGTCCTGATTGGAAATATAATCAGCGACACTAAATTGCGCATAATTCTGCCGAATCAAGTAGGCACAGTCCCAAAAGGCCAAGAAGGTATAGTGGGTTGGGGAGTGCTTGATCCGCGCACAAATAAGTATTTTAGAAGTTTTGGAAGGGATCCCGGAGCGCAATTGCCTGCAATATTTGATCGTGCATCTTATCAATTAAGATACCGCTATACTCCATGGGAATTAGATCCTTTGCCATATTTTGTCCGAGTGTTAGATGCTGATACTGTATCACTACATCGTTCGGCGGAGCTGAATGAATCCTCGCGAATTATTTTTAATGAGCAATGGAACAATCCATCTGATTATGCCTATCGTGCTAATACCAAGACGTTTGAATGGCTTCGTCAAAACGATAAGAAAATTCGAAGAGGTTGGGTTCGGTTCGCGAACAAGATTCCCCAAGGAGTATCTAAATATGATGTCTTTGAAGTGCGGATGGATTCCAGGACGGGCAATATTTACCTGTATGGAGCAGGTGGTAGCTTATTGGAGGTTCCGGAAGCAAATTATGAATTGCAGCCAGTATATAAATTTGGCCATGACTTGCTTGCTGAAGCTGTTGAGAAAATGGCGGGTTTAATGTTGAATGAATCAATTGATGTTACTGGTGGTAATAAAATTGAAAGTGACGGAAGAGTAACGCCAGGCGGAGTGGTGGAGCATTTTCTTGGAGGGCAGTTGCTGGCAAAGAGTGATCCGTTCAATCCGTCCGCGTTGGAATTGGGGCTTGGGGGGCATCCAGAAGCTATGGGTTTATGGCATGAGCCCAGACGAGGTATTCCCATGAACGAGAGTGCGGATAATTATACCCGTGAGGTGGAACGCATTGTGCAAGTGGCGGCAAACATTGCTGATTTGCGTTCCGGCTATTTTGGCCAAAATCTGCCGATCGCAGGGAAAGAAGTGCTCACTTGTGAGGAGCCCGGCTTATCTTTTCTGCCTTTTGGTAACTACGGCCGCGACCATGATGTGAGTGCTGGCATTCGAGTCAGGTCCGGATATGCTGGTATGATTCTATGTATGCGTACCGACCAGCCCAACCCATGGGATTATCCCATGTATGAAGTAAGCTATCGTGTAAGTGACGATCAGAAACATGGTAAACTGCTGCTTTGGCTATGGAAAGAGGGACAGCGCAAGCCGGTGGCTAGCTCGCGTGACTTGCCAGTTATAGGTAATGGTGAAGTGTATCGGCTCCGAGTTAAATGCGACATGGGGCGCCATGTAACGGCTTCTTTCAGTGGGGGAGGGGTAGAGGAGCCTAATTGCATAAGCTATGAGCATGACGAAGCCCTAATGGGGCAGGCTGCCTGCTTGGCTAATATTGCAAGTCCCCCTCAGGGCCGCGCCGATTTTTTTGAGCTAACACCAGGCGTAATGCCTGCTGAGGTGGCTGCTGAAGTGGCAAATAACAAGGCATGGAGCCACACTATGCGTAGTGGGGGAGACACGCTCCCTACAGCTTGGCGGGGCGTGTTTCGGCGCGATGCCTCAAACAAGGTTTATCTAACTGGTTTTCAGCGTTGGCGCAGTTCGTTGCTAAGGCGTGACAGTGATTGGAGAACTTCATGGTACCAACGCAAAGCTCCCACGGTCATCGGAATCAAAGACAGGCACAATGAACCAGGCAAAGGGTTAGTGCCGGCGTTCAATGAGTTTTCATTAAGGGCGGTTTACAATGTAAAACAAAAGGAAATTATTGCGCGAATGGCCGCAGAGGTTCACTTACCGGGGCAATTGGATCGGAGTTTTTATGGAAACGTGAATGCGGTTGTTGAGAGTGGTGTCATTAAATTGATCTATACAGATGCTTCGGGTGGAACAATAGAAAAACGGATCAACTTACAGCCAGGTATTGCATTCTATACTCCTCCACAACAAAGGCCCGTAACATTAGATGAAGGCAGATTGCCGTATCATAAGTGGATACCACTTTTTGACCCATATATTCAGCCAAATCTCCAATTCAAAAAATTGACCGGAGGGATTGAGTACATTGACGGGCAGGGCAGCTTAACTGATATCCACATAGAGCAGTTAGCCCTGAGGGTGGAAGGTCAGATAGTTGAGGCGAATCTTCAATCGCGCGCAGTGGACTACCTAAATACCACCGTGACACTCTCGGCTCCCGTGCCTTTTGCTAATAGTGACCCGGTGCAGGCGGCTAATCTTGATGCAGCACATCGGGGGCTAAATGAGTGGGGGTATTACCCTAAGTGGGAGCCTAAGAAAAATTATGGCACGGTTGGTAACAACCAAAACCCGCGCCGAGTATTTCATAATGATGCTTTTTATGCCCTGCGTGTAGGCGGCCTGCCGGGTGACGCCAAAAATCCTTCCCCTGACCGCGGCGGCAATTGGTTAAAACTGCCTTGGGAAGTGCGCATGCTGGACATTAGTTGGCAGGTGAATGACCCATTGGTTAACTCTCGTGGTGATAGTTATGGTGCCAGGGCTTATGTTCCGGGGGGATGGCCGCTCAGGCCAAGATATGACAAAGATGGTCGCCGAGTAGGCTGGGAGCCTGTGCCGGGCACTCAAGAAAATACCCGTACTTGGTATCGGCGCCACTGGCTGCCCCTTCAGGCTGCCTACGATCCAAGCTACGGGTTTGGGGTGAATCTTGGCTCGTTTAACCATGCTAGCCGACCGTGGGGAATCAGTGGGGGAGATGCCTCTATACAAGATCCTCGTGGTGTTGGGGCTTATAATGCCAATCATCCTCCGCATTTGGATTGGCGTTTCCCAGATTTAGCTCGTACTCCACTAAAAACAGTGGGGTGGCTGGGGCAGGTGCACCGCGGCACCCCGTGGCAAACGCTTTACCTTAAATCCAAAAAGGCCGGCCTAGCAGGTGTGACAGCTTATAGTAACATTGATGGTATTATAACAGTGCCTAATCACTCTATCCAAACCGGGGATCAGCTGCAGCTTATGGGGAAATGTCCGGATACGTGGAAGGATTTACGTCTCAACCCCAATGCAGTGCGTGTGGATTCCGAGGGTAATATATTGCTCGGCGAACTGGAAGGCTTTGCTGAGCGGCTCGATGAAAACCGTATCCGTGTTTGGCCTACTCAAAGTCTTTCCGCCGGAGGGGTGGATGTGCTTTCGGACTTGGGGAACGTTTTGAACACGGAAGGCTTGCTCGTTCAAAATATACAGTATTGGCAAAACTGGGCAGGTAGTCAGGACACGCAACCGGTGAACGATCATCGCCTACTAGAAGTGTTCCGCGTTGATCCGGGCACGCCCGTACGAGGCCAGTTTTCGGTAAACAATGACCGTCCTGAGGCGTGGGGCGCACTGTTGAGTGGGCTTTCTGCTCCCATGGCAGCAATAAAATATCCGGATGGCAGTGCGAATCCAATGCCGCGTATTATCGGGGCCAATGATAGTGATTTTTCACCTGAGAGAGAAGTGCGAGTTGACATGCATGATGGTCGATGGGGGCAGTTGGTTGCGGGGGTCAATCAAACTCGCGGTAAGTATAAATTCACCCGTGGTACGGATATCCTGAAAGTTCCTCAGCTATCAACGGACTCACCATATTTGCCAGTTGTTTGGCAACACTTGGCATCAGGTTTTGCAGATGAATTTGATATTGAACGTTTGCCTCAGCAATTGCTCTCATTAACAAGTGTAGATAATGATCCAATTTATGAAACATATACTGTTGTTGAGCGATTGCGGCCAGCATTAAGGTTAAGGTTGCCTCAATATTCTGGGCCAGCCGTAATCCCTCCAAACACAAAAATAGGAGGCAAAGATGTTGGGGGCACTGTGCTCAACTATGCAGTGGCCGGATCTGAAATGAGAAGGCAGGTATACCGACTAGATGGCTATAAGGAGTTCCATCGATCTATCAAAAATGGACATCCCGGTTATCATAGGGGAATTGATGGAAACCTGCGGCCCTTGCCTCCATTGCGTCCTGTAGTAATCCAGTCCAGCACTATGCAGATGAATTAGCCCGCGGATACATCGGGTTTGTCAGCGGCGGAGCCGCGAGGTATGATGCCGGTTTTGCATGGAGGTGAATTTCATCAAGATTGGGGGGGCGCGGGAGCATAACCTCAAAAACCTTTCCCTGAGCATTCCGCGCAATCAATTGGTGGTGGTCACCGGGCTGAGCGGCTCGGGGAAATCCTCGCTGGCATTTGATACCATTTATGCGGAGGGCCAGCGTAAATATGTCGAGTCACTTTCCGCCTATGCGCGCCAGTTCCTCGATCAAATGCAGAAACCAGAGCTGGATTTCATNGNAGGCCTTTCGCCAACCATTGCGATTGAACAACGCAGCGCCGGCGGCAGTATGCGTTCGATCATCGCCACCACCACGGAGATTTACGATTACCTTCGATTGCTTTTCGCCCACCTGGGGCAGCCGNATTGTCCTGAAAGCGGCGAGCCGATGGCTCAACAGACGCCTACTGAGATCATTGATCGGCTCATGGCTATGCCNGATGGNACGCGGTTGATGCTGCTCGCGCCGGTNATTCGGTTTCAGAAAGGCGAATTTCGTGACGTGATCGAAAAGCTGGCGCGCGAAGGTTTTGTGCGTGCGCGAGTAGATGGCGAGTTGGTCGAGCTGGAGGTGGAAACCCGCGTAAAAATTGATCCCAAAAAGAAGCACAACATCGAGGCCGTTGTAGATCGGTTGGTGATCGGCGAAAATATTCGCCAGCGTTTAGCGGATTCCGTTGAAACAGCACTGAAGTGGGGCGAAGGCCAGCTGCTCGCCATGACTCAACCGGCGAATAAGCGCGGTGATAAATGGGATGAAGTTTTACATTCCACCCGAATGGTTTCCAGCGCCACCGGTAAAAGCTACGACACACTCACGCCGAAGCATTTTTCATTCAACTCACCCTTTGGCGCCTGCGGCACCTGCCACGGGCTTGGTCAAAAGCTGGTGTTCGATGAGGAGCTGGTTGTGCCCAATCCAGAAAAGACGTTGGAAGATGGCGCCATCGCTCCGTGGAAACGCGGCGGCCGGCGCATGATCATCTATTACAATCATGTTATTCGCACAGTAGCGGCGCATTACGGCCAACCGATGGATTTGCCTTGGGAAAATTTGCCGAAAGATTTTCGCCAAGTGATGCTGCACGGCTCCGGCGAGGAGGAGATTAAATTCAATTTCCGCCGCGGCTCTAAACCAAGCGTGAAGCCATTTGAGGGGGTGCTTCCCAATTTGGAGAGGTTGCTCCAAGAAACGGACAGTGAGTTTACCAAAAAGCGGGTCAAGACATTCATGAGCAGCGCGCNCTGCGATGCTTGCCGTNGCCAACGCCTTAAGCCGGAGGTATTNGCCTGCACGCTCGGAGGTGACAAGGCCAAGCGCTTTCGTCCGCCGGCCCATGGGCGCCGGCGCAAAGTGGCTATTCCGGGCCTATCNATCATGGANGTTTGCCGGCTGTCGGTTTCTGACGCCGTGCGTTTTTTTGATGCTCTGGAACTGACCNGTTTGCAGGAGCAAATTGGCGGTGAAGTGCTGAAAGAGATNCAAGAACGCTTGAGTTTTTTGAATAACGTTGGCCTTGGCTACCTTTCGCTCAACCGCGAAAGCGGCACTCTCAGTGGCGGCGAGGCTCAGCGCATTCGGCTTGCCACGCAAATTGGCGCGGGGCTGGTCGGGGTAATCTACATCCTCGACGAGCCATCGATCGGCCTGCACCAACGCGACAACGCCCGCTTGCTGGCNACGCTTCAGGGGCTCCGCGACATCGGNAATACNGTCATTGTNGTNGAACACGATACAGAGACTATCGAGGCCGCCGATTATCTGTTGGATCTTGGGCCGGGCGCGGGCGTGCACGGCGGTGAGCTGGTGGCCAGCGGTACNTTGGATGAAGTGCGAAAGTCCAAGAGGTCGGTGACGGCGAAATATCTCACTGGCGAATNGAAAATTGATGTGCCCAAGGAGCGCGCCATGGCCGCNCCNGAAAAGGGTTGGCTGATTGTTCGNGGTGCCGCGGAAAATAATTTGTGCGAGATNGATGTGCGTNTNCCGCTGGGCGCTTTTGTCTGCGTCACCGGCGTTAGCGGATCCGGAAAGAGCACCTTGGTGGACGACGTGCTCCGGCGGGCGCTGTTCCGTAAATGGCATGGCTCCAAGGAAAAGCCCGGAGTGCATCAGCGCATCGACGGCATTGATCACCTTGACAAGGCGATTGTCATNGACCAGTCGCCAATNGGTCGAACGCCACGCAGTAATCCGGCGACGTATACGGGCATGTTTAGTCACATCCGTTCGTTGTTTGCAAAATTGCCCGCAGCGAAAGTNCGCGGTTANGGGCCGGGCCGGTTTAGTTTTAATGTAAANGGTGGCCGTTGCGAAAAATGTCAGGGNGATGGCNTGCTCAAGATTGAAATGCATTTNCTGCCNTCGGTGTANGTGNCGTGCGAGGATTGCAGCGGTAANCGNTATAATCGNGAGACGCTCGAGATTCANTACAAGGGGCTGAATNTCGCTGATGTGTTGGCGTTGACGGTTGACGAAGCCTGCACTTTTTTTCGGGCCGTNCCTCAGATTTATGATGTTTGTACGACCNTGGCGGAAGTGGGACTGGGGTACATTCAGTTGGGGCAATCGGCCACCACTCTCAGCGGTGGCGAGGCGCAGCGTGTCAAACTGGCTTCGGAATTATGCAAACGCGCCACCGGCCGCACCTTGTATTTNTTGGATGAACCNACNACTGGCCTGCATACCCATGANGTCGCTCGGCTGTTGGACGTATTTGCCAAATTACGNGACGTGGGCAATACGCTGGTGGTNATCGAGCACAACTTGGATGTGATCAAGTGTGCCGACTGGATAATTGACCTTGGNCCGGAGGGGGGCTCGGGTGGCGGCCNGCTGATGGCTGAAGGGCCGCCGGAGCACGTGGCTGAATGTNNNGAAAGCNACACCGGNCAATTTTTGAGTCGAATTTTGCCCCNTCGCAAAGGTAAGGTAANACGCAAGGCAGCAGCAGGATGAGGAATTTGCTCGGCGGGATNATTTGCNCGACGGCCACCTTGGTGGGCGCGGAGAAGGGTGATGTCCGGTTGAGCGANTTGCNATTGGGNAAAAAGGCCGATGATCGCNTGTTCTCNGCGTCAGTCCGGAGTTTTCANTCAGGCCATTGGGCAACCTCGGCTCGCTGGTTTCAGGAATTAATCGATCGCCATGGGAACTCACCNCACCGTCCCNTGGCGGTGTTNCTNCTGGGGCAGTCATTGTTTCAACAAGGCCAACACAGGGAAGCTTATGCGGTGCTTTCCAATGACCGGCTGGCGGCCGGGCCCTTGGCTGATGAATACCTTTTCTGGATGGCAGAANGNCGNACAGCGCAAGGCAACCTGGAGGCAGCGTTACAGATTTATGAGGAATTGCTGCGCGAACACCCCCAATCAAAGCGGGCACTGGATGCCGCNTTGGGGGTGGCCAACGTTTCCGCGAGACAGGAAGATTGGGCNCAGGTCATTGCGCGATTGCGACCGTTGGACGGTGTGTTTCAAGTCCANGCAAAGACGATTCCGGCAGACGATCGNATTACCGAAGGGCGCCTTCTNTTGGGGCAGGCATNTTTTGAACAGCGCGATTTTGCNGGNGCAATGGCAGCCCTCGCCCAATTGCCGNAACAGTTGGNTCTTCAGCGNAACTGGCGGCGNCAATGGCTGCTAGCCCGTATNGCGTCGCAAAAGGATGAGACNGACAAGGCCCTNTTGATCGGGGATGTATTGCGAACAATTGCCGAGCAGCANGCNTGGCCTNAACAACTTGTCCGNGCNTACCAATTACGGGCGGAGTTGTATGAGCAGCAGGGNAAATGGAACNAAGCCGCTCAAGAATANGCTCATTTAATTGGGGNGAAACAACCGTCCGNTATTCGGCGNCCGGCCTTTTTACAGGTAGCTAGGCTGCATATTCGGCAGCGCGCATTTCCGAAGGCCTTGGCCACGCTCAAACATCTTCGGTTACAAAAGGGTTTGGCGGATATCCATCCGCTGGCGGCATACCTCACCGGTGAAGTGCATTTGCTCCAAGCTCAACAAGGCAAGCCTGGTGAGTTGGCTTTGGCTATTTCGGAATTTGAGACCCTCGCCGGGGATGAGGCGCAGTCGCCGTTTCAAACTCAGGCTTTATGTGGGTTGGCGCAATGTCGGCGGCTGGAGGGCCAATCGACNGNAGCGGCTGAGTTGTTGCAAAAGGCGCTCGAAGGGGANACGGAAAAGAGCCGGCGAAGNTGGGTGCAATATCAGTTGTCACTGGTACAGGCCCGTGAAGGGCGGCATGCGGTAGCTGCAGCAGGNTTTCAAAATGTACGCACCAATTCAGTCGAGGGNATTACGNCTCAAATGATTCACGCNGCGCGCTTCATGCAGTTTAAGAGTGTGCTGGCCCAANCTAATTTGGGNTTGGCTGAAGCGTTGCTGGCGGAGNGNCGGGCGCAGGCCGGGGCTTCACACTTTGATCGNATGTTATTAAGCATGGCGCAGGCNCGAGTGANCCGAAATGAGCTGGAGGAGGCGCGCGGNCATTTGGTGGAGTTNCGGCAACAGGCGACAGGATCAAGCCTGCAGGCAGCGGCGGCTTTGGAAGCAATTCATTTACTGGTGACNGAGCGTAAATGGACTGAGGTGATTGCGAGCTATGATNNCTGGATTNAGNCTTACCCCGAACATNCGGAATTGGCGAAGGTGNTGTTTGANCGGGCTTGGGCACTGGCGCAATCGGGGCAGGTGAAGTTGGCGATGGGTGAATTTGATCGGCTCAGCAAGCAGCCGAGTCAGGGAGCCCGTGTATTCAAGGCCAAGATGTGGCTGGCCGATCAAGCCTTCAACAGTGTGACGAACCGCTTGAATGCGGAAAAATGGTACAAGGAAATTCGGGGGGCGACAAATTGTCCGCCGGTTTTGCGGCATCGAGCACGGATGATGGCGGGTCGGGCGGCCATGGCCCGGCAGGGCCTCAACGATGCCCGGACCGAGTTTTCTGCGCTGATGGTGGATGCTTCTGTAAAAGCGGATTACCCGCGCATTTTTCAAGAAGCCACATTTGCCATGGGCGACCTGACGATGCTGGAGTTGGGCAGTGAGGCTGAGGATCAAATTAAAAAACTTTCGCAGGCGACCAACGCCTTCTATTCGCTTGTCCAAATTGCCCCGACAAACGCATTGGCTGCTCGGGCGTGGGGACGTATAGGTGATTGTTGCCTGAAGATTTCAGGTGATGTGCCGGGTTATCGGGATTTTGCGGAAGCCGCTTATCGTAATGCCTTGGCAGTGACTGGGCCTGTATCTGCGAATGTGCGCAGCCAGATACATTTTGGCTTGGCGCAAACTTTGGAGCGCCGGGGAGCTGCCGGCGAGGCCCGGCAGGAAGCTCTGCAGCTTGCGGTAAACGAATTGTTGAAGGTGTTTTACGGTGATTTGCTTGCTGATCGACTCGATCCCTACTGGCGTGGTCAAAGTGGCTTGATGGCCATGCGGTTGCTGGAGGAGCTGGGCAAACATGATGAAGCCCTGAAAATTTGTGCGGAAATGGAAAAGGATTTTCCGGGAATGCGGCCGGGTTTGCGCCTTCGACGAGCGCGACTGGAAAAGCTCCAGTCCGGCCAGCCGTGACACCGAGGTTGATTGGGGAGAATCTTTGCACTATACTCGGGCCATGGAGACCAAGACATCAACCGCTGATTCCCAGCCGTGCCTTCAATTGACGGCTGAAGCATTGGCTGAAGCGGGACGATTGCGGTCCAAGGAAACCGATCCGGATTCAAAAGCGCTGCGCGTTTACGTGGAGCAGGGCGGGTGTTCGGGGATGCAATACGGGTTAACCTTTGATGAGCCACGGGATGGGGATGAACGGCAGGAGGTTGAGGGGCTGCTCGTAGTGGTGGATGGGTTTAGCGCTCAATATCTTCGGGGGTCCGTGGTGGATTTTTCAGATGGCCTAAATGAAAGCGGATTTAAGGTGACCAACCCAAATGCTAAAATCACCTGTGGATGCGGCAAATCGTTTGAGGGATAATTTCATGGTAGCGGATAGTGACTCCATTTCCGGCGGCCGCCCGCGCGCGCGCCGCATTTATGTTTCGGGCAAGTTGCACCCCCATTTACGGGTGCCCATGCGCGAGATTGAACTGAGCGCCAGTAAGTCATTCAACGGCTCCGAGGTGCCGAATGATCCTGTGCGCGTGTACGATTGCAGCGGGCCTTGGGGGGACCCGCAGGTGCGGTGTGATTTGGAGCGCGGCCTGAATCCGTTGCGGCGGGATTGGATATTGGAGCGCGGGGATGTTGAGTCTTATTCGGGGCGCCATGTAAAGCCAGAGGATGACGGGTACTTGTCCAATCGCCATGTCGAACAATCGGGCGAGCGAAATGGGCATCGCGCATTTCCGTTAACGGGGCATGAGCCATTGCGGGCAAAAGGGCATCCGGTCACACAAATGTGGTATGCCCGGCAAGGCATTGTGACGCCTGAAATGGAGTATATTTCCATTCGGGAAAATTTGGGGCGCGAAGCAGCGTTGAAGATCAATAATCAGCGCAACTCATTGAACCACCAGCACCCCGGTCAGGGCTTTGGGGCCCGGATCCCGGAATTTATTACGCCGGAATTTGTGCGGGATGAAGTCGCCGCAGGGCGGGCGATTATTCCGGCCAATATCAATCATTCGGAAAATGAGCCGATGATCATTGGTCGGAATTTTTTAGTGAAAATCAATGCCAACATCGGCAACAGCGCAGTCGCTTCCAGTATTGAAGAGGAGGTAGAAAAAATGCGGTGGGCCACGCAGTGGGGTGCGGACACGGTGATGGATTTGTCGACCGGCAAAAATATCCACGCAACACGTGAGTGGATCATTCGAAACAGCCCAGTGCCCATCGGTACCGTGCCGATATATCAGGCACTGGAGAAAGTCAATGGCCGCGCCGAAGATCTTACTTGGGAAATTTTCCGGGACACACTCATTGAGCAGGCTGAACAAGGCGTAGATTATTTTACCATTCACGCCGGAGTATTGTTGCGGTTCATTCCGGTGACGGCCGGCCGGGCCACCGGCATCGTCAGCCGGGGAGGCAGCATCATGGCAAAGTGGTGTTTGGCGCATCATAAAGAGAATTTCCTCTACACGCATTGGGATGATATCTGTGAAATCATGGCCCGGTACGACGTGAGTTTTTCTATTGGCGACGGCCTGCGTCCCGGGGCGATTGCCGATGCGAATGATGACGCGCAATTTGGGGAGCTAAAAGTGCAGGGGGATTTGACAAAGCGCGCCTGGGAGCATGGCGTTCAGGTGATGAACGAGGGGCCCGGCCACGTGCCGATGCACATGATCGAGGAGAACATGAAAAAGCAGCTTGAATGGTGCCATGAGGCGCCGTTCTACACGCTGGGACCGTTAACGACGGATATCGCGCCGGGGTATGACCACATCACCAGTGGGATCGGCGCCGCGATGATCGGNTGGTACGGCACGGCGATGCTTTGTTATGTGACGCCCAAGGAACATTTGGGCCTTCCTAATCGCGAGGATGTGAAGGAGGGCGTGATCACCTACAAGATTGCGGCGCATGCGGCTGACTTGGCCAAGGGGCANCCCGGNGCCCAATACCGTGACAATGCGCTGAGCAAGGCGCGATTTGAGTTTCGATGGGAAGATCAGTTCAACCTCAGTCTTGACCCGGAACGCGCCCGCGAATACCACGATGAAACCCTGCCGGCGGACGGCGCCAAGACAGCGCATTTTTGCAGCATGTGCGGGCCTAATTTTTGCAGCATGAAGATCACCGACGATATTCGCNAGTANGCTGCTGAAAATGGCTTGGAAACGGAAGAAGCCATTGAAGCCGGCATGGCNNAGAAATCGCGCGAGTTTNTGNCCAAAGGNGCCGAGGTATACTCGNAGGCTTAGGCGGCGGATTCNGTTAGGGCNCCTGTGCAACTNCTNCCGNCNCCGGCNGTACANGCAAGGCAGTGGTCGCCAGTGGTGATGGNNTNTTTGGTGAGGTNTTCNGGGGAAACATCCCACAGGAACAATTCCCGGCCGTTTCGGATTTNCAAATCCAACATTTGATTAAAATCACAATCATACANCCGGCCTTCATGACTCACNCTGAGGGTGTCCNGGCACATCAGTCCGTCAACGGCGTTGGGNTTAAAGCTATTTNCCAATAAGGCCATGTATTCGTCCCACCGATCCTGTNTCCGTAGATCTTCAGCAAACCTGGCGATNGGTTGGTTGGTNATGGTGAACAGGCGGTTGAATNTGATNCCAAACTCTCTTTGCAGGGATTTAGCGTAATCGGCCTGTAAATCTTCNTGTGGCGGTGGAAGCGTGGGNCCTANGGGGTTGTAAACCAAATGTAGCGGNAGCNATTTGCCATANCCGTGTNGGTTCAGTTTCTGAAGGGCCTGAATGCTGGTTTNAAACACNCCATTNCCGCGTTGTNGGTTGACATTTTCNGNCTGATAACAGGGCAGNGAGGCAATGACGGTCACTTNGTTTTCTGCGAGGAATTGGGCAAGCCATNCAAANCCGGGNTCTTCAAGGATGGTGAGNTTGCAACGGTCTATCACCTCGCAGCCCACTTGTCGGCTATGTGTNACCAATCGCTTGAACTGTTGGCAAAGCTCCGGGGCNCCGCCGGTAATGTCTACGGTNTGGGGTTTGTTTTGGGCNANCCAGTCGATGATCCGCTCGGCCGTGNCTGATCCCATGGTCTCTGTCCGCCAAGGAGCTGCGTCCACATGGCAATGNCGGCAGGCTTGGTTGCATTGGCGGCCAAGGTTGAGTTGCAGAGTAGGCCAGTGCCGTGCGCTTCAGCGCCAGCTTATGTTCTGCCAATCGCTCCTCAAAACGGTTCACGGGGTCAAGATAAGGGTTGGAAGCCGATTTGAAACGCCTTAAACAAGGGCATGATCATGGCCACAGAATCGGTATTGGGAAAGACAGTGGTTATCACCGGTGTGTCGCGGGGGCTGGGCAGGGCAATGGCGCGGGAGTTTGTCGTACAGGGGCACCGGGTATGCGGTTGCAGTCGTGACGCGGGATTGCTGGATGAATTGCGCGAGGAACTTGGTGCCGGACACCCACTGACTCAGGTAGATGTGACGGATGATGCTTCCGTACAGGCTTGGGCCAATGAGGTTTCTCAATCTGTGGGCGCGCCGGATTTGCTGCTGAACAATGCTGCAGTGATCAATCCCAACGCCCAACTCTGGACGCTGGACGCCGCCGAGTTCGATCAGGTGATTGACATCAACATTAAGGGCGTGGCCAACGTGATTCGCCATTTTGTACCGGTGATGATTGATGCAGGGCAGGGGGTTGTGGTGAATTTCAGCTCGGGCTGGGGGCGATCCACTTCACCGGAGGTGGCACCCTATTGTGCTACCAAGTGGGCGGTTGAAGGGCTTACACAAGCTTTGGCTCAGGAGCTCCCATCGGGTTTGGCTGCGGTGCCATTGAACCCGGGAGTGATCAATACCGACATGCTGAAAAGTTGTTTTGGAACATCAGCTAGTGGTTGTCCTTCGCCGGAGGAATGGGTGGAAGTGGCGGTGCCTTTTTTGCTGAAATTGGGCCCGGAACACAACGGTCAGGCTCTTTCGGTCGGGTAATTTGACTTGTTCACAGCCTGTGAATTTGATAGTTTCGCGGAAATGGAGCGCACGCCCCATCCAGAGGAACCATCCAAGTCCATGATTCTTGGTGTTGGATTGGATTCCGACGGTCATCGACGCATCACTAAAGGGGACAACTTCGCGCTGGTGGGTGGCTCGAAGGATACTCACGAGGAGATGACCGAGAAGGCAGTGAAAATTAATGAGGAACTGGCCAGTCGCGGCAAGAGGCTTGAGGAGGTCTGCCGTGATGAATTCGACGAAATCGCCCACCAAGTGGGGTTGACTCGGCACAAGCCGGAACAAAACTGACCCATGCTCCTTTTCGCATTCTGATTTTCTAATTTCCCGAGAGGCGGTCCGGGTTTGCCTTGGCTGCCAATTGCGGAACAGACAAGTATCGGCTACTAAAGGTCTTCACCCGTTGGCTTCGGCTGGCGGGTGAAGTTTTTTTACCAGGTTAACGGATCCACGCGATAATACTCGCGCAAGAGCTTGTATAATTCAGGCCGCTTTTTGTTCAGTTGCGAAGGCTTTTCGAAAAAGGTTTCCGTGGCCACGGAAAAAAACTCAGCGGGATTAGTGGCCCCGTATTCATCTATGACCGTTTTTTGGCCGCGATCTACTTTGTCTTGCAGGTCAGCAAAGACTCGGGAGCAAACAGTTTGCCAGCGCCGGTATTGTTCCTTGGAGCCCAAGGCCGGGGCACCATCAGC
>PBFV01000038.1 GCA_002718935.1 Verrucomicrobiales bacterium
GATGATGATCGGGATCCAAAGAGCCTGCGAATGTTTGCGAATGGTGCCAAACATGGTGTGTATGCGAACGCGGAGGCATAGCCCAAGGGCAGGGGCGGGGCAATTCATTTTCCCGTAATTCAGCGGCCCGGCCGGCCAATGCCCTTTACAAGCCTATCGCTCGGTGGCATCCTGCGGCCACTGATGAAACCCTCCCACGGCATCCTTGGCGTGGCCTGCCTGCTCCTGCTGGGCATGGGCTGTACGCATTCGCGCATCACCAATCTTACGCCTGCCAACCTGCCCCGCAATACCACCGGCTTTTATCCGGTGGAAATGATCTGGGAAAACAACACCCATACTCTGCGCCATGAATCTGTGAAACCCATGGTGATGGTGGGCACGCAGGTTTATCCCATGAAACGCACACCGTTGGTGACCAATCGCTGGGAAACCTTGGTACCCGTGCCGGCGGAGGCCAGTGAATTGCGCTACCGCATTAAGGTCAACTGGGAATACAACGCCGTACCGGTGCCCGATGCCAACAGCCAGCGGTCAGAAGAATTTTTGCTGCGCATTTCGGATAATTGAGCGGGTGGCATCGCGTCATTTTTCATGTTCCTGCGTGGAAATCCCCACGCTCTTTACTGTAAAGCCCCTTTAAATAGCTAAAAACACTGGTTTTTGGCTCTTTTTTATGGCATAAAAACTGCGTAGGAGTTGCAGCATGACTCGGTTCTGCGGAGCCGATACCCCATCAAATAACTACAAACCAAAGAGAACCAAACCATGAATAACAAAAAGGGATTTACCCTCATTGAGTTACTGGTGGTCATAGCCATCATCGGCATTTTGGCCAGTCTTCTATTGCCGGCTTTGGCTAAAGCCAAGACTAAGGCAAACCGCGTGAAATGCGCGAACAACCTCAAGACCATACATGGCGCGTTCACCGCGTACGCCTCGGATAATGGCGGCGCCACGCCACATATGGACTCGCAGCTCGCCCCCACTTGGGGTCGTAATGATCACACACGCCTCGCCAATGCCTTAGGTTATCGCACTTGGTCGGATCCGATCCGCGGCCATCGTTGGGTGAACGCGTTTACAATTCGTAAAAATCTGGCTGGATATTCCACGCTTGGCTCGCCGCTGGACCAAAAGACCGTGGCTCGCCAACGCCGGCACGCGACGAAGACCTTTGATCAATTCAAGAATCGCACTAACCTGTGGCATAACCGGAATTTGCAAAGCTACGCCATCGCGATGCAGGGTGATCTGAGNGCCGCGGAGACCGTTCTTGGCCTTACCCGCAATGTGAAAGGCCATGNCTCAATGTGGAAGNNNCATTATTCGCAATTTGGCCAATATCCGANNGACCAGTATGGCGAACCTCGTTGGCAGTATCCACATTACCCCATGCGTTACAGTTGGCACACCNACCGANCGCAGTTGTGCTCGGTGGGAGCCATGCCGGGTCATGGCAATGNTTTTTANGGCCCCGGCAGCCNGAAATACAGCATCNGCCTAGCGGCNGATCAAGGCAACTGGGTGACTGGCGGCGGTGCCACGGCGCAGGGNTCNGCATCAGATCTTGAGACGCAGCTCAAGCAGGCCGATGAGACCTTCAGCGAAGGTTCAGCGGTGACCAGCCGTCCNAATCTCACCATCCTGCGGCCTTACCAGTAAGCCGTTGGGAACCTCTTTNAGCCGCGCCTCGTNAGGGGCGCGGTTTTTTTGTTAATAACCTCCCACAAATGCCCCTTGACCGGTGGCGGATAAATACGGTTTTTCAGGGGCGCAGCCAACCGATGAAGGTCAAAGTCATTGTCACCCCGAAGCAGGAGGTTTTGGATCCCCAAGGCAAAACCGTGCAGACGGCCCTCGAACAGATGGGTTGTACTGGCGTGAACGAAGTGNGCGTGGGCAAATATATCGAGATCGAAATGGACGGCGATCCTGATGAAGTGAAAGAAAAGCTCAGCGAATACGCCGATAAATTCCTCGCCAACCCGAACATCGAGGATTACCGGCTCAAGCTCGAGGACTGATGAAGTTTGCCGTCCTCCAGTTTCCCGGCTCCAATTGCGATCAGGACTGCGTGCACGTGCTGCAAAATGTGCTGGGCCATCCCACGCGCCTACTGTGGCATAAGGAAAACAGCTTGGGCGATGTGGACGCGGTAATTGTGCCGGGCGGCTTCAGCTACGGCGATTACCTGCGTACCGGCTCCATTGCGCGCTTTAGCCCCGTGATGGCNGCCGTGCAGGAGTTTGCCGAGCAGGGCGGGTACGTGCTCGGTATCTGTAATGGATTTCAAATCCTCTGCGAAGCCGGCTTGTTGCCCGGCGCGCTGATCCGCAACCGCTCGCTGCAATTCCGTTGCGAACACGTTTACCTACGCGTGGCCACNCATGATTCCCCGTTCACGGCCGGCATCCCCGAGGGTCAGTTGTTGCGAATCCCCATTGCCCACGGTGAAGGCAATTATTTTTGCGCCGCCGAAACGCTCGAGGAATTGGAGGCCAACGATCAAATCCTTTTTCAGTATACCGANGCCGACGGTGACGCCACCGACTACGCCAACCCGAATGGATCCGTTGGNCATATCGCCGGCATTTGCAATGACAGCCGCAATGTTGCNGGNATGATGCCCCACCCCGAACGCGCNGCCGAACCCGCCCTGAACGAAACNACCGGNCGNCTCATCTTCGAAAGCCTCATCAACGCNCAAACCACCTCCGCTAGTGTCTAAAGACCCTCCCATCACTCCGCAACTCGTTGAGGAACACAACCTCACGCTGGAGGAATACGACCGCATTCAGGAGATCATTGGGCGGGAGCCGAATTTTACCGAGCTGGGCATCTTCAGCGTGATGTGGAGCGAGCATTGCTCGTACAAAAACACGCGGCTGTTGTTGAAGGGTTTCCCNACCAAAGGGCCGCGCGTGCTGGTGGGGGCCGGCGAGGAAAATGCCGGCATTCTGGACATTGGCGACGGGCTGGCGGTTTCCTTCAAGATCGAAAGCCATAATCATCCCAGTGCGGTGGAGCCCTTTCAGGGNGCNGCCACNGGCGTGGGTGGGATCATTCGCGATATTTTCACNATGGGNGCGCGGCCGGTGTGCGCGGTCAATTCCNTGCGCTTTGGCGNGCTNGACAATAGCACCGTGCGCCGGCTCTTCCGCGGNGTGGTCAGCGGCATTGCGCATTACGGAAATTGCTTCGGNATTCCGACGGTGGCGGGCGAAGTGTATTTTGACAAAAGCTACGAGGGCAATCCGCTGGTCAANGNCTTTGCGNTGGGGGTGCTGCGCCATGATCAGATTGCGCGTGGGGCGGCTTCCGGCGTGGGCAATCCCGTGTATTACGTGGGCCCGGCCACCGGCCGCGACGGCCTCGCGGGCGCGGCCTTTGCCTCGCAGGATCTCACCGAGGAATCGGCCGAACAACAACGCGGCGCCGTGCAGGTGGGCGATCCCTTCATGGAAAAGCTTTGCATGGAAGCCTGCCTCGAGTTGCTGGCCACCGGAGCCGTGGCGGGTATTCAGGACATGGGCGCCGCCGGCCTCACTTGTTCCACCTGCGAAACCGCCGCGCGGGGCGGCACCGGCATTGAGATTGACCTGGCCAAGGTGCCGCAGCGCAGCCCGGGCATGACGCCCTACGAGATTTTGCTGAGCGAGTCGCAGGAGCGCATGCTCATCATCGTGAAGCAGGGCCGCGAGGAAGAGGTGCGGCGTATTTTTGACAAATGGGATTTGCCCGCCGCCGAGATTGGCCGNGTGACGGATACGGGCCAGATGGTCGTGAAAAACNACGGCGAAGTGGTTGCGGATTTGCCCGCCAGCAAGCTGGCTNATGATGCCCCCATTTACGAGCGCGANGCCCGCGAGCCGGCGTACCTCACCAAGGTCCGCGCCTTNACGCTGGTGGATATNGATGATCTTGNNGANAACGAGNCNNTNGANGGNGCNNTGGAAAAACTGCTCGAATGGCCCAGCATCGCCTCNAAGAACTGGGTGTACCGCCAGTACGATCACATGGTGCGCGCCAACACGATGGTCAACCCNGGCAGCGATGCCGCNGTGATCCGCGTAAAGGGTGATAGCATTCCGGGCGGCGACGATCGCGCTGAGGATTTTCCTGAAAAGTTGCTGGCCATCAGTGTGGATTGCAACGCCACGCAAGTGTACCTCGATCCCGCCAATGGCGCGCGCGCCGTNGTGGCCGAGGGCGCGCGCAACCTCGCCTGCAGCGGCGCCGTGCCCATTGGGTCCACGGACAACCTGAANTTTGGCAACCCGCANAACCCNGAANTGTTTTGGCAANTGCGCGAATCGGTNAACGGACTGGCAGAGGCGTGCCGGGTTTTCGATGCGCCGGTGACCGGCGGCAACGTCAGCCTATACAACCAAAACCCCGAGGGCGCCATCGATCCCACTCCCACGGTTGCCCTCGTGGGCCTGATTGATGATCCCGAGCACGTGACCACGCAATGGTTCAAGGACGAGGGCGACGCCGTCATCCTGCTCGGTGAACCGGTGGCGGCCGATTCCCTGCAGGGGCTCGGCGGCTCCGCATATCTGCAGGTGCTGCACGAAACGAAAAATGGCACGCCACCCACCTGCGACCTGGCCACCGAGCGCACGCTGTGCACCACTGTGCTGGGCCTGATCCAAAGTGGCGTGGTGAAAAGCGCGCACGACTGCAGCGAGGGTGGCCTTGCCGTCGCTCTCGCGGAGTGCTGTTTCTCAGAGCTGCAGGCCCGCAACACGCCACGCTTCATTGGCGCGGAGATAGATTTGGCGGCGTTCGAAGAATCCCGCCTCGATGCCCTCCTCTTTGGCGAGGCCGGTGCACGGGTGGTAATCACCACCGCGGCGCTGGACGCCGTGAAGACCGTTGAGCGCGCTAAGCTACTCGGCGTGTCGGCCCGGCAAATTGGCACGGTGAGCAGCGATGAATTGAAAATCAAAACCACGGCCGGCGCGCACACCTGGAAGGTTGCGGGCTTGCATGATCTTTGGTGGAATGCCATCGGCAACGCGATGGCGTGATGCACTGATGAGTACTTCCAATCTATTTTCCCCGCCATTGCCTTATGANCCTTACCAGTTCGATGGTGATGTTCTGCGGGAGGAATGCGGTGTGTTCGGGATTTTTAATCACCCTGATTCCGCTACTTTGACCACATTAGGATTACATGCTCTCCAGCATCGCGGACAGGAGGCTGTGGGTATTGTTAGCTCAGATAAAACACAGTTTTATGCTGAACGTCGTTTGGGGTTAGTAAGTGAAAATTTTACTAAAGCACGTGTTATTGATCGATTAAAGGGTAGGAATGCAATTGGTCATGTGCGTTATTCTACGACTGGAGACACAATTCTTCGTAACGTGCAACCTCTCTTCGCTGATCTTGCTGGAGGTGGTTTTGCTTTNGCTCATAATGGAAATTTGACTAATGCCCTTTCTATCAGAAAAGATTTGGAAAAAGACGGCGCTATATTTCAATCTACATCTGATACTGAAACTATACTACACCTCATTGCACGTAGTGAAAGGGATAAGACCATAGATCGTTTTGTGGATGCACTAGCTCAGGTCGAAGGTGCTTACGCANTATTGGGTTTAACCAATAAAAAGATGATAGGCGTGCGAGATCCACTTGGAATACGTCCCTTGGTTCTTGGCGAGTTGGATGGGGCTTACATTTTGGCATCTGAAACCTGTGCGCTGGATATTATAGGAGCACGTTTCATTCGTGAAATAGATAACGGGGAAGTAGTTGTTGTTACCAAGGCGGGCTTAAAGAGCTATCACCCATTGCCTAAGAGAAAAATCCGGCATTGCATATTTGAATATATTTATTTCGCGCGCCCAGACAGTATCGTAGGTGGCCATAGTGTTTACGAGTGTAGGAAAAGTCTTGGTCGAGAATTGGCCCGAGAGAGTCACGTTCAAGCGGATATGGTTATTCCCGTTCCTGATTCCGGGGTGCCCTCAGCAATGGGCTATTCCGAAGAATCTGGTGTCCCATTTGAGTTGGGCATAACTCGTAATCATTACGTTGGNCGAACTTTTATTGAACCTCAGCAATCAATCCGGGCATTTTCGGTAAAGTTAAAACATAATGCTAATCGTGCTTTGGTCGGTGGNAAAAAAATTGTGCTCGTAGATGATTCAATTGTTCGCGGAACGACTTCAGTCAAAATTGTGCAAATGATGCGGGATGCGGGAGCAGCTGAGGTTCATATGCGCATAGCGGCTCCACCAATCACACACCCAGATTTCTACGGTATTGATACCCCAAGTCAGGCTCAATTACTGGCGGCAAATAAGAATCTTCAGGAGATGAATGAATTTTTAGGGTCTGATAGTTTATCTTTTCTTTCGGTGGACGGTTTGTATCGGGCTATGGGACATCCAAAAGGTCGTGACAACGATTTTCCACAGTATACCGACCACTGCTTTACCGGAGATTATCCGACCAATTTAATTGATGAACACGGTGAGCAAGATTTTAAACAACTTTCTTTACTGACTGTTTCAGATAGGGGTGAACCATAGTTAAACAGATTATGGCCAAGACTGCATACGCTTCTGCTGGTGTCAATTTAGAGTTGAGCAATTCATTGAAGTCTGGACTGGGCCGGCTACTCAATACCGCCTCGCGGCCCGAAGTACTGGGCAAAGTGGGCGGATTCGGCGGCCTGTTTGCGCTGAAATCTGGCAAGTACAAACAGCCGGTGCTTGTCTCCAGTGTGGACGGCGTGGGTACCAAGCTCAAAGTCGCCTTTGCTATGAATCGCCACCACACGATCGGGCAGGATCTGGTGAATCATTGCGTGGACGACATCGCTGTGCTCGGCGCGGAGCCTTTGTTCTTTCTCGATTACCTTGGTACCGGCGAGTTAAAGCCAAATGTGTTTGAGGAAATCGTCGCNGGNTTCGCCTATGGCTGCGCGGAAAACAACTGCGCCCTGATCGGTGGCGAGACGGCGCAGATGCCCGGCTTTTATCAAAAGGGCGAGTATGACGTGAGTGGCACTATTGTTGGGGTGGTGGAAAAATCTCGCATGCTCGACGGGCGCGGTATCAAGCCCGGTGACGCAGTAATCGGCATGGCCTCCAGCGGACTGCACACCAACGGTTATTCACTCGCGCGCAAGGTGTTTTTTGAAACACTCAAGCTCAAGCCTCGCAGCCGCGTGCCGGAGCTGGACTGCAGCGTGGGCGATGAACTGCTCAAGGTCCACGTCAGCTATGGTCCTGTGGTGCAGACGTTGCTCAAGAGCTATAACAAGCCCGGCCGTGCCCGGGTGATCAAGGGGCTCGCGCATCTGACCGGCGGTGGATTCATTGATAACATCCCGCGCGTGCTGCCGAAAAACTGCGGAGTCACCATCGAGCGCGGCAGCTGGCCGGTGTTGCCGGTGTTTGATCTGATTGAAAAACACGGCCATGTNGACAATACCGAGATGCATCAGGTATTCAACATGGGCATCGGTATGACCGCCATCGTCAGTGGCAGCAAGGCTGACAGCGTGTTGCGCAGCATCCGCCGACGNGGNCATGANGCCTGGATCGTCGGCGAAGTGACCAAGGGGCGGNGGAAGGTGAAACTCAGCTAATGAAGGTTTTATTGATTGGAGGCGGCGGGCGCGAGCATGCGCTGGCGTGGAAACTGGCGCAGAGCGAGCGGGTTNCCAAGCTGTGGGTGGCNCCGGGCAACGGCGGTATTGCGGGCGAGTTTACGNGCAACGGTGAGCCGGTCGAATGCGTNGCNGTNGGNGCGGANGATTTGCCGGGGCTGATGATGTTTGCCCGGGAACAGAAACCGGATCTCACCGTGGTGGGACCGGATAATCCGCTGGCGATGGGGATCGTGGATTTGTTTGAGGAACACGGCCTGCGCATTTGGGGGCCGAACCAGTCGGCGGCGCGGTTTGAATCCAGCAAAGTGTTTAGTCAGGATTTCATGGCGCGCCACAACATCCCCACGGCGCGTTCGGGCACCTTTGATTTTCCCACCGCTGCGAAGGCGTTCGCTGCGGAACTCGACGGGCGCTGTGCCGTGAAAGCCGATGGCCTCGCGCTGGGCAAGGGCGTGTTGCTCTGCGAATCAATTGCCGAAGCTGAGGAGGCGATTGACTCGATCATGGTCGATGAACAATTCGGCGAGGCCGGCTCGAGCATTGTTATTCAGGAACTGCTCGAGGGCATCGAGGTGAGCCTGCACGTGCTGGCGGACGGGCGGTCGTCCATTTTGTTTCCCACCTCACAGGATCACAAACGCGCGTTGGACGGGGATCAGGGCCTGAACACCGGCGGCATGGGCACCTATTCGCCCGCGCCGTTTCTCAGTGATGACGAACTGCAGGCAGCGGCCGCTTCCGTCGTGGGCCCGTGGCTGCGGGGGTGTCAGGCCGAGGGCATTGATTTTCGCGGGATGCTGTATCCCGGCCTGATGCTCACGGCCGATGGGCCGAAGGTNCTGGAGTTTAACGCGCGCTGGGGTGACCCGGAAACGCAGGTGTACCTGATGCGGTTGGAGACCGATTTGGTGGATCTCTTTGAGGCCTGCATCGACCGGCGGTTGGCCGAGATGGATGTGCACTGGAAGGATGANGCCGCCGTGTGCGTGGTAATGGCTTCNGGCGGGTATCCGGGCAGCTACGCCAAAGGCAAGGCCATTGAAGGCCTTGAAGATGCCGATGCGCTTGAGGGCGTGAAGGTCTTCCATGCCGGNACCAAACTTGAGNATGGCGAGATTGTCACCAGCGGCGGACGCGTGCTGGGGGTGACGGCGCTNGGAACGGATCTCGCCGCGGCGCGGGATCAGGCCTATGCGGCCGTGGAAAAAATAAAGTTTGATGGCGCGCAGGTTCGCAGTGATATTGCCGCCAAGGCGCTGCAGGATTAATCGGCCGGCCGCGCCGCCCAGCATATTGGGCCATGAAAAAAGTACTCTTCGTCTGCACGGGCAACATCTGTCGCAGCCCGATGGCTGAAGGTTTCTTTCGCGAACTGACCAGGGAGCGGGGAGNCTTTGAGTCGCTGTCGGCCGGGTTGGCGGCGATGGACGGCCAGTCGCCCAGCACCCACTCGGTGACNGCGATGAGCGAACTGGGCCTNGACATNTCNGNCCAGNGCAGCCAACAGGTGACCCCGCAGTTGGTNGAGGAGATGGATTACATTTTCGGCCTGTCCACCGGCCATGTGGAAAACCTCGTGCATTATTTTCCGCAGGCCAGTGAAAAGATTTTTTTGCTCCGGGAATTCGTTGAAGAATTGCCCGCGGGCCGCAAGGACATTGCCGACCCCATCGGCGGCAGCCTCGAGGTNTACCAGTCCTGTCGCGATGAAATTAAGCAGGGCGTGGAGTCGATCCTGTCGTTTATTACCCAACAATCAATGACTAGCGAAAGTAAAACCACACTGGCCATCGGCGCGGACCATGGCGGGTTTGAATTGAAGGAAGCCGTGAAGGCCCATTTGGCTGGGCAGGGCGTGGAGGTGCAGGATTACGGCACGGCGTCAGCCGAGAGCTGTGATTATCCGGATTTTGCACAAGCCGTGGCGCAGAGTGTGGCCAGCGGCCAGCATGCGGCGGGCATTCTCATTTGCAAAAGCGGCATCGGCATGAGCATCGCCGCCAACAAAGTGGCCGGCGTGCGAGCGGCGTTGGTGGCCGATGCCGAGACGGCGGCGAACACCCGCCAGCACAATAACTCCAACGTNCTGTGCCTCGGGGCCAATCAAACCGGCGCGGAGACGGCCAAGGGCATCGTCGAGGCCTTTNTAAACACGGCCTTTGAAGGCGGACGGCACACGCAACGCGTGGACAAGCTGGAATCCGCCGGCCGCGTGGAAGTGGTGGACCCGGATGTGGANGAGGTGATCCGCGCCGAGACCCGTCGCCAACAGGAAAACATCGAGCTGATTGCCAGCGAGAATTTTACCAGCCCCGCCGTGATGGAGGCGCAAGGCTCNGTGCTNACCAACAAGTACGCCGAAGGTTATCCCGGCAAGCGCTGGTATGGCGGCTGCGAGCATGTGGACGTGGCCGAGGAACTGGCNATTGCGCGCGCCAAGGAAGTGTTTGGCTGNGATTATGTGAACGTGCAGCCGCACTCCGGCAGCGGCGCGAACATGGGCGTGTACTTTGCCGTGCTCAAGCCGGGAGACAAGCTTTTGACCATGGATCTCAGTCATGGNGGCCACCTCACTCACGGCAANGCGGCNAATTTCTCCGGCAANTTTTTNGAGATCGTCCATTACGGGGTTGACCAGAAGGATGAGCGGATTGATTACGATCAACTCGCCGCCATGGCTGCTGAGCATAAGCCNCGCATGATCACGGTGGGCGCCAGCGCATATTCGCGCGTGATTGATTTCGAGCGCATGGGCGAGATCTCCCGNGACTGCGGCGCGATGTTGCTGGCGGACATCGCCCACATCGCCGGCCTCGTGGCCGCCGGTTGTCANCCGAATCCCGTTCCGCATGCAGACTTTGTGACCACCACCACGCACAAGACCCTGCGCGGNCCACGCGGCGGCCTGATCATGGCCAAGGAGAAATACGCAAAGCAGCTGCAGAGCAACGTGTTNCCAGGCATTCAGGGCGGACCGTTGATGCACGTTATTGCTGCCAAGGCGGTGTGCTTCAAGGAAGCGCTCGAGCCGGAGTTCAAGGAGTACCAGCAACAAGTTATAATGAACGCTAAAGCGCTGGCTGAGGGCATGGAACGCAATGGATTCCGGCTGGTGAGCGGCGGTACGGACAACCATTTACTGCTGGTCGATGTACAGGCCAAGGGTCTCACTGGCAAGGAATGTCAGGAAGCACTGGATCACGCGGGCATCACGGTGAACAAGAACACCATCCCCTTNGAAACACTCTCGCCTTTCAAGGCCAGCGGCGTGCGACTTGGCACCCCGGCGGTGACCACCCGCGGCATGCGCGAGGCCGAAATGGCGGCCATTGCCGACATGATTGCCGAGGTGTTGGCCGACGTAAATAATGTTGACGCCGCCAAGAAAGTGCGCCAGCGTGTCCGCGAATTAACCACACGGTTTCCCCTCCCATACTGACCCCGGGCGGGCATCGCGTGGCCGCAATTCCTGAGATTCCCTCCCACTTCACCCANCGGTGCCGTGGCGCNGGGCTTAATTTTAACCACGAAAACAATGCCCAAACCGGCACCGAAAAATCCCAAACGCCGCCCGCAAAAACGCGGTGGCGGACGCAAACGCGGCGGCAGCAACGTGCCCGACGGGCTGCCCGCTGACGTGGAGGAATACGGCGAGGANCTCGCCGCGCTCGAGGAAGCCGATGGCGAGGCCATCAATATTGGCGACCTGCAGAAGAAGGATATCGCCGAGCTCAACACCATGGCCAAGGATGTGGGCGTGGAAAACTTCGGCACCATGCGNAAGCATGAGGTCATTTTTCAAATCCTGCGNAAACACGCGGAAAACAAGGGCGTGCTTATTGCCGAGGGGGTTTTGGAGATTTTACCCGAAGGCTTCGGTTTCCTGCGCAGTCCGCATTATAATTATCTGCCGTGCCCGGAAGACGTTTATGTTTCGCCTTCGCAAATCCGTCGGTTCGACCTGCAGACGGGTGACCAGATTCAGGGCCGCATTCGGCCGCCGAAGGAAAAGGAAAAATTCTTTGCGCTGCTGATGGTCGACAGCGTGGGCGGTGAGGAGCCCGAAAAGGCGAAGGATAAAACGCACTTCGATAACCTCACACCGCTTTTTCCCGAGGAGCGTTTTTTGCTTGAGACGGATCCTGAGGAATTTTCCACGCGCGTACTAGACATTGTTTCGCCTATTGGCAAAGGCAGTCGTGGCCTCATTGTAGCCCCGCCGCGTACCGGCAAAACGGTACTCATGCAAAAGCTGGCCAACGCTATACTCCAGAACAATCCTGACACCTACCTCATCATTCTGCTGATTGACGAGCGGCCTGAGGAAGTAACGGACATGCAGAGAACCTGTATTGGNGCAGAAGTNGTTAGCTCCACCTTTGATGAGCCGCCCGAACGTCACGTGCAGGTGGCNGAGATGGTCATCGAAAAAGCCCGCCGCATGGTGGAGCATAAGCAGGATGTGATGATCCTACTCGATTCCATTACCCGCCTTGCCCGTGCCTACAATACCGTTCAACCGCACAGTGGCAAAATCCTATCCGGCGGTGTGGACGCCAACGCTTTGCACAAGCCCAAGCGCTTCTTCGGTGCCGCACGGAATATTGAGGAGGGCGGTTCACTAACGATTATGGCGACTGCATTAGTTGACACTGGCAGTCGGATGGATGAAGTTATCTTTGAAGAGTTTAAGGGAACAGGTAATATGGAAGTGCACCTCGATCGTTCACTAGTTGACCGCCGCATTTTCCCATCCATCAACGTGGCCATGAGCGGCACCCGCAAAGAGGAGCTCCTCTATCACCCAGACGAATACACCAAGGTCGCCGTTTTGCGTCGCGCTTTGACCGATGTGCCCGCTGTAGAGGCTATGGAATTGCTCCTCAGNAAAATGCGTCAAACACCGAACAACATTGCGTTTCTAATGACGCTGGATCTCAAGTAGGTGAATCAAAGTTCACGCTGAAACGTCCCACGTGCGGTGAGCAATTTCGTGAAACAACTTTTATCAGAGNTCATTAAGGTCTCAAGCTGTTTCATTGTGCTTGCGCTTTCGNCNGGCTGCAAACCAAAGATTGAGNTTTACACCATTCCACCCGTTCCTCCGCGCCTAGTAGCACCCGAGCATTGGGAAGAAAAACCAACCAGTCGAATGTTGGAAGCAGAAAAGCAGCGCTTTGAAATTTCAATGGAGATNGATGACAACGATACGGTTACCGCTTTGGCTACTCTCACAGTGTTGCCAGGTTCAGGTGATCGCCGCAATCGGACAGAAGAGGAATACGAGCAACTCCGACAAAAAACTCTGCGTTTAAATGTAGATCGTTGGCGCGGTCAACTGCAATTAAAGCCNCTGCCGGANGAGGCAGTTTTGGAAGATTTTATGAAACCGGTTGAAGGGTTGCCGGAGATGGCAAGAATGATAGACTTGAATGGAACTGCTGTNCGACCGCCATTTGGCTCTGCCCGNACANTAGGAGTGATGATTCCCAGAGTGAACTCCNTGTGGGTTTACAAACTNTCCGGNGACGCNCGCGTGGTNGAGCGAGANCGTAATACTTTTTTAAAGCTGCTGCCGCTTTGGCATTAGTCACAATGGCGCATATATTAAAAGCAATCATCAAAGTTCTAACGTCACTACANCTGACGGTTGTCATANTATGCTTTTCTGTNGTGGTNGTGTTTCTTGGCACCGTTGCGCAGGAGCCGATGGGTTTAAATTTGGCAGTGAAAAANTTTTTTCAATCAACTTTTGTTGATTGGGTGTCTATGAAGGCGGCNNTGGGCAAGTGTATGCAGATGTTTTTTGGGTGGCAGCTGGATCCTATTCCGCAGGAGCGCTTGATCGGCTNGAGTTTTCCATGCTTCCCAGGCGGGTATTTCTTNGGGGGNTTGTTGCTAGTCAATCTGCTTGCAGCCTANTATTCGCGCTTTGTGTTTAGTTGGAAAAAAGCGGGCATNCTNNTAACACATTTCGGCATTATTATGTTGCTGGTGGGGCAGGTGCTGACCGATCAGTTAGCTATTGAGAGTTATGTGGCCATGGAAGCAGGTGATCGACGCAATTATTCTGAGAGCCACGATATCAATGAGTTAGTGGTTATTACAAAGCAGGATGATAACTCAAGTCAGGTTGTTTCAATCCCTGAGTGGATGCTGGAAAAGAAACNNAAAATTNCCCACACGAAATTGGATGGNGTGACCATTCAAGCTACCCGCTATTGGCGCAACGCACACNTGGCGAATAAGCTGGAGGATACGATTAGTCACATGCTTGAAGAATACCCNNCGGGGAGTGCGCAGTATCAGAAAGCTAAGAAATCTGCTGATACATTTTTGGCCTTCCTGAAGGAAGCCAAAGTGCCGGATGATTTGGAAGCATGGAACGATTTCGTTGGCAAGTTGTCTCGCATGGATAAAGAAGTGGAAGTNCCTAAGGAATTTATGGAGCAAATGCGGCCATTCCTATCCAGCGTGCGAACTTTTTTGAAAAAAATACACCCTTTCCAAAGGGACCCNAATCCNGACACNCCGGTAGATCTTTGGGTNATTGCGCATGAAGTTGATTTCGGAATGGATGCCCGCAANCAGCCAGTAGTGCAGCTNGANATATTTCANCCNAAGCAGGANAAAGANANTCAAAAGAGGCGAATGCTGGTGAGTCCACTNTTNCGCGANCAGACATTGACCCTNGACAAGNNTGATNCTGNNTCNNNTGCTCAGGTTTCCCTGCGTGGCAAAAGATATTATCATCCTTACAGCCTTACCTTGGTAGACTTGAAGTGGGAATGGTATCCAGGTACAGAAACACCACGTAACTACGAGAGTATTGTGCGCATAACACCGGCTAGTGGAGAGGATTATGTGTCGAGTGTTTACATGAATCATCCACTGCGGCTTGACGGAAAAACCCATTACCAGCATCAGTTGGGTAAACAGGCGACGCAGGCTAANGGGCTTTTCACTCAACTTGCGGTAGTGCAGAATCCCAGTTGGCTGACACCTTATTTCGGCTGCCTTGTTGTAGCGNNTGGNATGCTCTGGCAATTCCTCTCTCACCTAATCGGGTTCGCCCAGAAACGGAACCGGGAATGAGCGAAGACAATAAAGAATCGACTGCCCCNAAAGAACCCACAGCGGAAACTGCCGCGCCCGAAACGGGTTGGCGTCGCTGGGTGCCTTGGGTGATTTGCNGCCTGTTCACTTACATGATTCTATCTGGCTTGCGCGCACCCAAGCCAAAAGGGGAGTATGATTATGTCGCATTTGGTAAGTTGCCGGTACTGCTAGGCGGGCGGGTTAAGCCTATGGACAGCGTTGCGCGAAATGCGCTTCTAAAAATTGCCGGCCGCCAAAGAGTTCCTATTGAAGGCAATGGTCCTGATGGGGATTGGGGCGATCTTGTAAAATTACATGATGAACACCAAGGGCAAGGGCTGTATCACCGTAAGTTTTACCAGTTTAATAAGCGCCCNAAAAAATTAAACCCTGCAGAGTGGCTTCTGGAGGTGCTGTTACGGCCTGAAGTAGCCGACCGACGGTTCATCTTTCGCATCGATTTACCTGAATTGCTCGATGAATTGAAGCTTGAGACAACCGGCGTGGATCAGTCTGGTCTGCGCTATTACTCCTTCGAACAACTCAAGCCCTACGTGATGCGTTTGCANAAGCAAAGTCGCGATATCAGTGGGGTGAAAGAAGAGCTGCGCAGTCCCTACCAGCGGGCTGTATATAAATTGGCTGGGGCCGTTCATCTCTATGTTCAATTGCGGTACAGTTATCTGCCNAATCCATTATTGCTGCCGGAGGCCGAGCCTTCCCCTTCCCAAGGCACCCAGGCCAAATTGGATTGGGAGACCAAAGAGGCGATGAAGAAGGCCTCCTTCGTTTACAGNNAGGCGGCTACGGAGGATTTTTCAGCTGAACTGAAACGGTTAGGCCAAGGCACTGCTTTGCAGTTGGAACTGATGGAAAACCATCTGGCGGCACTGCAGACCATCCAGGAAATTGTCNNTCGTGGGACCTTTGATCCGGGGGAGGAATTGGAGGGTAAAAATCTGTTTCAAACCAGCGCCACAACTGTGNCTGACATGAATAGCATTATAATTCAGCAGTTCACAGGCATTCAGGAAATTGCAGAAGAAAACCAAGGCGTGCTGCGCAAACGGCTGGATGACATAGCCATCACCGCCACAGAACGAAATCAAGTCACGGCTCAGTTGGAAAATCTCGAATCAATTCTCAATGCNTTGAAACTAATCACTGCCGCNCCGCAGGCAGAACAGGAAGATCTCGCTCGAAATCTCACCATGGACCAGCTNATTTANCGGACNATGTCNGACCGAGGNCTCCTGCTGGTAGTCCCTCCACCCAAGCCAAACGAAAAACATGAAGGTTGGAAAAAAACCGGTGAGGTGTTGGCAGATATTATGCAACAGCGTAAGCCGGCATCCGAACAAGTGGCTTTGCTAGCCGCTATTGCTGCCGAGTATCGTGCGCAAGATTCTAAGGGTTTTAACCAAGCCGTGGCCGACTACTCAGGCTGGCTCAACAGTAACAAATTTACCACTGCTTTAACTAAGGGTAGACAGGAATATTTTTTCAACAGTTTCGCGCCATTTGCACGAAGCATGGGTATATATTTGGTGGCAGTGCTGTTAGCNGGGTTCTCCTGGTTGAAACTTTCCGGCTGGTTGNCGCGTTCTGCATTTTATCTCATTGGNTTGGCATTCATAGTGCACACGGTGGGCTTGATTTTTCGAATGTATCTTGAAGGNCGACCACCGGTTACCAACCTGTATTCCTCCGCTGTCTTTTGCGGTTGGGGCGCTGTAATGCTCGGCTGGATTCTTGAACGCATATACCGAAATGGTATCGGTAGCTTTACTGCTGGCATCGTTGGGTATGCCACGTTGATTATTGCTAACCACCTTGCGCAGGAAGGCGATACCATGCAAATGATGCAGGCCGTGTTAGATACCAATTTCTGGCTTGCTACTCATGTCACCATAATCACCATTGGATACTCGGCCACCTTCTTAGCGGGTTTCCTTGCAATCATCTATGTGATACGCGGCGTTTTCACTTCCAATCTGAATAAGGAAACCGCNAGTGGTATCGCTCGAATGGTATATGGAATTGTTTGCTTTGCTACGCTTTTTAGTTTTGTGGGCACTGTGCTTGGCGGGATTTGGGCAGATCAATCATGGGGACGTTTCTGGGGATGGGATACTAAGGAAAACGGTGCCTTGCTCATTGTTCTNTGGAATGTNCTTGTGCTGCATGCAAAGTGGGGAGGTATTGTTAAGGAACGTGGNCTAATCACTTTGGTTATATTTGGGAATGTTATCACTGCATGGTCTTGGTTCGGTACCAACATGCTAGGAATTGGTCTGCATTCTTANGGATTCATGGACGAAGCCTTCAAAACGCTCATGTGGTTTGCTATTGGCCAAGTGCTTTTCATGATNACTGCTATTCAGCCTGTCAGTAATTGGTTGAGTGGAGAATCGCTAACCAAAGGTGAAAGCCACAAGCGAGACATCGCCATCATCACTGCCATAATGATGGGTGGTGGAATGATGCTACATTTCNTGTCTTTTTGGGCTCATGACTTAGTGAGCTATNTGGGTATTGCTATAGTGGTAGCGGGGCTAATACTTTCCTACGTGGGCGGTTTGTTCACCAGTGGTGATTCAACCCCACGAAAGAAGGCAGCTTGAGTGCTGTTGGTCAGCCTGCNTTTCCCAAGGGGGTGAACTACCTCTTTGCNTTTTTCTTTTTCAACTTTCTCTCGTGCATGATCGTGATGGATACACCGATCATACTTTACGCGGAGAGTTTGGGGGCGAGTGCGACCGTGGTTGGGTTGATTCAGGGNATTACACCGTTGATGGTGNTTTTCCAGATTCCCGCGGCAGATCATGTGGCACGAGTTGGNTACAAGCGCTTTATCACCACGGGATGGACGTTGCGGCTGGTTTTCATCCTGCCACTAATAGCAGTTCCATTACTAGATGGAGTACTCAATCCGCAAAGCCANCTNGCTCTAGTGATTGGCNCGCTTTTTGGCTTTAACCTAGTTNGGGGTATTGCCAGCACAGCTTGGTTCCCTTGGATTACCGGGATCATTCCGGAAAATATGCGTGGCCGTTACCTCGCCGTGGAAACGGCCTCCAATAACATTGGAAGCCTTGTGGCGCTTCTGTTGGCGTGGTGGTATTTCAGTAACTCNACGGGTAGTAGTCGCTTNGCTGTAATATTTACCTTTAGCCTTGTGATGGGCATGGTGAGCTTGTGGTTCATTTATCGTGTGCCAGATGCGGAGGTAACGGAGGAAAATGCTGCTGAGAAACAGCCAGTTCCATGGCGCGAGATTTGGCAGCACACTAACTTCCGCAAGTTGCTGTGGGTGGCATTTACGTGGGCGGTGTTAATGGGTGGGTTGATGGGGTTTATCGTGAAATTTCTTAAGGGACCCGCAGGCTGGGCCGATGATCGTGTGTTGCTTGCCAGTGCCATTAAGTTTATTGGTGGACTCAGTTCATGGTGGTTTTTAAAGTCACGACTAGAACGCGTCGGGAGTCGTCCGCTGATGTTTGTGGCACTTGGGATATGGGGGCTAATATTACTCACATGGACTGGCATGTCTGGCGAGCGTGTGGGTGTGAGCCTTCCTCTCGTGTGTGTGGTGTACTTTGTATCTGGCTTTGCCTTCTGCACATTTTACATGTGCCTAAATAAGCTCGCAATGGCTACCGTGCCAGAGTTGGGCAAAAGCCATTTCTTTGCACTTTTCTCAGTGGTAGGCAGTTTGGCTGTCGGTATTTTCCCTATCCTATGGGGTGTGATGATCGACACTCTGGAAACCACGCGAATCTCCTGGCTAGGGGTGCAGTGGAATCAGTTTAGTATTTATTTTGTCGGACTGCTTGGAGTGCTGGTGGGGTTGGTGGTACTAGTGGCGCGGCTGCGCGAGGAGAAGGCAGTCAACCTCAACGAGCTAATGAGTGACCTAATTCGCAACAATCCGCTGCGCGATTGGCTGCGGCGGTAGCTAGGGATCCACGCGCACCGGTGTGCCCGGTCGCACCATCTTCACCAGTTTTTGCACATTCCAGTTGCTCAACCGGAAACACCCCAGCGAGGTGGTGCGCCCGATTTTTTCCGGATCCGGCGTGCCGTGGATGCCGTAGCCATCGCGGTTCAGGCCAATCCACGTTGTGCCGACAGGATTGTTTGGGCCGGGCTGCAGCGTGAGCTTGCCGGTTCCCACGCGGGCTTCCGGCGAGGTGGGAAAGCGTGCCGGATCAAACGTGTAATTGGCTGCCTCCGCCACCGTCGTCACCTCTAGGCTGCCCACCGGTCGGCTGGAAGCCAACGTGCCGATGGAGCAGGGGAAGCGTGCCACGAGATTGGTGGAGCCGTCATACACATCCAGCGTGCGCGAGCTGAGCTGAATGTGAACGAGCTCCGCCTCCACCGGCGGTAGGGGAGCCGTAGTGTGCGGCACCTTCACCGGCGTGCCCGGAGCGATGCTGTTCCACGCCACCGTGGGGTTGAGCTTCATCAAATAACGCGGCGAGCAATGATGCTGCTCGGCAAACATCTCCAAAATGCTCTCATGCGCCATCGCGGTTTGTTTGGATTTTTCCGTCCACGTGGCGCCCAATGGCTGGAGCGTGGCCAGTTCATTGGTCGTCACCGTGCGCTGCATGATGGCCGGGGCGTTGAGCGACAGCTTGGCGCGTGTGGCGGCATCCACCGTGCCCGTCACCCGCAGGCCGTGCCGATGCTGAAAGGCCACCAGCGCCGCACGCGTTTGTCCGCCGGCAATGCCGTCAATGGAACCGGGCGAATATCCCAGGCGATCCAGCGCCACCTGCACCTCGAAATCCGTCATTGGAGGGCGCGTCACAAAATTCGCTGCGTCATGCCCGGGCGCCACGCGGATGGCTTCATTCGGGTCAATTAACCCAATCCTTGCCGCTGCTGCGCGATTGGTTTCCACAAGAATACCGCGTGAAACGCGAAATTGATTGGTGGACGGAGGCACATTCGTCACTTGGTTGCCAATGGGCGGGGCCGGTTGATTGGTCAACTGCACCGGCGGCGCCGACTGCGTGACGGGCACCTCCACCCGCACGATTTTTTCCTGCACCACCACCTCCGGCTCGCCGCGGCTGCCAAGCCACCAGCCCAATCCGGCGGCCACCATCATGCCAGGCATAGCCCAAGCCAAATGATGCCACCACGGTTTTTCTGGTTCCGGGGGAAACACACTTACCTCCTAGCGCTTAACAAAAACACACATCTCGAATTTCCGCGAGCATTAACTGAAACTCACTGTTTGTATTATGGCCCGTCACCAAATGTTTCTGGCTTGGAAGCAACTTTCCAAACCTAACTCATGGCAGAATTGGCAGGCAAATTTATGGGTAATATTTAGCTGAGTTTCTCAACGGATAGATCCGCAATCATATAACCATTCAAATCAGTGCCGATATGTTGAATGATTTCTTCTCGGAAAGTCATCCTGTCTTTTATGATCTCAGGTTTTGTGAAACGTGCTGTTGCCGAATGAATGGCAGCTGTGAACTTCGACTGAAATAATTCTTTGAAGGTATTCGGGTCGTTTGCTTTTTCGCAGCCGATATTACTGGCCACCTCTTTTATGGCTTCAATGTCCTCTGAATCTATTTGGATGTAAAAAATTGCGCACAAATCCGCGCGAGCACCATCGGCGCACTGCACTCCATCGTTTCCAGTCAGTTCAATTTTTAACTGTTTGGCAGACAAATCCATGGTCTGCATCTGGTGCAGTTCAGGCAAGCAAAGCATCCAGTTTTTTTCTATCTTCACGCCGCCGAAGCCTGTCCGTATGCCAACTTCACCGGGTTTGATTCTTTTGATGGTTAAAAGCAGGCAAATAATGGCGAATAAAATAAAAGCGCCAATGACAATCAAAAATATTTCAGAGTCCGTAAGCATCTTAAAATTCCCAGAAAGTTTTGATTATGGTCGTCCGAGATTGAGGAAGTGGATTCCAATTGTTTTGTGTAATTACATAAAACAAATGATTATGCTAGGACATCTTCAATTACATGCCCATGCACATCGGTTAGCCTGCGTTCGAAGCCGTTGTGATAGTAAGTGAGGCGCTTGTGGTTCAGGCCGAGGAGGTGGAGGATGGTGGCGTGGAAATCGTAGACGGTGGCGACGTCCTTTTCCGCCTTCCAGCCGAATGCATCCGTGGCGCCATGGGTATGGCCGCGCTTGACGCCGGCGCCGGCGAGCCAGGCGGTGAAGCCTTCGGGATTGTGGTCGCGGCCGCTGGCGCCTTTTTGGAAAGTCGGCATGCGGCCGAACTCAGTGCACCACACGACCAGCGTGTCCTTGAGCAGACCGCGTTGTTTGAGGTCGTTCAGCAGGGCAGCGGCGGGCTGGTCGAGCACGGGACCGTGCTTGGCGTATTGTTGGTGCAACACCTTGTGTCCGTCCCAGTTGCTGACGCCTTCGCCGCCAGTTTGGTAGGCACCGTTAAAGAGCTGCACGAAGCGCACGCCTTTCTCGAGCAGGCGGCGAGCGAGGATGCAGTTCTTGGCAAATCCGGCCTTGATGGGGTTGGTGGCATCGTCGGCGCCGTAGGCCTTGAGGGTGCTGGCTTTCTCGGTGGAAAGATCGCTGACTTCGGGCACGCTGAGCTGCATGCGCGCGGCGAGTTGATAGCTGGAAATGCGGGCGGCCAGCTCGGTGTCGCCAGGGAATTTTTCCATGTGCCGCTCGTTCAGGCGTTGAAGAAAATTGCGCGTGGCAAGGTCGGTCTTGGCACTAACGCCGGCCGGGCGTGTGAGGTTGCGCAGCGGTTTGCTGGCGTTAAAGTCCGTGCCCTGAAACGCTGCGGGCAGAAAGCCGGGGCCCCAGTTGTTGATGCTGCTTTGCGGCGTGCCACGCGGATCGGGGATGGCCACGTAGGCGGGCAGTTCGTCATTGGCCGAGCCAAGTGCCCACGTCACCCACGCGCCCATGCTCGGGAAGCCTTCGAGCGTGTATCCGGTGGACATGAAATTCTCGCCCGGCCCGTGCGTGTTCGTCTTTCCGGTTAGCGAGTGGATGAAGCACATTTCATCGGCCAACTCGCCCAGTTGTGGCACCAGTTCGGAGACCAATTTGCCCGACTGGCCGCGCGGCTTGAATTCCCACGGGCTCTTGGTGAGGTTGCCCTGATCGCCCTGAAAAGTTTTCAGCCCCTCCGCGCCCGGCATCGGCTGACCATTCCGTTTGATCAGTTCCGGTTTGTAATCAAACGTGTCGAGTTGACTGCACGCCCCCGAGCAGAAAATCACCAGCACCCGCTTCGCCTTACCCTCGAAATGCGCATCCCTCGCGGCAAACGGATTTGCTGAATCTATTTTCGGACGGATGGGATCATCCTCAGCCAGCAATCCCTCGCGGGCGAGCAGGCTGGTGAGAGCGATGCCTCCCAAACCTTGGCTGGTGTGCTGCAAAAAAAAGCGGCGGTTTAAAAGATTGTT
>PBFV01000039.1 GCA_002718935.1 Verrucomicrobiales bacterium
CGTAACGAATGGCATAGCCGACAAGCCCGCCAACTTCTTCAGCAACGTGCTGCTGCAGGACAAGACCTTACCAAGACCGCACCGATGTTGATGAACATCTACAAGCTCAGCTCCTCCACACCCGCCGCCCTGCGCGCCATGTGGACATTGAGCGCTATCGGCGCCACCGACGAGGACTGGCTGCTTGAGCAATCCAATGACGAACGCGAACACATCCGGACTTGGGCCATTAAGCTACTCATCGATCAGGGTCCGCTTTCCACAAAGACCCAAAAGCGCCTCATCGAGATGGCCGCCAAGGACAATGCCGGACTCGTCCAACTCCACCTCGCCGGAGCATTGCAAAAGCTCCCGCTCGAAAAACGTTGGCCCCTTGCCACCGCCCTCGTCTCGCAGGATACCTTCGCCAAAGACACCGTTTTCCCGCTAATGGTTTGGTACGGCATCAACCCCGCCGTCACCGAACACCGCACCAAAGCCCTCAAACTAGTGTCGAACTGCAAGCTCCCCAAGGTCCGCCAGTTCATCGCCCGGAAATTGGCAGGCGAGACCGGAAAGAAATAATAGGATTTAGCCGAGTCAACTCGGAAAATTGCACCCTAACCTTCGCTAGGTTTGCCGATCGTAATTGGGTTGGTGAAGAGCAACGAATTCGGCAGCAGAATCTTTTGGCCATCATGCTGCAACGTGGTGTAGCGCAAATCGATGGCCGTTACCTCCCCCTCCATCCCTTTCACTTCCACGTAGTCCGTCTTGGAAAACGGCCGATACACGAGCAACAATACACCAGCCAGAATATTGGAAATGGTATCTTTAATTGCAAACCCCAGCGCAAAGCCGGTCAGCCCAAGCCCCGCCACCAGTGCTGAGACATCCACCCCCAACGTCCCCAGCACCGTCACCAACCCAGCCACTAACAAAGTCACACGTGTCGCCATTGCCATGAGCCGCACCACGGGATATTCTAGATCGGCCTTCTCGCCTGCAGCAAAAATGGCTTTGCGAACAAAGCGTGAAGCCAGCCAGAACACGGCCAAGAGCAATAATGCCAACAGGATTTTGGGCCCCCACGACTGAACCAATTCAGGAAACTGCTCGAGAATCTTCTCCTTCATAAAACCTCCGCACTTCTTTTTGCCGCAGGGGTTAAAATGAACAAGCTGCAACTATTGACAGGCACAAAAAAAACAGGGCCGGCATTTGCCAGCCCTGCAGTGGGTTCAAATCAGTCTAGCTAGCGAAGAAACGCTCCAAGATTTGGTCGATGCGCTTAGACAGATCACTGTCTGGGGCAACGGACTTAGCCTTTAGCAAAAGTGCCTTGGCTTCGTCCTTCTTTTGCTGCTGGAACAGCAAAGAGGATTGGGCGAAGAGCGCCTGCTGCAATCCGGCACCCTTTAGTTTCATGTCCTTGATCAGCTCGTCGATCTTAGCCATAGCCTCATCGGGCTTGCCTCGCGCGCCGCGCATGATCTTCTGCATCTCCGCTTCCACCTTAGAAGCTTGCTGAATCCCCTCGTACTTAGCCTTTAGCCCGGCCTCGTTCTTGGCGTCTAGCTTGATAATCTGGGCTATCTCATCACTACGCTCGGCAGCAGCCTTCGCTCCCATAAGGCCCAGCGCCTTGTCGAGCAGCTTCGCCTTGGCTATACCTTCGGCACCCTCGGCGGCTTCCAGCGCTTCGGGGATATTCTTCTTAGCCGCCATACCATCAATCCACTCCTTAGCAGCTTGACCGCCATAACCGGAGGTTCGGTAGAAAGGTGTGCCCTCGGCGTCGGTCAAAAGGATGCTCGGCACGCCGGTTATCTTGTACTGCTTGGAGAGAGTCTTGTATTGGGCAATCTCCTCAGGGGTTTGCTTGCTCTTATCGCGGGGGTTGTCGAGCTTCAGCAGAATATAATGCTTGGGCATTTCCGTTTTGAAGACATCCTTGGAAAACACATTCTTGGCCAAGGCCTTGCAGGGCGGGCACCAGTCACTGCCAGTAAATTCCATCAGGATCGGCTTACCTTGTTTGGCGGACTCAGCCTTGGCCTTTTCAAAGCTGACGAGCCAGCCCTCAGCCGCCGTAGCGCCTGAAATGACCAGAGTGGATACGGCCACTATGGCGGCACGTAAGATGATTGAACTTGGGGATTTCATTGTTCGAAAGGAATACACTGCCTCCTCATTTTTGGCAAAGGATTAATCTGCCATGATCTCAGCCAGCCAATTCCGCAGTGCAGTACGCGCTGGCCCCGGGCGGAGCAGCCAGGCGTCGTTGTGGTTACGATAACCGGTTTCACGGAAGGTAAACTTGGATTTTATGCCTGTATTTTCGAGATATTTACGTGTGACCTTGAGGTTCAGTCGCCCCTCGGAATTTTCGTGGCAAATGAATTGCGGCCGGTTACCGAGACGTTTTAAGCGAACCAAAGCCGCCGCTCGATCAGCGCCCGGATAACCCCAGCGCGGGTTCACACCATCGTAATGGCTATACGGAATGAATGCCCGCCACAGAGCCGAAATTGCGCCATCATGCAGGCCGATATAGTTACAGGCTATGGCCCCGCGCGAAAAACCACATAGCACCACGAGCTCCGGATCACCGCCATACTTCCTGCAAATCCACGGCACGACTTTTTTGCAGTAGGCCACAGTTGGGCCCGCATCATACTTTGGCGCATTGCCCCACCATCTGGTGACATTTGCCGTGCCGGCGTTGTTCAAATATGGCAGGCAAACCCAGATGAATCCTTCCCCTCCGGAGATTCCGTAGCCCATCTTACTACCCTCCGGATGACCGGTGCTGATGTCACTATGCCTGTTTCTGTAGGGCCCATTACCCGCATACTCCACAATCACCGGGTACCGCTTGTTCGGGCGCCAATCTTTCGGCAAATAGATCACGTGATACACCTCCGTTTCCCTCCAATCCGGATGTGTCTGCTTCACTCGCTTACCTTCTTCCGGAGACCCTTTCATTAAATCTGGAAGAACCAAATCAGGTTTAATTGAACTGATATCCGGCGCTGCCAAAACGCTTCCGCACCAAAAGATCCAGAGCAGCTTCTTCATGGTGCAGGCAGCTTCACCGTTACCTCGCTACTGAACAAATAATGCAGATCGCCCCGTGCCTTCAATGATTTCACTAAGTGACGAAGTGTGCGTTGGACTTTGCCGGTGAAGACTTTTTTCCCGTTGGCGGTAACCGTGACGGGTTGATCCAGATTCAGCATTTGATCATTGAATCGGACAGAAACAGTCTTGCCCGCGGGTCCTTCGAGGGTGACGGCCTGTTGCTTGATGGCAGCTGTGATCTGTGGCCGGTCGGCGGTTTCAGCCGCGGGCACGGCCAGCCAATAAAATGTATCGTGCCGCACATCATCCTGCTTCCACACAATGCGGTCGGGTAGCGGATTGCGCGTGTGCTTGGCCATCCAGGGCACCGCCACGGCATCGCGGCGGTTCATCCAATGACCAAGCCCAGGATGAATCTGCACGTGATGCACATATCCTCCGGAATCGGTTTTGCGTAATTCGGCCAGCTTCGTCCTCCAGCTGGCAGCCACCTTGTTACGATTGTAGCCACCGTCGCGTTCCCCCATGTGCAAGGTAAAGGCTAGGTTACGCAGCCCGACCGGCGACGTTTCATTCGGGTGCCCGGCCATCATCGCAGCAGCCGCAAAACGGTCGGCCATGCGCGGGGCCAGTTGATACACGCCGTCGCCCCCGGCTGAATAGCCCATCAGGTAAACCCGGTTGGGATTCACACCGTGCAACACGACAAAATTTTCGATCAGTCGGTCAAAAAAACCATCAATGTGGCCCTGATGCCATAGGTTCCATGTGTTGGTTGGTGCACGCGGAGCCACATAAATGCCCTCCTTCGGCCGGTACAGGCGTTTTTGATTTTCCCATTGTCCGTCGTTCACACGTGCCGGGGCCTGTCCACCGCCGTGCATGGAAATGAATAGGCTGCGACCGGCCTTTGGTTGATCGCCGTACACAAAAAACTCAAACTGCATTGATAGATTGCCCAGCTTGATGACCTTGGCTTTCATTTCCGCAGCGCGCTCTCCACGCAAGCGCTGCAAGTGATCAGCCCAAAGCAATTGGGCCGCTTTGCCGGCATCCGCTTTGGTCAGAGGCGCCTTGGCGAACGACTGTTCCACGAGGTCCGGCCGTTGGCCGACGGGCAAAGCCAAGTGTTTGCTCAAAGCCTGCAAAGGAGCATCCGCACCCAGCAAAGGCGCAGCGAATATGGCGGACCATAAAAGAAACTTCATCGCCACTATTTCAGCCGCTTAATACGGATGTTGCGGTAGTGCACCGGTGAGGCGTGGTTTTGCAGGCCAATGAAACCCTGCGTACGATTGAGGCCGGTGACATTTTTGGCCTTGGCGGCTAGAGCATCGAGCTTGGCGTCGATAATGCATTTGCCGTTGACCCAAACACAGCATTGGGTGCCGTTGCAGCGAATGCGCATGGTTTGCCATTCACCGGCCTTTTTGGTTACGCGCTCGCTCGGCGCTTGCACGGCATAAATCGATCCGGTGAATTGCACTGGCTTNAGGTTNTTCCANTTNGGNCCGTAATCATCGAGCACCTGAATTTCCAACCCGGCCACCCACGGTGCACCGTTCTTCGGTGCGCGAATGAACACGCCGCTGTTGCCGTTGGTGGGGATGTTGTATTCGAGTTGCAGCTCAAAATCGGCGTACTCCTCCTGAGTGGCAATCCACGCGGAGCCGGGTTTGCCGGTNCAGGAAAGCACGCCGTTGTCCACCTTCCAGTTGGTCAAGGGCCCGCCCATGCCCTGCCAGCCGGTGAGGTCTTTGCCGTTGAAGAGCGGTTTAAATTCCTTGTCGGCGGCCNATGCCGAAAACACGCTGAGTGCGANCGATAGNATCAAAGCTTTCACNCGCCCACTGTAAACCGCCCGTGANCCGCGGCAACGCAAAATCATTTCAGCANTNGCTCCACAATCTGCCCGGCCTTAGCCTCATAAATTTTTTGCCAGGCCGGCGCCAACAGACAGTCGCTGTCTTCCTGCGCGCCNCCGGCATTGGCGGCCTGCCGGGCGGTGGGGGCATAANAAACGTATCCATTGGTGTATCCGGCCACAAAGGTCAGATCATGTTTAACGGCTTTTTTGATGTTCAAACCGATCGGCACGGTGATCTCACCGGGAAATGAGGTCAGCACAAAATCACCCACACGCAGGCCGGCAACCTCCACATCGATCGTCTTGAGCCCCTTGCCAAAGCCATTGGCTTGATGGCGCTTGAGCAGGCGCAGGTTGGTATTGATGCGCGTGATTTGCTCCATGCGATAAACGTTTCGCGTGTAGGCGGCGAGGCGATTGCGATTGCGGGTGTCCAGTTGCGAGAGCGCTTTACGGCCCATTTTGTCCTCATGAAGGTATCGGTACGAATTGAGTGAAGGAAAATTGGTGGCCATGCGATACTTGGCGGCCAATGGCAGNAAGGTNTCAAAATTGAGAAACGTGCCGTTCAACGAGGCGGCGAGCTGGGTTCGCTCGGCTTCCATCTCGGTGATGCGCTTGGCGTGGTCAGCTCGGGGCAGTGTGATTTGTTCCGTGTGCACGCGCAGTGGCTGACCGGCTTGGCATTTGATTTTGCGTACCGCGCGCAGGGTGCTGAAGCCGAGCATCAACCCCAGCGGTTCCGCACTACGCACGTGGCCCAAGGCCTTGTAGTTGATGGGATTAATGTCACCGCCGGCGCCCTGAACAAAGAGTGCAACGCCGCCAAAATTTTCCTCAATGGTCTTCGACGAAAAACCGGTGATATCCGCTGAGTTACCTCGGTCGGGGGTGTTCGCGATGGGGTGGCAGGCAAAGTTGTAAACCACCGCCAGCGGACGGCCGTCCATGCGATCCAGCCGGAGAATGCCAATCTCGGGATCGACGGGTCCCACGGATGCCACTTGCGCATCCGGAGGCAGCGAGTAGGCGTGCCGCACATCGACCGTGCGGCCATTCTTCAGGATGAGCCGGCGGTTTTCCATGATGCGCGTTTCGCGCCCTACTCCCGCACCGGCCTTCACGGGCACGAGATTCCTTAAAGCTTCCCGCACGGCGGCCACTGTACGACCCACCACCTCCGGATGAACCAAGCCGTGGCAATGGCTGGCGTTGAACAGCGTGTTGCCCGGCGGAATACCCAGCTCCTTCTGCAGGCGCGCGCGTACGGTGGGTAGGAAATCATTTTTGAGCCGGCCAATTTCGCCGAACGACACGGCGTCCACCGTGACCAACAACGCCGTGGTATCACCGCTGCGCAACACCAGCGCGCGCGCAAAGAGGCGGTCGTTAACCGGGCCGCGTTCATCGGTGATATCCACCTTGGCCGCGCCGGCCTGGAGCACGGCGGCGGGAAGATTGGAGACAAACAACAGCGCCAATAGAACCGTCAGGGAAGTATGCATGCCGCGATTTTATCGCGGAGGAGCGGCGCGTAAAGGGCGAAGGTTAAATGGCCAGGGGCGCCAGCTCCATGTGCAACTGCCAGCCGTCATCCTCGGCGGCGCGATCGCGGTCACAGAGTTTCTCAAGTGCCTCGCGCATCTTGGCCTTGGCGCGGTGGCAGCGGATTTTCACGGACGACACACTCAAGCCGGTTAATTCGCTGACCTCTTTGAGGCTGCGGCCTTCGATCTCCCGCATGGTGAGCACCATGCGGCTGGTCGGCGTGAGGCGCTCTAGCGCATAGTCCAAAAGTTGACGCGCCTCGTTCACCTGCAATTGGCGCCCGCCACGGCCGGCGTCCAGCCAGTCCAATGTGTCCTCGCCAAGATCTTCAAAGCCTGTTTCGCGAATGCGGCTACCCAGCCGGCGCAGATGATCGCGAGCCACGTTGGTGGCAATGCGGGAGAGCCAATGCTCAAAGGGCGATTTCGCACTGAACTGATCCAACGCTCGCCAAGCCTTGAGGAACGTTTCCTGCGCGAGATCCTCCACCTTGTGGCTGTCGCGCTCATACCGGCGCAGTATGGAAAACACCTTGGTTTGATAACGGGCGATGAGCAGAGCAAAAGCCTCCGGCTCGCCGCCACGGATGCGCCGCAGGATGGCCCCGTCCACATCCTTGGCCGCGCCACCCACCGCGCAGTCCGTCATCTCAATCATCATCGTGCTCATGTCGTTTCCTTCGTTCGAACCGTTGAGAAAACCTGCCACGCGCGTGTAAAGTCTGTGTGTGGAACGGGGGCGGGTTTTGTAAAATAATGTAAAGTTCGCAAAAACCGGCGGTTTTTGGTTTAATTTACCCACGACAAATGAGCCCGCCTGTCGCAGCCCAAGCCACGCAGATCATTATTATTGATGATGATCCCAAGCTGTGTGACCTCATCCGCGAGTATCTCGAGCCGCTCGGCTACGCCGTGGACAGCGCCCACACGGGGCCCGATGGCTTGGAGGCGGTTCGCGCGGGTGATTTTAGCGCCGTGATTCTTGACGTCATGCTGCCGGGCATGGACGGCTTTGAGGTGCTCAAAGCGATCCGCCATGATTCCAATGTGCCCGTGCTCATGCTCACCGGCCGCGGCGATGAGGCAGACCGCGTGGTAGGGCTGGAAATCGGTGCCGATGATTATCTGCCCAAAACCTTTTCCATGCGGGAGCTGCTGGCCCGCTTGCGCGCCGTGATGCGCCGCGCTACTCCCACCCAGGCAACCGAGGAAAACGGCGTCGAAGCCGACATCACCAATGGTAACCTGAACATTTCGCCCGGCTCGCGTACTGCGGCGTTGGGCGATGACCCCTTGCGGCTGACTTCGCTGGAATTTGACCTGCTCCTCAGCCTTGCCCGCGCCCGCGGCCGGGTNCGGTCACGCGAGCAGATTCTCGAAGACGTGGCCGGCCGTGATTATGATGTGTTCGACCGCTCCATCGACGTGCACGTAAGCGCCCTGCGCCAAAAGCTGGGCGACGACCCGAAAGCGCCAACNTTTATTGAAACCGTCCGCTCCGTCGGTTACATGATGAAAAAACTGTGATGGCTGTCCGCAACACATTGTTCGCCAAAATTCTCGGCTGGTTCTTCCTCAACCTGCTGCTCATCGGCACGGCCATTTGGGCGGCGCATAAATATCAAATCGGGCCCGGCTCACCCTTCTGGGCGGACGGCCCAGCCAAGGAACGCGTACGGCAAGTGTCACAGGTGATCTCCACGGCCCTCACCAATCAACTGCGCGAAGATTGGCCCAGTGTGCTGCAGCAATATTCGGAGATTTACAAGGTGNAGTTTCATCTCGTGGGNGCTGACGGGCAGCCACTGTTGAACAATGAGTTGAAACTGCCCGAAGATGTGCGGGAGGAAATTCGCCGCCTCCCCCGGCCACTGCCTCCCCGGCGGCCGTCCGGCCCATCGCTGGCTGAGCAATTAAAACTGTCCCCCGAACAAGCGGAGAAATTTCAGGCCGCGCGCCGGGCCCGGGACCTAGGCTACCGCAGCATTTGGACGCAAGCCTCGGAAGGCAATCCAACCCGTGAAGAACGCGTTGCCAAAGCCCGCGAACTGTTCACCAAGGCCCAGGAGGATTACGGGGCGCAACTCGACGACATCCTCAACGAGGAGCAACGCAAGCAATATGACACCATTGCCCAGCGTAACACGCGCAATTTTTTACAGGGCCGCCGGCTCATCCCCCGCCCTGAGCAAGCTGCCGACCTGATTGCCTCGGCAGACGGCAACAATGACGGGCAGCTCAACGCCNCTGAATTGGAGCGCTGGCTGCGCCAACNCCTCGGCCAGCGCCCCCGCCCGCCCNGTGCCCGCGACGGCAACCGCACACCCCCGGCCAATGCGGCCAATGCGAAGGCCCCCAAGGCGCCGGACAAGGGTTCGCCCACGGAGCGACTGNGCGAGGTGTTCACGGAAACCACCTANCAACCCAAGGCGCAATATTGGGCGGGCACTGAAATNCCNGTGACGGCNCATCCGGCCAACACCGCCGAGCCGCCGCGTGAAGATTTACGGGGGCTNCGCCGGGTNCAGCGCGGGCAGGATCAGGTGGTTTATCTAGCCACGCTCGTGGCGGTGTCCGACACCATGGGCGGCGCGGGCCTGTTTGCCGATCCCCTGCCGTGGGTGCCCATTGCCCTGGGCGCCATGGTGCTCTCAGCGCTGTTTTGGCTGCCCATGGTTCGCAACATCACCCGGCCCATTGCNGAGGTCACAATGGCGACCGAGCAAATTGCGGAGGGCAAGTTTGACACCCGCGTGAGCACCAACCGTACCGACGAGATTGGCCGCGTGGGTCATGCGGTTGATTTCATGGCCGACCGGCTGGATGGATTTGTGAAGGGGCAACGGCGGTTCCTCGGAGACATTTCCCACGANCTTTGCTCACCCATCGCGCGAGTGCAGGCGGCGCTCGGCATTCTCGGCCAACGCGCCGATGATGAGCAGAAAAAGTACGTGCAGGATGTGCAAGATGAAGTGGAGCACATGTCCGAGCTGGTCAACGAACTGCTGCTGTTTTCGCAGGAGAATGTGACCCCCCGCAACATCGAGCTGGAACCGGTGGCCTTACGCGAACTGGTGGATACTGTGGTGGCCCGTGAATGCGGCGAGTCCGGCAGCCCTCGCGTGGAGATCNCCAAGGACATCCGCGTGCAGGCCAATCCGCGCCGGCTCACCCTNGCCATCGGCAACCTGNTGCGCAATGCCATGCAATACGCCAGCAAGGAGGGGCCGATTATCATTAACGCAAAATCCACTGACAAGGGTGTGGAAGTGCGTGTGACGGACTGCGGGCCCGGTTTGCCTGAGGATTGTTTGCCGCAGATTTTTGATCCGTTCTACCGGCCCGAACCTTCACGGGGACGCGACACCGGCGGCGTAGGTCTCGGCCTCGCCATCGTGAAAACCTGCATCGAAGCCTGCAACGGCACCGTCACTTGCCGCAATCGCAAGCCGACGGGGTTGGAATTCAAGATCGTGCTGGATAATGTCGCTGAAGCAGCCGCTTAAAGGTCCAGCAGCTCATCCATCAGAGCGGCGGTCTTGTCGTGGCCACCGTCGCCGCCCTCGCGGGTGACCCAGCCGTTGAAGCCGATCTTTTTCAGTTCAGCGCGGACTTTGTCCCATTCCACATCGCCCTGGCCGAGCGGGCAGAAGCCGTTCTTCTTGCCCCAATCCTTCACGTCCAGTTTCACATTTCGGTTGCCGAGAATGCGAATCCAATCGTGACTCGGCGCAAACTTTTGCATGTTGCCGATGTCGTAATACGCCTGCACCCACGGATTGTTGATCTCATCGAGATAATCTCGGAACTGCTCCGGCTTGTAACAGAAACCGTTCCAAACCGTTTCGATCAGCACATGAATGCCCAGCTTGCTGGCGAGCGGAATGACCTTGCGAATCTCGGCGATGGACCGCTCCCAAACCTGTTCGTGTGATTCATTGTTTTTCTCACCGCGCACCACTCCCGGCACAAGCAATACCGACGAACCGCCCACTGCTTTCGATTCACGAATAGCCGCTTCGAGCCCCTTGCGGCTTTCGTCGCGCTCGGCTTCCACCGGCGAGGACAAGCGCTTTTGCCAATGCTTATTGTACACCACTCCATGCATCGGCAGGCCCACCTCCTCGCATGCCTTGCGAAGGGCGCCGACGTTCATGCCCGGCGCACTGCCCTCGATGCCGTCAAAGCCCAACTCCTTGAGCTTCTTCATGCGCGGCAAGTTCGGTTGCCCACCCCATTTGACGGACTTGTAAATCAGTCCCTTGTTCGCGCGCGCGCGTTTTTTGTCTTCGGCTTGAAGGTTAGAAGTGGCAGCCACAGCAGCGACAGCCCCAGCGGTCTTGCAGAAATCACGACGGTTCATGCGCCAAGGCTAGAGGCGCGGGCGAAGGAGGGCAAATGAATTCCTACGTTAAACCTCATCCAACGGCGCCACCGCATCGCCGAAGGTCTTCGGGCGCACGTTCATTTTGTCCATCATGCTCAAAAACAAGCGGCTCATTTGGCGGTTGGGGTTCTTGAGGTAATCGAGGTTGCGGCCGCCTTTGATGCGGCCGCCGGCGCCGCCGAGCATGACGACGGGGAGTTGGCTGGCGTTGTGATGGCCGGTGAGCATGCTGGAGCAGAGCATGAGCATGGTGTTGTCCAGCGCGGTGCGGGGGCCTTCCTGGATGGCGTCGAGCCGACGAGCGATGTAGGCCATTTGCTCGAGGAAAAACTGGTTCACCTTCAGCCAGTCGGCGTTGTCGGTGTGCGAGAGGAGATGGTGGATCATGTAATCCACGCCGATGTGCGGGAAGCGCAGGGTGCCGTGGTCGTTGTTGAGCTTGAGCGTGCAGATGCGCGTAGTGTCGGTCTGGAAAGCGAGCACGAGGATGTCGCTCATCAACCGCATGTGCTCCACAATGTCCTGCGGATAACCGTCCTTCGGGCGCGGCATGTTGGGCTTGGTGAGCGTGGGACGCCAGCCCTGCAATTCACCGCGCTGGCCGGCGCTCTCGATGCGCTGTTCGACCTCGCGGACAGAATTCAGGTACTCATCGAGCTTCTGCTGGTCCTGTCGGCTGATGTTGCGACGCAAATCCTTGGCGTCGCCGAGGATGGCATCGAGCACGCTGCGGTCGCCGGTTTCGGTTTTGTTTTTGAACAACCGGTCAAACGCCAGCGCCGGGTACACCTCCAGCGGCGTGGGCGTGTTCGGGCTGCTCCACGAGATGTGCGAGCTGTAGAGCAGCGAATAGTTTTTGTGCACGCCGGGATTCGACTTCTCGCAACCGAGCACGAGGCTCGGCACCTTCGTCTGGTGCCCGATGCGCTTGGCCACGTACTGGTCCACGCTGGTGCCGGATTGAATCCGCCCGCCCGAGGCCAGCGGCGCGCCGGACAGCAGGTTGCCTGTCTGCGAGCTGTGAATGTTGCCCTTCAACGCCTCCTTGTTGTAGAGGCCGCGGATGAACACCATCTTCTCCCGAAAATCCTTCAGCGGCGCGAGCACCTTGCCCAGCTCCATCGCCTTGCCCTCGCCTTTCGCCCACCATTCCTTCGAGTGAAACCCGCACCCGGCAAACAAAATCCCCATGCGCACCGGCGCTTCGCTCGCCTGCTTGGCCGCCTTCCGTGTGTCGCCCCACACGCGCACACTCTCCATCCAGGGCAACGCCATCGTCACCCCCAACCCGCGCAACATCGTCCGCCGTGAAATATCGTGTTTCATCATTCTCCCTTCGCTATTTTTTAGACTACTCCGAATTCGTATTCTATCAATTCACTTTTTGGGTTCTGCATTCCGAACACTGCGAATGCTCCGGAATTGCTCGCTGGTCACAATCATTTCCACCGCCACACTGAAGCGATAGTTTTCCTTAGCGAGCCGCGCCTGCATGGCCTTCAGCAGGGGCTCATCAGAAAGGCTCACCTCGCGGCCCAGCGCGTAGCCGAGGAGTTTTTTGCAGAACTGCCGCACGAACGCCTCGCGTCGGTCGTTTGCCAAATAATTGCGTAGACCGTCCAGGCCCTCGATGGCTTGGCCGTCGACCAGCTTTGTCTTGGTGTTCACCGGCTGTGGACGCCGGCGTCCGATGGCGTCGTATTGCTCGAGCGCGAAGCCGTAGGGGTCGATGCGCGCATGGCACTTGGCGCAGGCGGCGACGCTGCTGTGTTTTTCAATCAACTGGCGTGCCGTGAGGCCGGCGGGCACCAGCTCCGGCAGATCGGGTACATTCGTCGGCGGCTTGGGCAGGCGCTCGCCCAGCAGTGTTTCAGAAACCCAGTTGCCGCGCAGAATGGGGCTGGTGCGCGAGGCGCCCGATTGCTTGGCCAACGTGGTGGCGAGGCCGAGGATGCCACCGCGTCCCTTCGCCCGCGCGGCCTCCACGCGCCGCCATTCGCTGCCGGTTACGCCTGCGATGCCATAATGTTTGGCGAGCTGCTCATTGAGGAACGTGTAGTCGGCATTCAGCAAATCAAGAATGGAGCCGTCCTGGCGAAAGAGATTCTCGAGGAAGCGCACGCTCTCCTCGTACATCGGCCCGCGCAGCTCGGCGAACTGCGGGTACAGCTTTTCGTTTTTGCCGTCGTCCAAGTCGAACTGCCGGATGCCCAGCCATTGACAGGCGAACTCCACGGCCAAGCGCCGCGTGCGCGGGTCATCGAGCATGCGCCGCGCCTGCGCAGCCACCACGCGGTCGCCCACCGGCAGCTTACCATTCAGCGCGCGCCGGAGCGGCTCGTCCGGCATCGTCGACCATAGGAAATAACTGAGCCGGCTCGCCAGCTCGCGGCTACTCACCGGCGCCCAGCGTTTGTCTTTCGCCGTGGCTGGCTGCTCCAGCCGATACAAAAACTCCGGCGATGTCAGTACCCGCGCCAGCACCAGCCGGATGGCGCGCGCGTGCGGCAGCTCTTTCATCCGCAGCGCCTCGTACAGGTCGAGCAGTTCTTTCCGGTCCGCATCGCTCAAGGTCCGCCGCCACGCCCGCTCGGCCAGCGCCAGCACGGCCGCCAAGTGCACCGGCTCAGTCTTTTTCAAGCGCGCGCGAAAGGCCTCCGCCCGCTGGCGCGTGGGGATGCGCATCTTCTCCAGCGGCGGCAGCAAATCTTTGCGGTCCTGCGTGGCGAATTCATAAAGCTGCTCGTGGCTCACCACCCGCAGCAGTGGTTCCTGCGACACGTAAAACAGCTCGTCCCACAAGCGGTCCAGCTCCGCCGCCTCCGCCTTGCTCAGCATCAGCCGCCGCAGCGCGTCGTCCTCGCGGTGATACAAAATCATCGTCACCACTTCGTCCACCGGCACAATCTGCGCGTGGCACATCGCCGCCGGGAACAGTGCCCTGAAATCGTCATACGCTGCCACCATCGCCTTGCCTGCCGCCGCGCCCGTCACCAACGGCTGGCCGAGCAGCGCCTTGGCGTCCGGCTTTTTGAGCGACAACAAAAACTGCGCCGTGCCGTTGGCGCCCTTCTCCGGATGCAATAGCCCCGTCACCACCACCTCGCCACCGGCCACCAGTGGCCCGGGCAGCTTGTACTCCAGCATCGACGGGGCCGCAGCGTCCATGTCCGCCAGCTTGGCCTCGCCCTGCGCCATGGCCAGCCACTTGAGCGGCCCAGTGGGATGAGTGAAGTTGTCACGCAAAGGCTTGCGCGCATCAGCCGCGCCTTCAATCTTGGGCAACAGCGCGTGTTTCACCGCCTCGGCAAGCCTGTGGACCTCCGCGGTTTTCGCCCGGCCAATTACGGCTGTGCGCCATTTGGCTAGGGCCGACCCGGGCGGGATGTTGCCCTGCGCGGGCTTCGCATTGGCTGAGGAGGCAAAATGCCACACGGCCGGATGGCCGAACGAATCGGCCAGTGGATTACCATCATGAATGCGGTCGACCAATTCGCGCTCCACATTCCATGTGTGCTTTTTGCCGACCTGCTCGGTGATAGTGAAGGACACCTGCGTGGTATCGCAAACGTGACTGCCGCCCTTAGCGTTCACCACGAAACGGATGAGGTCACCCTTCTGCACCATCACCGCCGCCTCGGGAGCGTACTCGCTGCGCCTGCCGTTCTCAAAACCGCCCGCGGCCAATTGGCTGGCACCCGTGCGATCGACCAGCTCCACGCGCCACGCTACGCCGTTGCCGCACACGCCATCCGAGTCGGCAAAGAATCCCTTCACCTTCACGCGCCCGGCAATCGGGCTTTGCCAAACAAGCAACGCCTCGGCGGTAGGCGAGGGATGCATGTTCACGCTGCGGCCCGGGATGGTGAGCGTGCCAAAGCGCAGCGTCTGCTCGGCCTTGCTGGCGATGAGGCTGGGCGTGGCGGGCGTGCCCCAGCCGCGGATCGCCTCGTAATCGCCCACTCGCGACATCTTGCCCGGATAATGCCCCGTCACCTGCGGTGCGGCGAACTTGCCCAACTGCACCGCCGCCACCCAGTTGGCCAGCACCCGCGCATCCAACCCCTGCCCGCGCGCAGTTTCCTCAATCGATTTGCCCGTCCATTCCGCAGCAGCAATCACCGCGAGATACTTTTCCGTGCGCGCCAGCTCGTTCAACTGCAGCAACGTCATCCGCTGCGCCAAGCCATGCACCGCCGCCAACGGGATGGGCGGTTGGCCTTTCAACACCACGCGCGGCCGCCCCCAGCGAACCGCGTCGCCGGTCGCGCCATCACCGCCATCGCCCGCTGCGAGGAAAACACTGATCTCGCCCTTGGCATCAGCCGGAATCTTCAGCCGCAACTCCTGCTGTGTGCTCTGCGGGTTGACCGCGTTCATCCAGGCCGTTGATCCGCCTGTTCGTCCTGTTTGCCCCACCTTATCGAACCGCCACAAACGCTCCTTCCATTTTCGAACATCCCATACTATTCGCGCACTGACATCCGTTGGCTTGGCCGTTAGCAAATCATCGCGGATTTTCCGAAGCAACAGAGAAGGATTTTCATCCATCAAGACGTCTGTCATGCGTCGGAGATATTTGGCATTCAAATTTTTCTCTCTCGCTATTTCGTCGGCTAATGCAGGATTCTCCATTAGTCGATCCCGGTTTTCCACCAAAGCATGGAGGTAATGAAACAAGTCTACACGACCGTCCATCTTCATGGCCTTGTCCAACGCGGCTGGATTCCAGCGGTACACTTTATCTGTAGCCGCTGGACCTGAGGTGTGCCGGGCGTAGATGGTGCGAATCTTAAAGAGCAGTTCATCGGCCCAATCGCGGCGCGAGGTGCCCAGCGAAAAGCGAATACCTTTGGGCGTCAGCACCGCATGACTGGCTACCTCCTTGGCAGCATCGAGATATTTTTGCACCAGTGCCGGCGACATTGCCATCGCGTCACCGACATTCATGAAGCCCTCACCCGCCGCGCCGTCCACCGGAAACTCCCGTGCCGGCGTCAGCTTCACCCCCGTCAAATCCTGGATGGTGTACGTGTATTCCGCGTTGCTCAACCGCCGCAGCACCACCCGCCCTGGATCGCCCGCATTCGCCAACGCCTCCGCATCCAGATAATCTCCGATCCACCCGAGAAAACGCTTCCGTTCCGCGACCGAAAGCTGCGCCTCCTTCTTCGGCGGCATCTCCCCATCCTCCATCATCTCTACCACCTTCACCCAAACCTTCGACGCCTTGCGAACCGACTCCAGCGACGAGAACCGCTCCAAATCTAATTCCCCCTCCTGTTCCTCCGTCGAATGACAATTGAGGCAAAACTTTTTCAGGAGCGGTAGCATGGCCTTTTGGTAATCCGACGAAAGCTTGGGAAAGGGAACGGCGGCCACGCAAATGAATGTGCCGATGAACAAGGCGGTAATGGAAACGCTCAATCGCACAAACCAATTGTCGCAAGGAATTTGCTGATGCCAACATTAAACTGGGCGGTTAAACTAAACCCGTGCAAACAGTCGGCCCGGATGCTGCTTGATAAGCCGCTTCATTTCCAACTGCAGCAACGCCACCGAAACCTGCGCGGCGGGCAATTCGCTGCGCCGGATGATTTCGTCCTGCTGCATTTCCTCGTGGGTGAGGACGTTGAAAACCTGCTGCTCGGGATGCGTCAGCGTGGGCATGGGCAATTCGGCTTGTTCTGGCGTGAT